>JANXRC010000180.1 GCA_025353195.1 Rhodocyclaceae bacterium
AAGGGCGAAGCCTCTTCGCGCCGGGCCTGGATGGAAGAAAAGGGTCATCTGATCGAAGCCGATATTTGAGAGCCTGTTTCTGCAATAGCCATGAACAACGACACCCCAGACATGTTCGATGAGCCAGCCGTCGCCGACGCCGCCGACGCTGCATTGGCCAACCCGCCGCCTCCCGCCGTACCGCCGGCGCCGACTCTCTTTGCCGAAAGCGGCGACGGCGGCTCCTTGCCGCTGGCCGGCTACGCCGAGCGCGCCTACCTCGCCTATGCCATGAGCGTGGTGCGGGCGCGCGCTTTGCCGCAGGTGGAAGACGGCCTCAAGCCGGTGCAGCGGCGCATCCTGCACGCCATGAACGAGATGCGCCTGGCGGCCAGCGCCAAGCACGTCAAGAGCGCGCGCGTGGTCGGCGACGTGATCGGCAAATACCACCCGCACGGCGACACCAGCGTCTATGACGCCATGGTGCGCGTGGCGCAGGATTTCACGCTGCGCTACCCGCTGGTCGACGGCCAGGGCAACTTCGGTTCGCGCGACGGTGACGGCGCGGCGGCGATGCGCTACACCGAATGCCGCCTGACGCCTTTCGCCGAACTGCTGCTGGCAGAAATCGACCGCGGCACGGTCGACTTCACTGCCAACTACGACGGCTCGATGACCGAGCCGCAACTGATGCCGGCGCGTCTGCCGGTGGTGCTGCTGAATGGCGCCTCGGGCATCGCGGTCGGCATGGCGACCGAGATTCCGCCGCATAACCTGCGCGAAGTGACCGAAGCGGCAAGGCTGCTGATCAAGAAACCCGAAGCGATGCTCGAAGAAGTTCTGGCGCTGATGCCGGGACCGGATTTCCCCGGCGGCGGGCAACTGATCTCGACCCCGGCCGACATCCGCGATGCCTATGCCGGCGGCCGCGGCAGCCTGCGCATGCGCGCCCGCTGGCGCATCGAGGAGCTGGCGCGCGGCCAATGGCGCGTGATCGTGTACGAATTGCCGCACGGTGTTTCGGTGGCTCAGGTGCTGTCGGAGATCGAAGGCCTGACCAATCCGCAGGCACGCGCCGGCAAGAAGGACGTCAGCCAGGAACAGAAGAACATGAAGGCTTTGGTGCTGGGCGTGCTCGACAGCGTGCGCGACGAATCCAGCGACCAGCAGGCGGTGCGCATCATGCTCGAGCCGAAGAGTTCGCGCATTCCCCAGGACGAGTTCATGGCCGTGCTGCTGGCGCACACCAGTTTGGAAGCCAGCGTTTCGGTGAATCTGACCATGGTCGGTCGCGATGGCCGCCCGCAGCAGAAGAACCTGCTGACCATCCTGCATGAATGGATCGCCTTCCGCTTCGCCACCGTGGAACGCCGCACCCGGCATCGGCTGGCCGAGGTGTTGCGCCGGGTGCATATCCTCGAAGGGCGCATGACGGTATTCCTGCGCATCGAGCAAGTGATCCGCTGCATCCGCGAATCCGACGAACCCAAGCCCGATCTGATCGCGCGCTTCGGCCTGACGGATATCCAGGCCGAAGACATTCTCGAAATCCGCTTGCGCCAGTTGGCGCGTCTGGAAGGCATCCGCATCGAGAAGGAACTCGGCGAGTTGCGCACCGAGCACGGACTGCTCACCACCCTGCTCGAATCGCGCAATGAGATGACCAAGCTGATCCTGAAAGAGATCAACGAGGACAGCAAGCGCTTCGGCGACGCACGCCGCACCCTGATGGAAGCCGTGACGCCGATCTCGCAAGGCGAAATTGCCGCGCCCGACGAACCCGTTACGGTCATCATCTCGAAGAACGGCTGGGTACGCTCGCGACAAGGGCATGGCATCGACCCGGCGAGCATTACCTACAAGACCGGCGACTTCCCCTGGATGGTGGCGGAAACGAGAACCGTCTGGCCGCTGATCGTGATCGACAGCAACGGCCGCAGCTACAGCGTGAGGGTCTCGGACCTTCCCGGCGGACGCGGCGACGGCGCGCCGCTGAACACCATGATCGACTTCCAGGAGGGCGGCAAACTAATGCTGGCGCTTACCGCCGTGCCGGACAGCAAGTACCTGGTAGCCGGGTCGAACGGCTATGGCTTTGTCGCCAGCGTGGCCGACATGGTCGTCCGCAACAAGGCCGGCAAAGCCTTCCTGGCACTCGACAAGGGCGAGCTGCCGCTGCCGCCGGCACCCGTGGTGGGGGACACCGTAGCCGTGCTCACGGAGAGCGGCAGGTTGCTGCTGTTTCCGCTCGCCGAACTCAGGCAAATGGCCAAGGGCAAGGGGCTGATGCTGATCGATTTGACCAAGAGCGACAAAGTCGTCGGCGTCGCCGTAACCGGCGGCCAGACCCTGATGATCGGCGGCGGCGGACGCAGCGGAAAGCTCGTCCAGCAGCCCCTCGATAGCCGTGCGCAGGCCGCTTTCCGCGGCACTCGAGCACGGCGCGGACAGGAAATTTCGTTCAAACTAAAACCCGCGAGCCTGACCTTGACAGGCAGGCATTGATGCTAGAATCTTTGCAAAGTCGGCCTATCGGCATCCGTCTGTGGTTTTCCGCGATGGTTGTCGCCCACGGAGAATAAAATGCTTTTCATCCTCTACTACCTGATCGCCATCGTTGTGCTGATCATGCATTTCACGGGATTTCTGGCCCGCTACAACATGGAATGGCTGATACTGGTGCTGGCGGTGACGGTGTTCCCGGCGGTTATCTACCTGTAGTTTGCAGGCTGCAATTCGTCGTCCCGCCAGCGCGGCGCGTCCCTTCGGGAATTTTCTCTCAGCGGCACCGGCTGAATCGCATCAGCACTCGCGACTGATGATGCGCTTGACCTGATCCACAGTCGCATCGACCACTTCAACCCGCTGTGGCAGGTTTTCCAGGCCTTCGAGTTCTGCCGGCCGCACCGGATCGCGGCCCAGCGCTTCCCGTATCGTCTCCGCAAATTTAACCGCCTGCGCGGTTTCCAGCACAATCATCGGCACGCCTGCAACGCAGTGCTCGCGCGCCACCTTGACCCCGTCGGCGGTATGCGTGTCGATCATCAGCCCGTAGCGCTGCCACACGTCACGGATCGTCGCCAGGCGATCGGCGTGTGAGCTGCAGCCGGAAACGAAACCGTAGTCCGGCAGGCGCGCGGCCAGCGGACCGTCGGCAAGGCTGAAACTGTTGCCGGCATCGACCTTGCGCCACAACTGGCGCACGATGGCGGCGTCGCGCCCGACCAGATCGAAAATGAAACGCTCGAAGTTGGAAGCCCGGGAGATATCCATCGACGGGCTGGAGGTGACGTGCGTCTCCGCCGTGGCTCGGGGCCGATAAACGCCGCTGCGGAAGAACTCGTCGAGCACGTCGTTCTCATTGGTGGCCAGCACCAGGCGGGCGATCGGCAAGCCCATCATGCGCGCGATGTGGCCGGCGCAGATGTTGCCGAAATTTCCCGACGGCACGCAGAACGCCACTTCTTCCGCGTTGGACCGGGTGGCCTCGAAATAGCCCTTGAAGTAATACACGATCTGCGCCATCACCCGCGCCCAGTTGATCGAGTTCACCGCGCCGATCTTGTACCTCGCCTTGAATTCGGCATCGTTGGACACCGCTTTGACGATGTCCTGGGCATCGTCAAACATACCGCGCACGGCAATGTTGAAAATGTTTGCATCCTGCAGCGAATACATCTGCGCGCGCTGGAAGGCGCTCATCCGGCCCTTGGGCGAGAGCATGAAGACGCGGACATTGTGCTTGCCCCGCATCGCATATTCGGCCGCCGACCCGGTATCGCCCGATGTCGCGCCGAGGATATTGATGGTCTCGCCACGCCGGTCCAGCACGTACTCGAACAGATTGCCCAGCAGCTGCATGGCCATGTCCTTGAAGGCCAGCGTCGGCCCGTTGGACAGTTCCAGCAAATGGAATTCGGGAGTCAGGGCAGTCAGCGGCACGATGTCCGCAGCCTTGCCCGCATTGCGGCTCCAGCGGTACGTCTGCGCCGTGTAGGTCTTGTCGCAGATGGCCTTCAAGTCCGCTGCCGAAATGTCATCGACATAAAGCGAGAGAATCTCGAAGGCCAGTTCCGCGTAGGAAAGCGTGCGCCATTCCGCGAGACGCTCGGCCACTTGCGGATACTCTTCAGGCAGATAAAGCCCGCCATCCGGCGCCAGACCGCCGAGCAGGATGTCGCAGAACTGTTGCGGCTCTGCTCCGCCGCGCGTGGAGACGTACTTCATGTCAACCCAGTTCCTCCATGCGCAGACGAATCACCTTCTTCTTCACCACCGGCAAGGCCTCGATCTTCGCAATCGCGGCATCCACGTTCTTCTCGCGCGTGACGTGGGTCAGCATGATGATGTCGGTCTGCGATTCGCCCTCGGCGGGTTCGCGCTGGATCATGGCGTCGATGGAAATCTGCTGGTCGGCGAGGATGCGCGTGATGTCGGCCAGCACGCCCGGCTTGTCCTCCACCCGCAGCCGCAGGTAGTAGCCGGTTTCCACTTCGGAGAGGGGCAGGATTGGCGTGTCTTCGACCGCACCGGGCTGGAAAGCCAAATGCGGCACGCGATGCTCCGGATCGGCCGTATGCATGCGGGTGACATCGACCAGATCGGCGATCACCGCCGAGGCGGTAGGCTCGGCGCCGGCTCCCTTGCCGTAGTAAAGCGTGGCGCCGACGGCATCGCCTTGCACCAGCACGGCGTTCATCGCACCTTCGACGTTGGCGATCAGGCGCTTGCTCGGAATCAGCGTCGGATGGACGCGCAGTTCGATCCCATCCGGTCGACGGCGGGTAATGCCGAGCAGCTTGATGCGGTAACCCAGTTGCTCGGCGTACTTGATGTCGTCGGCGTCGAGCCGGCTGATGCCCTCGACGTGCGCCTTGTCGAACTGCATCGGGATGCCGAAGGCCAGCGCCGAAAGAATGGTGATCTTGTGCGCGGCGTCGATACCCTCGATGTCGAAGGTCGGATCGGCTTCGGCATAGCCCAGGCGCTGCGCTTCCTTGAGCACGACGTCGAAGGGCAGGCCCTTGTCGCGCATCTCGGACAGGATGAAATTGGTAGTGCCGTTGATGATGCCGGCGATCCACTGGATCCGGTTGGCCGTGAGGCCCTCGCGCACCGCCTTGATGATCGGGATGCCGCCCGCCACCGCCGCCTCGAAGGCAACCATGACGCCCTTCTCGTGCGCGGCGGCGAATATCTCGTTGCCATGCACCGCGAGCAGGGCCTTGTTTGCCGTCACCACGTGCTTGCCGTTGGCGATGGCCTTCAGCACCAGTTCCTTGGCAATGCCGCAGCCGCCGATCAGCTCGACGACGATGTCGATCTCGGGATCGGTGACCACCGCGAAGGCATCATCGGTCACCTGCGCCCGGCCGGCGGTAACCCGCCGCGCCAGCTCGAGGTCTTTGTCCGCCACCTTGGTAATGCGGATCGGGCGCCCGGCGCGGCGGGTGATCTCGGCTTCGTTGCGCGCCAGAACGGTAAATGTGCCGCCGCCGACGGTGCCGATGCCGAGCAGACCGACGTTGATCGGCTTGATCTGTTCGGTGGATTTAGTTGCCATAGCGCTTGCGATACCCGTCGAGAAAACGCGCGATGCGGCCAACAGCCTCGCGCAGGTCGTCCTCATGCGGCAGAAAGACCAGCCGGAAGTGGTCGGGATGCGGCCAGTTGAATCCCGTGCCCTGCACCAGCAGGACCTTTTCCGCCACCAGCAGTTCGGCGATGAAATTCTGATCATTGGTGATCGGGTACATCCTGGGATCGAGGCGCGGGAACATGTACAGCGACGCCTTCGGCTTGACGCAACTGACGCCGGGAATGGCATTGATCAGTTCGTGGGCGACATCGCGCTGGCGGCACATGCGCCCGCCCGGTGCGACGAGGTCATCGATGCTCTGATAGCCGCCCAGCGCGGTCTGGATGCCCCACTGGCCCGGAACGTTGGCGCACAGGCGCATCGAGGCCAGTATGTCGAGGCCGTCGATGTAATCGCGCGCATGCTTCTTTTCGCCGGAAACGATCAGCCAACCCGCGCGATAGCCGCAGCAACGATAGTTCTTCGACAGGCTGTTGAAGGTAATCGTCAGCACGTCCTCCGACAGGGCGGCAATCGAGGTGTGGGTCGCGCCATCGTAAAGCACCTTGTCATAGACCTCGTCGGCATAGATGATCAGGTCGTTCTGCCGCGCGATTTCGACGATCTCCTGCAGCAGGTCATCGGGGTACAGGGCCCCGGTCGGATTGTTGGGGTTGATGACGACGATCGCCCGCGTCTTGGGCGTGATCTTGGCGCGGATGTCGGCCAGGTCGGGCAGCCAGCCGGCGCCCTCGTCGCACAGGTAGTGGCGCGGCGTGCCGCCGGAGAGGCTCACGGCAGCGGTCCACAGCGGATAGTCGGGGGCCGGCACCAGGACTTCGTCACCGGTATCGAGCAAGGCATTCATGGCCATCACGATCAGTTCGGAGGCACCGTTGCCGATGTAGATGTCCTCGATCGTCACGCCCTTGATGTGCTTCTGCTGCGTGTAATGCATCACCGCCTTGCGCGCGGAAAAAATGCCTTTCGAATCGACGTAGCCGGCCGCGCCGGGCAGGTTGCGGATCATGTCCTGCTGGATCTCTTCGGGAGAATCGAAGCCGAAAGCGGCGAGATTGCCGATGTTCAGCTTGATGATCTTGTGACCTTCCTCTTCCATCTGCTTGGCACGCACGAGCACGGGCCCGCGAATGTCGTAGCAGACGTTGGCAAGCTTGGCGGATTTTGTTACGGGCTGCATAAGCAACCATCCTTTCTGCATGACGCCGACCCGGACGGGCAGCATCGGTAAAATGTATAATGTTACCGAAGCCCATGCTGCACCGCAAATGCAGATTTGATGCGGCTTTCAGCCACTTCTGCCACGGTCCGTTCTTTGACGATCTCGCCGCCGATACAACCGCCCACCCAGATGCCACTTAGCCGCCTCGAATGAAGCTGCATTCCCCCGTCACCGACGGTCTGCTTTCAATTACCGCGTACGATGCCGAGCACATCGCGGTGAATGGTCACCGGCTGACGAAAAGCTTCCTCCTGACTCCGCAGCGCCTGATCGAAAACTGGCCGCCTGCTGCCTTCGACAATCTGACGGAAGCCGACCTGCGGCAAGTGGCCGAACTCAACTGCCCGATTGTCCTGCTCGGTACCGGGCCGCGCCAGCGTTTCCCCGCTCCAGCCCTGATGCGAGCGCTGATCGAGCGGCGCATCGGCGTCGAGGTAATGGACAGCTACGCCGCCTGCCGCACCTACAACGTCCTCATGGCCGAAGGACGCGAGGTGGCGGCGGCACTGATCATCGAATGCGCGAGTTGAGAGAACTGCGCGAACTGCGTCGCGGACCGCTACTCGCGCTGCTGCTGGCCTTCGCCCTGGCCTGGTTCGGGACGCTGGAGCAGCGCCGCCTGATCAACCCCGACGAAGGTCGCTATGCCGAGATTCCGCGCGAGATGGTGTCCACCGGCGATTGGCTGACGCCGCGCCTGAATGGCATCAAGTATTTCGAGAAGCCGGCGCTGCAGTACTGGGCCACGGCCACTGCCTTCACCGCCTTTGGCGAACATCACTGGACCGCGCGACTGTGGCCGGCGCTCACCGGCTTCCTCGGCGTGCTCGCCACAGGCCTCGCCGCGGCGAAGCTGTTCGGCCCCCAGGCCGGGTTGATCGCCGCCGCGGTGCTGGCCGGCAGCGTCCTGTGGAACGTGATCGGCCACGTCAATACGCTGGACATGGGCGTCAGTTTCTTTCTCGCCGCCGCGGTGTTCGCCCTTTGCCTGGCGCAGCGCGACGATGCGAACCCCGGTGGAAATTCGAGTGAAAGTCGGCGCTGGCAGGACGCCGCCTGGGCGCTGCTGGGACTGGCGGTACTCTCCAAGGGCCTCATCGGACTGGTGCTGCCGGCGGCCACTGTCGTGGCATACGCGCTGTGGCAGCGCGACTGGGGTTTCATCGTGCGCATCCGTCCGTTGCGCGGCGTGCTGCTGTTGCTGGCGATCACCGCGCCGTGGTTCATTGCGGTATCGCTGGCCAATCCCGAATTCGCCCACTTCTTTTTCATCCACGAGCATTTCGAGCGCTTCCTGACCAAGGCGCATGGCCGCTATCAGCCGATCTGGTACTTCATCCCCGTCCTGCTGGTCGGCATCCTGCCCTGGCTGGGCAGCCTTCTGCCGGGCCTGGCCGCGGGCTTCCGGCACGACGGCGGGCTCCGTTTCCAGCCGCAGCGTTTCCTGCTGGTATGGGCCGTGCTGGTCTTCGTCTTCTTTTCGGCCTCCAGTTCCAAGCTGGCCTCCTACATCCTGCCGATCTTTCCGGCGCTCGCTGCATTGATCGGGCTGCATCTGGCGGGTCGCGTCGCCTCCCGCCGCATCGCATGGCATGCGCTGCCGGCGGTGGTCGTCGGTGGCGCTTGTCTGCTGCTGGTGCCTTACGTCACCCGCTTCGCCAGCGGAACGGTTCCGGTCGTGCTCTACGAGGCCTATCAACCCTGGCTGTACGCGGCAGCCGCCGCCCTGCTGATCGGCGGCATAGCGGCTGTCCGGCTGGGGCGACAGGGACGCAGCATGGCCGCCGTAGTCGCTCTCGCGTTCGGCGGCTTCGCCTTCGGGCAGGGCTTCCTGCTGGGTCACGACAGCCTTGGCTCGGTCAATTCGGCACACGACGTGGCCGCCACGATCCGCTCGCAGGTACCGCAAGACGCACCGTTCTTCAGCGTAGACACCTACGACCAGACCCTGCAGTTCTACCTGAAACGAACCACCACCATGGTTGCCTATCGCGACGAACTGGGCTTCGGCATCGACCAGGAGCCGCAAAAATTCATTCCCGATATCGCCGGCTTCGAGCGGGCATGGAGCGCGGCACCCGTCGCCTGGGCGCTGATGTCGCCATCCATCTGGCAGCAAATGAGCGAAAAGGGATTGCCCATGACCGAAGTCATCCGCGACACCCGTCGCGTCATTGTGAGAAAGCCATGAACGCTGTCAGCTTTTCCCTGATCCTCACCGGCGTGCTGTTGAACGCCGCCGCGCAATTGCTGCTGAAAGCCGGCACCAACGTGGTCGGGCATTTCGAATTTCATGCCGACAACATCCTGCCGATCGGTCTCAAGCTGGCCTTCCAGCCTTACATAATGGGCGGCATGGCCTGCTATGCGGTCAGCCTGGTGGTCTGGATCATGGCGCTGTCGCGGGCTCCCGTGTCGATCGCCTACCCGATGCTGTCGATCGGCTACGTGATCAATGCCTTCGTTGCCTGGCAGTGGTTCGGCGAACCGCTGGCGGCGCAAAAGCTGCTGGGCATCGGCTTCATCGTCATCGGCGTGTTTCTCGTCGCCCGGTCATGACCGCCACCTTTCTTCCCTTCACGCGCCCCTCGATCGACGAGGAAACCATAGCCGAGGTGGCGAAGGTGCTGCGCTCCGGATGGATTACCAGCGGTCCCAAGGTGCTGGCCTTCGAGGCGGCCCTGTCCGACTACTGCGGTGGCCGTCCGGTGCGCGCTTTCAACTCGGGCACCGCAACCCTGGAAGTGGCGCTGCGCCTCGCAGGAGTCGGCGCCGGCGACACGGTGATTACCACTCCGCTGACCTGGGTCGCCACGGCCAACGTGATACTGGAAGTCGGCGCCACACCGGTCTTCGTCGATGTCGACCCGCTCACGCGCAACATCGATCTCGACCGGTTGGAAGCAGCCATCACGCCACAGACCAAGGCCATCATCCCGGTTGACCTTGCAGGCCTGCCGGTGGATCGCGACCGGCTCTATGCCATTGCACGCCGATACAACTTGCGCGTGATCGAGGACGCTGCACAAGCGTTCGGCGCGTCATGGAACGGCCAACCGATTGGCACCTCGTTCGGTGGGATGCGCGATTTCGTCTCCTTCAGCTTCCACGCCAACAAGAACCTGACCACCTCCGAGGGCGGCGCGCTGGTACTGCCCGCCGACATCGACACTGGCCTCTGCGAACGCCTGCGCCTGCAAGGCGTGCGACGCTTCCCCGACGGCGGCATGGATGTCGACGTGCTGGGCGGCAAGTTCAACATGACCGACATCGCCGCCACCATCGGCCTCGGCCAGATGAAGCACCTGGCAGCCTTCACCTTGCGCCGCCGCCAACTCGCACGACACTACCTCGACCGCATCGATCCGGCGCTCGGGTTCGAACTACCCCCGGCGGATTTCGACAACAGCAACTGGCACATGTTCCAGGTGCTGCTGCCGGACGGGGTCGATCGCGGCGAATTCATCGCGGCGATGAAGGAAC
>JANXRC010000198.1 GCA_025353195.1 Rhodocyclaceae bacterium
TTCCAGATCGAATCGTTCGGTGCGCGATGCCGGGCTTCCGCTCGCGGCGCCTTGCGGAAGAACTGCAGCTTGATGGCGTGCGGGCCCGGTACCGCGGCCGCTTGGCTGGCGCGTGCCGACAGGCAGGTCGCGCTCGCATAAGCGATGCTGGTGGCGATCCCGGGGCCGGCGGCGAGTTGCAGCGCCGGCGCGTCGAGCGTCTTGCCGCCCAGCCGCTCGTGGATTGCCAGCGCGGCCCGCTTGCCGGCGTTTATGGCGCCGACCACGGTGCCGGCGCCCGCGCTCGAGGCGTCGCCGCCGGCGAAGATGCGCGGCTGCTCGGTGCGGCCCCATCCGTCAACCGCCAACCGGCCATTAACGGCCAGATCGGGCTGGCCGAGGTAAGCCAGGTCGGCGTCGCCGCCGATGCAGATCAGGATGCTGTCTGCCTCTACGGTTTCGGTAAAGAAGACCGCATCATGCTTGCCGGCCTCGGGGCTCGGCACAGCCAGATCGCGTAGCAGCAGCTTGAGTGTGCTTGTCTCGCCGGCTTCGAAGCCGACCGGCATGATCGCATGATGGAAGACAATGCCTTCGTCGCGAGCCGTGCTGACTTCCTCGGGAATGGCCAGCAGCACGTCGTAATAGACGTCGACTGCGGCGCCCTTGCGGCGGGCGGTGCGGGCAGCGTCGATCGCCGTGTTGCCACCGCCGACTACTGCAACGCGGGCGCCGAGTTCGGGCGTCTGGCCGGCGCGCACCTGGTACAGATAATCGAGCCCGCTGAAAACACCCGCGCGGTCTTCGCCGGCAATCTTCAAACGCCGCTGTTGCCAGGCGCCGGTGGCCAGATACACGGCGTCGAAGCGGTCGAGTTCCGACCAGGCCATGTCCTTGCCGAGGCGAATCCCGGTGTGCACGCTGACACCGAGCGCATCGAATACCTCGAGTTCCCTTTGCAGCACACGGGCCGGCAGGCGGTATTCGGTGATCGCCCAGCGCAGCATGCCGCCGATTTCCGGCAACGCTTCGTAGATCTCGACGCCATAGCCGAGGCGGGCGAGGTGGTAGGCGGCCGCCAGCCCCGAGGGGCCGCCGCCGACCACCGCCACGGTTTTGCCCAGCGCTGGTGCGCGGGTGGCAAATCCGGCGGCGGAACGGCCGCGGTCACCGGCCATGCGTTCAATGGCGTTGATCGACAGGGCGCCGTCATAGGCGCCGCGATTGCACTTGCTTTCGCACGGGTGCGGACAGACGCGGCCCAGGGTTGATGGGAAGGGGTGCTCCGCGTAAAGGATCCGGGCGGCTTCCGCCCAGTTGTCGGCGGCGGCGAGGGTCATCAGCCGTTCGATGTCGTTGCCGGCAGGGCAGGCTTCCGAGCAGGGCGACAACTGGTCCTGGTGGCGCGGCATCCATTGCGGATCGAGCGCGGCGAGGATTCCTCCGGAACGCGGTCGCGCGCCGTGGTGCACCTCGACGGGGACGGCCGTCCGATCCGGACCCAGCCCTTTCATCTGCGTGACGCAGGCATAGCGGGCGAGGACCACGGCAACGCCTCCGTCTTCGGCGCGGCTATGATCCAGCGCGTCGAGCAGCACGCGCTGGAAGGTGGCCAGATCGTGGGGGTCGGCGTGTTCCAGGTAGTTGATGCCGCAGCCCCTGATCAGGTCCTCCAGATTGACTATGCCTCCCGCATGGCCGTCGGCGGTCTTGCCGAATTCGGGAGTCGGCTGCATGCCGGTCATTCCGGTGGTGCCGTTGTCCAGCACCAAGAGGACGAAGCGGGCGCCGTTGTACACGGCGTTCTCCAGTCCCGCCGCACCGGAATGATAGAAGGTGCCGTCGCCGATGGTGGCGAAGATCGGCGGTGTCTTGCCGTCCTGGGCGTAGGCATGGTAGAAGCCCGACGCCATGGAGATGGAGGCGCCCATGTCGTGCACGGTGTCGACCGAACCCTGGTTCAGCCCCAGGGTGTAGCAGCCGATGTCGCCGGGGAAGATGGCCTCGGGAAACGCCCGCCGCAACGAGTAGAACACGGAGCGATGGCCGCAACCGGGACAGAAGGTCGGGCGCCGGATCGGCAGCTCAAGCCCGGCCACCGCCTCCAGCATGCGGTTGGCAGCACGCGCCGTGACTGTCAGGCCGGCTTCGCGGGCCGCCGCCGCCAGCATTTTTTCGATGACGCCGGGGGTCAGTTCGCCATGCGACGGAATATGCCCCGTGAGTCGGCCCCATACCGGAATCGACAGCCTGATCTGCAGTTCGACTGCGGCGTCGGTCTCTTCAAACACGATGAGGCGCTCGCAGCGGCTGGCAAAATCATCTACCAGGGCGCGCGGCAGCGGGAAAGCCGTGGCGATTTTCAGGACCGGCAGCTGGTCCGCCAGCCCGAGGGCCGGCAGCAGGTCGCTGAGATAGGCATAACTGACGCCTGCCGCGACAATGCCCAGCGGGGCGCGTTGCGTGGTCGAGCCGGTGGGGAAGAAGGCACGATTGCCCGGCCAGGTTTCGAACTCCTTTTCGATCGCCGCCAGCTTCTGGTTCAGCTGCTGGTGCAAGGCCATTCTGGCGCGCGGCGTTGCCGCCCAGCGGCGGGGATTCTTCTCGAACTCGGCGTTTCGACCCGGCGCGTGCACCGGCTTGCATTCGATCGACTGTTCGGAGTGACAGACGCGCACCGTGGGCCTCAGCATCACCGCGATCTGATGGCGCTCGGAAAGCTCGAAGGCCTGCGCCACCATGTCCTTGGCTTCCTGCGGGCTGGACGGGTCGAGCGCGGGAATTTTCGCGAACAGGGCGAACAGGCGTGAGTCCTGCTCGGTCTGCGACGAGTGCAGTCCGGGATCGTCGGCCACGATCAGCACCAAGCCGCCGACCACGCCGACATAGGCCGCGGAAAGCGCCGGATCAGCCGCCACGTTGAGGCCCACCTGCTTCATCGCCACGGCGGTGCGCTTGCCCGAGTAGGCGGCGGCCAGGGCGGTCTCCAGGGCGACTTTCTCGTTGGTCGACCATTCGGCATACACACTGAGTCCGAGTTCGTTCTTGAGCTCAACCACGGCCGGCAGTATCTCCGAACTCGGCGTCCCCGGATACGCGGTCATGAACTGGCAGCCGGCTTCCACCAGCCCCCTGGATATGGCTTCGTTGCCCAGCAGAACGCGATGATCCTTTGTCTTCATGTCCATGTCTCGTCTCCTCCTGTTCAGGCAGGTTCGCCCGAGTGTCGATGCTGGTGGCTTACGCCATCTCTTTAATGTCTTCGCTGCTGAAGCGCGCCAGCAACCTCGCGTGTTCTGCCCTGGCGTGGACGATGGACCGGTCCTTGATCGGGCCATAGCCACGGATGTGTTCCGGTACGCTGGCGAGCGCAATCGCCGTGGCAGTCCGGGTCGGGCCCAGCTTTTCCAGGATCAGCGTGACGGTCGCTTCGTAGTCGGCAACGAGCTGCCTCTCCTGCCTGCGTTCGGCACTGCGGCCGAAAGGATCGAACATCGTCCCGCGCAGAAACTTGAAGGCGGCGAGGAGACTCATGGCCGGCAGCAACCAGGGGCCGCAGCGGGTCTTCTTCGGCTCGTCGCCAGGTTTGGCGCCGCGGCTCCACGGCAAGCTGACGTGGAAGTTCAGCCGGTAATCCCCTTCGAAGCCCGCCGCCAGCGCGCGCTGGAATTCCGGATCGACGAACAGCCGCGCCACTTCGTATTCGTCCTTGCAGGCCAGCAACTTGAAGTAGTAACGAGCGACGGCCTCGGTCAGCGCCGTACCACCAGCGCCGACTTCCGCTTCCCGCTTGTGCACTCGTTCCACGAGATCGGCATATCGCCCGGCGTAGGCAGCATCCTGGTAGGCGGTCAGGTAGTCGCGGCGGCGTTCGACCATTTCGTCGAGACTGGCGGACAGCTTGCGCGACGGCGCGCTGCTTTCCCCTGCGCTGACCAGCGCTTCGACACCACGCGGATCGACGGCCATGCGCCGGCCCCAGGAGAAGGCGCGGCGATTCTGCTCGACCGTGGCGCCGTTCAGTTCGATCGCGCGCAACAGGGCCGCCGATGACAGCGGTATCAAGCCGCGCTGAAAGGCGTAGCCGAGCATGAAGATGTTGGTGGCAATCGAATTTCCCATCAGCCGCTCGGCCAGCCGACCGGCATCCATGAACGTTGCCGCGCCGGCACCGACCGCGTCGATTACCGACTGTTCCATGGCTCCCACCGGGAAACCGCGATCGGGATTGCGCACGAACTCGCCGGTAATCGTCTGCCCGGTATTCACGATGGCCTGCGTCCTGCCGGCGGCGGTCTTGGCGAGGGCGTCATCGCTGACGGAAACGACAATGTCGCAGCCGAGGATGAGCATCGCTTCACCGGTGGCAATCCGCGTCGAGTGCAACTGGCTCTGCTCAGCGGCGATCCGCACGTGCGACATCACGGCACCGCCCTTCTGCGCCAGGCCGGTCATGTCGAGCACCGTGACGCCCTTGCCTTCGAGATGTGCGGCCATGCCCAGCAAGGCACCGATGGTCACCACGCCGGTGCCGCCGACGCCGGCGACAAGAATGGCATAGGGGCCGGCCAACTCGGCCGGCGCGGGTTCCGGCAGATCGGCAAACTCGGCGGGGCCGGACTCGAGTGCACGGCCACGGCGTACTGCGCCGCCGTGCACGGTGACGATGCTCGGACAGAAGCCGGCTACGCAGGAATAGTCCTTGTTGCACGAATGCTGATCGATGGCGCGCTTGCGGCCGAATTCCGTCTCTACCGGAATGACGGCGAGGCAGTTGGACTTGACGCTGCAATCGCCGCAGCCCTCGCAAACCATTTCGTTGATGAAGACGCGCACCGCAGGATCCGGAAAGAGGCCGCGCTTGCGACGGCGACGCTTTTCGGCGGCGCAGGTCTGGTCATAGATCAGGGCCGTGACGCCGGGAGTTTGGCGGAGTTCGCGTTGCGTGGCGTCAAGCTCGTCGCGGTGGCGGATGACGATGCCGGGCGCAAAGTCGGTGACGCTGGCGTACTTCTCCGGCTCGTCGGTCACCACGATGATGCGCTGCACATCTTCCGCCGCCAGCTGCCGCGTGAGCTGCGGCACCGTGAGCGTGCCGTCCAGCGGCTGGCCGCCGGTCATGGCGACGGCGTCGTTGTAGAGCAGCTTGTAGGTAATGTTGATCTTTCCGGCGACCGCCGCGCGAATCGCCAGCAGCCCGGAGTGGAAGTAAGTGCCGTCGCCCAGGTTGGCGAATATGTGCTGGGTGCCACTGTGGCCCGCAACGCCCAGCCACGCCGCACCTTCGCCGCCCATCTGGGAAATGGTCACCGTGCTGCGGTCCATCGTGACGGCCATCAGATGGCAGCCGACGCCGCCCAATGCGCAACTGCCCTCGGGCACCTTGGTCGATTGATTATGCGGGCAGCCGGGACAGAAGTAGGGCGTGCGCACCAGTGCCACTCTCGGCCTGGACAAGGCTTCTACCTTGTTGTCGAGGAAGGCCAGATGGGCCGCGATGCGCTCCGAGGTGTGGAATCGAGCAATTCGCGTGGCGATGGCGCGGGCGACGATGGCCGGGGTCAGTTCGGCGGTGGGCGGCAACAGCCAGCGATTCAACGGAACCGGCCATTCGCCGGATTCGTCAAATTTGCCGACTACGCGCGGGCGCACGTCTTCGCGCCAGTTGTAGAGCATTTCCTTCAACTGGTATTCGATGATCTGGCGTTTCTCCTCGACCACCAGGATCTCCTCCAGGCCTTCGGCGAAATGACGCACCGAATCGGCTTCCAGCGGCCAGGGCATGCCCACCTTGAACAGGCGCAGGCCTATGTCGGCGGCGTACCGTTCGTCGATGCCGAGGTCGTCGAGCGCCTGGCGCACGTCGAGATAGGCGCGGCCGCAGGCGATGATGCCGAGGCGCGGTCGCGGGCTGTCGAAGATGATCCGGTTCAGCCGGTTGGCACGGGCATAGGCGATCGCGGCGTAGACCTTGAACTCCAACAGGCGGTGTTCCTGTGCCAGAGGCGAATCGGGCCAGCGGATATTCACGCCGTCCGGCGGCAAGTGGAAATCGCCGGGGATGACGATCTTCAGGCGCCCGGGGTCGAGTTCGACCGTGGCCGAACTCTCTGCGGTATCGGAAGTGACCTTCATCGCCACCCAGCAGCCGGAATACCTCGACATGGCCCAGCCGTGCAGCCCGAAGTCGAGATACTCCTGCAGATCGGCGGGAGCCAACACCGGGATGCCGCAGGCGGAAAACATGTGTTCGCTCTGGTGCGCGACGGCGGAGGAGCGCGCCGAAGGATCGTCGCCGGCGATCACCAGCACGCCGCCATGCCTGGATGTGCCGGCATGGTTGGCATGCTTGAACACGTCGCCGCAGCGGTCGACGCCCGGCCCCTTGCCGTACCACATCGAGAAGATGCCGTCGAACTTCGGCTGCGGGAAGAAATTCAGTTGCTGCGTACCCCATACGGCGGTTGCCGCAAGATCCTCGTTGACGCCCGGCTGGAACTTGATGTCCTGCGCTTTGAGAAATGCTTCGGCAGCGTGCAGCGCGGTGTCCAGCCCGCCGAGCGGCGAGCCGCGATAGCCGGAGATATAGCCGGCGGTATGCAGGCCGGCGCTGCGGTCCATGGCCTGTTGCAGCATGGGCAGGCGTGCCAGAGCCTGCATGCCGGTGAGGAAGACGCGACCGTGCTCGAGCCGGTATTTGTCTTCGAGTGAAACATTTGCCAGATTCATCCGTTTTCCCCTCTGTGCTGGTTCGCGCGCGTTTGTGCAACATTGCGCGCCGTCCGTCACATGTGCGACCCGTACGGGGTCGCAGCGCTCAACAGCCCGGGCGGTGGAGGGATGGTCGGGAACCGTGCGTGGTGGTGCACCACCAGGTTCTGTGCAGCGTCGAGATGCTGAAGGAGGGAGTCATGAACGGGCCGTCGTTGGGGCCGCGATGATCTTGGCGATGGCCGCGCTGGCCGGACTCGAGGATGCGATCGAGTGTCGATCTGCGCGGCCGGTCGGTCAGTCGTGAACCATCGCGAACTTGCCATCCTTGACGGTCATCAGCACCCGACCGCGGTGGTCGAAGCCGGAGTGATCCTTTGCCGTCATGGTGATGACGCCCTGCGAAGCCAGCATTTCCTTGGTGCCTTCCAGGGCATCGCGCAGCGCCGTACGGAATTCCTGCGTGCCCGGTTTGCCCTTCTTGCCGGCTTCCGGGATGGCCCGGATCAGCAGCAAGCCAGCGTCATAGGTGCCGGCGGCGAAAATCGGCGGGGGGGAGCCGAACTGCTTCTCGTAGCTGTTGACCATGTCGAGGGTAATCTTCTTGGTTGGAAAGCTGTCAGGAATTTCGTTGGGTACAGCCAGCAGTGGGCCGACGATCAGTGCTCCCTCGACCTTCTTGCCGCCGATCTTGATGAAGGCACCGGAAGCCGCGCCATGGGTCTGGAAAATGGGACCCTTGTAGCCGGAGTCGGTCAGTTGCGCATGCGGCAGGGCGGCGTCAGCGGCAACACCGGCGACGAAGATCGCGTCGGGCTTGGCGGCTATCAGCTTGAGCGCTTGCGCCACAACACTGGTGTCCTGCTGGTTGTAGCGTTCGTTGGCGACGATCTTGATGCCGGCCTTTTCCGCCATCGGGGCAAAGGTCTTGTACCAGTTCTCGCCGTAGGGATCGTTGCGGCCTATGAAGCCGACGGTCTTGACGCCGCGCTTGGTCATCGCCGCGACCACGCCTTCGCTGATCACGTCGTCATTGGGGTGGGTCTTGAACACCCAGCGTTTCTTGTCGTCCATCGGCAGCACGACGGCGGACGTACCGACCGGCGCCAGCATGGGCGTCTGTCCCTCGGCCATGAACGCCAGCACGCCCATGGCATTGCCTGAGCCCGACGGGCCGATCAGGGCGTCAATCTTGTTTTCGCCAAGCAGCTTCTTGGTGAGTTGCACGCTTTGTGTCGGATCGCTGGCGTCATCAAAGACCAGGTACTCGATGCTGTACTCGCCAATCTTTTTCGGCAGCAGGGCGACCGCGTTCTTCTGCGGAATGCCGACGAATGCTATCGGCCCGGTCGATGATGCCATTACGCCGATCTTGACCTGCGCCTGCACCGACATCGATGCGGCCAGCGCCAGCCCCGACAGGGCCAGCAGAAGTTTTCTTTTGATCATGGTGTCTCCTCCTTGATTGATGTTGTACAAAAGTCGCTTGCTGCGAACTGCATGAGATGGATTTTGCTCCTCAACCAGCAATGATGCCCTGATTCTTCAGGCGCGCGCAATCTGCCGCGGTGAAGCCTGCTTCACTCAGTATCGACAGGGTGTCCTGTCCGTACTTGGCGGGAAACCTCAGTTCGGTCGCTACTCCCGGCACGTCGACCGCCATGGGCTGCATGCGTATCGTCTTGCCGTCGGGCGCCCGGGTCGTCGTCAGTCGGCTGCTGACGGCTGGCATCTCGCGGACCGCCGGAATGTCGTGGATCGGCGCATGCGGGATGGTCGCCTTGCGGAACTCCGCTGCAATCGCGGTCGTGCTGTACTGTCTCGTCACCGCCGCCATGTCACGGTGGATCGACTCGCGTTCCTGGTGGCGGCCTTCGTTGGTT
>JANXRC010000210.1 GCA_025353195.1 Rhodocyclaceae bacterium
TTTGATTTCGGATTCAACGTCAAAACCGATCGCTCAGACTCAAACCTGGATTGGAATGGACTGCGCGGCGGGCCGGATGTACTGAAGGCAGGCCGCATGAGGCAAATGCGCTGAGCGTCGAAGTGGTGGACAGACAAGGCGTATCGACGAATCCGCATTGTCGGTACCCATCGTGCACTCGCGCGCCCGGCGGCTCTGTGCGATAGCACACTGAAGGGCCGGAAGGCTTCTGGCCGGCGCCGGCGGCGCGGCGTGGCGGCCCGGAAATCGGTGCGAAGCTGAAGCGCTCGGCGCGCCCTACTGCGCGGTCCCGGATTGATAGCGCTTGATCCAGTCCGCAATGTCTTTGGTGACAGCCGCTTCGATTCCCAGGAACTGATGGTGGCCGGTGTAACAGGGATTACCGGTCGCCGAGCCACCTTCCTCGGCAAGCAGTTCGACCTTTTTTGCCGATTTGAGCGCCGCGGCAAGTCCCGGCATTGCGTCGAAGGGCGTGATCCGGCAGCCATCCTGCTTGTGGTGAACCAACAGTACCGGCACCCTCACTTCATACAGGGGCGCCGCCATGACGGAATGCGCTGCCGCCACCGGGGCGGAGGTAACCGAGGAGGTAAGTACCAAGCCGTCCGGCCCCTTTTCCTTCAGGAAGGTCGACGCCGCTGCAGCCGACAGCGAACCGTTGCTGGTGCCGATCGCCCAGACGGGAACCTTGGCTTGCTGCCTGAGGAATTCGATCAATGCGGCATTGTCTTGCGCATGCTCGGCCGTATTGCGGAAGTCGTCGAGGGTACGGCGGTCCGACGGCACATCCGGGATCACGACGCTGATGCCGTTCCCGGTGAATCTTCCAGCGCCGCCAGACAGGAAGTTTTCGGAACGCATTGAACCATTGGGGAAGATCCCGATATTGCCGCCGCCGCCCTGGAACAGCACCGCGCTGGCAACCGGATTTACTGCCTTTGCATAGATAAAACGCAAGGTGACGCCCGGGCGCGTGCTGATCTCCCTGACTTCGACCTGCGCCAGACTCGCCGCTGGCACCAGCGATGCGGACAGGAACACGAGCAGAACCTTAAGCACGGCACACATCCAATCATTCCTTCTGAGACGATGCCCGGAAAGCGGCTCGCCTGAATGCTTCGTCCGACCTCAGATGCTCTCGCTGTCTCGCCGGCGCCGACTTTCGGCCGTTTGAGCCCGGTCCCCTTTGATCCGCGGCATCCATCACATTCATGGATTGTGGCGGGCGAAATTCATAAGCATCTTGTTCAAGCGTTCGAGTTCGTCATGTTCCTCGCTGATGGCGTCCCGAATCGAAACAACCCCAACGACCTCGCCACTCTTCACCACCGGCGTATGGCGAAAGCCGCCGCTTGTCATCAGGGCCATCGCGTGACAGGAGAGTTTGTCCGGCGACAAGCTCACCGGATCGGGTGTCATGACCTCCCCTACCTTCACCGTTGCCGGATCGAGTTTGGGGACAATCACGCGATTGAGGATATCGCGTTCAGTCAGAATGCCGCGCAATTTGCTGCCTTCAACGACCAGAACCGCGCCTACGTGCTTCTTGGCCATTAGCTTCGCCGCATGCCAGACACTCCGGTCCGCCGTCACCGTGATCGGTTCGCGACCGGCGACAATTTCCTTGAGTTTTCGCATCTCTCCCTGATTCCCGCCCGGTTTCCGTCCCGATTCACTTGGAATATTACACTCATTTGGCTTCGTTGATGACGGAAGTGCGGCACGGTTTGCCAGACCTCATGTTCTTGGTCATGTTCGGCATTGTCGCCGTCGTGGGGACCTATTGCATTCAATGACCCGCAAGAGTCGGCGCCGGCGGGACGGCGATTTCGCGGATGATGTCGCGCCGCCGGGCTGATCCGGAGCGGTTGAATGGACGCTAGCCGCGCATCCCCAACGAAGCCTCCAACTGCCTGACCAGTTCCAGCAGCTTCGGCCGGACTTCATTGAGCAGAAACTCCTTCGACAGCGTGAACGCCGGGCCGCCGCAGTTGATGGCCATCGGCGGCAGGCCGCCGCCGGGGCGCAACGGCACGGCAATGGCATTGACATCGGCCTGCCATTCGCCGAAGGAAGTAACGCAACCGGTCTCGCGATATTCCTTCAGCGCCCGTTCGATGCCGGCACGGATCGCCGGCCAGGCCACTTCGTCGAGGTCCCGGATGCGCTCGATGATGTCCTCGCGTTCGCGCTCGGGAATCATCGCCAGATAGGCACGGCCCATCGCCGTGGTGGCGATCGGGATGCGCGAACCGACATCCAGCGACAGCGTCAGCGCCGCCGAACTGCGCGCATTGCCGACATAGATCATCGACAGACGGTCGCGGCTGCCCAGCGAAACCATGCCCTTGGAAAAGTCGGCGAGTTCCTGCATCAGCGGCCGCGACAGATCGCGCACGTCGAGGCGCGCCAGCATGGCGCTGCCCAGCGCCAGCGTCGAGGTACCCAGGCGGTATTTTCCGTTGTCCTCGACGAACACCAGGTAGCCGAGCTTGGTCAGCGTGTAAGTCAGGCGCGAGACCGTCGATTTCGGTAGCTTGCAGCGTTTGGCGATGTCCAGGTTGCCGAGCAGTTTCTCGCCGGAACTAAAGCAGGACAGCACCGAGAGCCCGCGCGCCAGCGCGGTGACGAAATGGCGGTCTTCCTTGCCGGCGGCCTTGGCGGCGACCTTGGTGGCAACTACGGCGGGAACTGCGGCGACCTTGTTCTGTTTGCTCATGTCAGTCCTCTAATGCATATTGCGCGCATAGCGCATCGCGGGCGGTCCGGTATTCACGGCCGAGTTGCGCCACCACTTCACTTACGGGAAGAATCCGGTCGATCGAACCGATTCCCTGGCCGACACCCCAGATGTCGCGCCAGGCCTTGGTCCGGTCGGAACCAAAGCTCATGCTGCTCTTGTCGCGCGGCGGCAGGTTGTCGGGGTCCAACCCCTGCGCCGCAATGCTCGGCCGCAGGTAGTTGCCATGCACGCCGGTGAAATAGGGGGTGTAGAGGACGTCTGCCGCGCTACTGTCGAGGATCATCTGCTTGTAGCCATCCACCGCATTAGCTTCCGGCGTCGGGATGAAGCGCGTCCCCATGTAGGCCAAGTCGGCGCCCATGGCCTGCGCCGCCAGGATCTGCTCGCCGCGCGTGATCGCGCCGGACAGCGCGATCGGCCCGTCCCAGAAGCGCCGCACCTCGGATACCAGCGCAAACGGACTGAGCGTGCCGGCATGGCCGCCGGCGCCCGCCGCGACCAGGATCAGGCCATCGACGCCGGCTTCCAGGGCCTTTTGCGCATGGCGCACGTTGATCACGTCGTGGAACACGATGCCGCCGTAGGCATGCACTTCCCTGACCACGTCGCCCGGCGCGCGCAGGCTGGTGATGACCATCGGCACCTTGTGCTTGACGCACAGCGCGACGTCGTGATCGAGGCGGTCGTTGGAGTGATGGACGATCTGGTTCACCGCGTAGGGTCCGATCTTGCGGCCCGGATCGGCGCGGCGCGCGGCGTCGATCTCGGTCGTCATCATGCCCAGCCATTCGTCGAGCAGTTCCCGGGGCCTGGCGTTCAAGGCCGGGAAGGAGCCGACGATGCCGGCCATGCATTGCGCCAGCACCAGTTGTGGCTGGGAGACGATGAACATCGGCGCGCCGATCACCGGCAGCGCAAGATTGTCTAGCAGGACTTTGGGCAGCGACATGGAGTCTCCTAAGCGGACAGGGGGCGATGGTCCCGGCCGGTCATCAGCCAGGCCGGGACCATCGCCAAACAGTAGACGAAGGCGATCAGGAAGAAGCCTTCCTGCATCGGTTGCAGACCGTGCACGGCGTCCAGTTGGCGCTCGCGCCCTTCGAGAAACAATGCCAGCAGCGTGACGCCGAGCGCGCCGCCGAGTTGGCGAAAGAAATTGATCGAGGCCGAACCGGCCGCCTCGGTACCGTAGGGCAGCAGCCGCAAGGCGCCGGCATTCAGCCCGGGAATGATCAGGCCGAGGCCGACGCGGCCGATTGCAACCCATAGCGCGAGCAGCCAGAAGCCGGTGGCGCGCGAAGAAACACCCATCAGGATGGCCGATACGGAGAAGAAAGCCAGCCCCGCCATGGCCACCCGGTTGGGCGGAAAGCGATCCGCCAGCCGCCCGGCCTGCAGCAGCACGATCGCCAGAACGGCGCCGCCCGGCACCAGCATCAGGCCGGCCTCGTAGGCCGAGAAACCGGCGCCGATCTGGGCGAAGATCGGCGCCAGATAGGTCGAACCGTAAATGCCGACGCCATAGGACGCCGCTACCAGCACCGCCGCACCGAAGCCGGCTTCGCGGAAGATGCTGAAGTCCAGCAGCGGATGCAGCGTGCTGCGCTCCCACACCACGAAAGCCACCGCCAGCGTGATACCGAGCGCAACGGCTGCGCCACCCAACAGCGGCTCCCGGATCAGCGCAGCCAGGCCACCCAGCAGTGCGCACAGCGCGGTCACCACCAGGACCAGTCCGATCACGTCGAAGGGCCGCATGTGCGCTCCGGGCAGCGGTCGGCCGGCGATGACGAAGCGCGGCGCCAGCGCAATGGCCGCCAGGCACAGCGGCACGGTGACCAGGAACACCGCGCGCCAGCCGAAGTGATCGACCAGCAGTCCGCCCGCCGCCGGCCCCACGGCAGGCGACAGAACGATGCCAAGGCCATAGGCGCCCATTGCCCGGCCGCGTTCCTGCAGCGGGAAGACGTCGATGATGACCAGCATGGCCAGCGGCTGGATCAGGCCGGCGATGCTGCCCTGGCCGATGCGGCACAGCGCCAGCAGTTCGAAGCGATCGCTGAGCGCGGCGAGCACCGAGAACGTCACCAGCAGCATCAGCGCGCCGACAAATGTGCGGCGAATGCCGAAGCGCTGCATGGCCCAGGTCGCCAGCAGCATCGAGGCCGTGGTGGCGGCGAGAAAACCGGTGGAGAGGATCTGCACCTGATCGTGGCCGACCTGAAACACGCGAATGATTTCCGGCAGCGCGACATTGACCACCGTCGCTTCCATGATCGCCGAAACGGTGCCGAGCATCACGGTGAGCACCGCCCACCAGCGATAGGCCGGGCCATGGCGCTCGAACATGGCCGCCACCTCGGCCTGGCGCTGTTCGGTAGCGTGGCTCATTCAGCAATACCGGCGGCGCCCTCGCGGGCGAAATAGAGGTCGTGCAGGTGGTCGAGATCGACCGCCGCGGCTCGTTCGGCGAGGATCACCCGGCCTGCGCGCATCAGGTAAACGCCGTCGGCCAGCCCCAGCGCCATGTGGGTGTTCTGCTCGACCAGGACGATGGTCACGCCCTGTGCTTTGAGCCCGCGCAGGATGTCGAAGATTTCGCGCACGATCACCGGCGCCAGGCCCAGCGATGGCTCGTCGATCAGCAGCAGGCGCGGCTCGGACATCAGGCCGCGGCCCATCGCCAGCATCTGCGACTCGCCGCCGGACAGCGAGCCGGCGAACTGGCGGCGCCGTTCCTTGAGCTTGGGGAAGAGGCCGAAGACGCGTTCCAGGTTACGCCCCAGCGCGGCGCGATGCGGCTTGGGGAAGGCGCCCATGGCCAGGTTCTCTTCCACCGTCATGTCGCGGAACACCATGCGCCCTTCGGGAATCAGCGCCAGGCCGAGGCTGGCCATGTCCCAGGTGGCGCGGCCGGTAAGCGGGAAGCCGTCGAGGCTGACGCTGCCCTGCGTGGTCGGCACCAGGCCCATCATCGCCTTCAGCAGCGTGCTCTTGCCGGCGCCGTTGGGGCCGAGCAGGGCCACGATCTCACCGGCCCCGACGGTGAGGTCGATGCCATTCAGCACGCGGATATTGCCGTAGCTGGCCGAAAGGCCGGTGACCTGCAAAAGAGGCTCAGGATCCGAGATAGGCAATGACCACCTCCCGATGTGAGCGGATCTCGGCGGGCGTGCCGGCCGCCAGCACTTTTCCCAGGTTGAGCACCGTTACGCGATCGCAGATATCGAAGATCAGGTCGGCATGATGCTCGACCAGCAGCACGCCGGTACCCACCCGGCTAATAGCCTTGATCAGTGCGCCGAGGCGGCGGATTTCTTCTGCGGAAAGGCCGGCTGCCGGTTCGTCGAGCATCAGGAACGCTGGGCGCAACATCAACGCGCGGGCGATCTCCATGAATCGTAACTCGCTGTGTTGCAGGCGGTCAGCGCGCACTGCCGCGAGTTGGTCCAGCCCGACGGTTTCGAGCGCCCGTATCGCCGCGGCTTTGATGTGGGCCTCGTCGCGACGGTGGCGCGGCAACGCCATCATCGATTCGACAAAGCTGCCTTCGCCATCGTAGGTGCCGCCAATCATGACATTTTCGATCACGGAGGCACCACCGATCAGGCGTGGCGTCTGGAAGGTGCGTGCTATGCCGTATCCCGCACGCGTGTGTGGTGCCTTGAACGGCAGGTCGATGCCATTCAATGTGGCTCCGCCGGATGACGGTCGATAGTACCCCGAGATCACGTTCAGGGCCGTCGTTTTGCCGCTGCCATTGGGGCCGATCAACCCATGCACCTCGCCCGATCGGATCTCGAGGCTGAGCCCATCGATCGCGCGCACACCGCCAAAATTCAGCTTGATGTCCGAAAGCACGATCGCCGCACTGTCGCGATGCTCTCCCGACAACTGCGGCAGAAGTTCCGGGCGCGGCGTTATCTCACGATGCTGCTTCATTGGCCGACGGTTCCTGTAGTCCAGCAAGTCCGCGATCCCGCCGGGGACGGCCAG
>JANXRC010000258.1 GCA_025353195.1 Rhodocyclaceae bacterium
GGCCGCGCATGAAGGCACGTGCGATCGCAGCCTGCTGATCACGCTGGCCGGGAAGCTCGAATCCGCGCGCCCAGGTGACGCGATCAGCCTCTACCGTCGCGTCGTGCCGCTCATCGTCGAGCAGACCAACAATGCTGCTTACGACGAGGCGATCAAGCTGATTCGCAAGGTAGGTGGCTTGATGAAAGCGCAGAAACAGCTACCGCAATTCGGCGACTACCTGGCCGAGCTGCGCGTGCAGTTCAAGCCGAAGCGGAATTTCATCAAGCTGCTGGATGGCGTTGCTCGGAGCGCCACGAACTGATTTTGGTCTGCACTGCATGCAACTGTTCGAGAAAGCGTATAGCTACATCCGGCAGTATTGGTGACGCTGTCGCCAGTGACTACGGGCGCTGCTTTTCTGTTTACAAGTTAACCAAGTTAACCCGCGCGCGCGTGTTAATGAAATGGAGATCATTGCAGCACAAGGCTTCGCAAGTCATTTGCGCGTGTGAAACCCCGATAGGCTCCGCGTGTGACCCCCCGATAAAAGCGCGCGTGAAACCCCGTGCGTTGCGCGTGTGAAACCCCGATGGGGATATCTGTATCCACAGCCTATTTTTGGATTTTGGTTAGCCGATTCAGGATCTGCGTAGTGTCGCGACCAATGAACCGGACCTTGTCGTTGGGGACTACAGCCACCCGGTAGTCGGGCAGCGTATCAGCTTCGGCGATCTTGCTCACTTCGGCGCGAAATTGACGTGACCTCTCGATAGTGCTGCCACATTTGCTGCGCAGCGCATCCAGGCTGATTTCCCACATGCCCTGTTTGCCGACATGTTTTCGGGCGATCTCGTAGATCCGCCGTTCCAGGGGCTTCCGAAGTCGAAAATAGGCGGAGTTGATGGTCAATATTTCGTTGGCCTTGATCGCGTTGTACAGCCACTCCGAGATCGTAAGCTGAATGGCGACGGTTCTTGACTCATTTCGCATATCCTCGACGACCTGCCATGAGTCAATCAGGCCAAAGGATCGGGTGATTTGTCGACCGCCAGTCTTGATGTCGGTCTTGATGGTGGTGCCACGCAACCGATCCAGGGTTTGCTTCAACCGCCGGTAATCATCCGACCAGGTGTTTTTGCCCGTCGTCTTGAGATAGTGATAGCCCGTGAAGCAGACGGTGCGAGAGGGAATTTCGCCGCGATTGAAGGCTGCCACGAGGTGACTTACCAAGTAGATCAATACGTCCTTGTCGTAAATCGTGGCGCGGCCGTAGACGCTGGGAGCAACCTCGACGCATTTCTTGCCATCAGTTGAGGTCCATCGCCATACCCTGAGATCCTTCTTGGTCGACAGCGTGAAAATCGCCGCCTCCATCGTCGCCAGATCATCCTTGAAAGGCAAATCGGGAACGCCGCATATCGCGAACACCGACTTCTTGCCAGCGACTTCCTGCTGCTCATGTGCAATCCTTTCTCGACTGGCGACACGCATGCTTGCCAGACGTGGCGCATAGACGGTAGGCGGCATGGATTCTTCCATGCCGAATTTGTATCAGGCCGCATCTCGAAAGTCGGCGTCAAAAGCGCACACGATGGGGGTATTACAAACTTTCGTGAAGACGGGTGCGGCTGCCATCAGCGCGTACTGTGGGGTCTGGATCGTTAGTCAGATGAGCGACTGATCGGCCGGACATTTCCGGTATGCAGGCTGTGGTCGACTAGCAGTCGGCTAGCGGGCGTCGGTGGGCATCGGCATCATCAATCCTTTGATCAGACGTTCGCTGGCGGTGGACTGGCGTGCTACAAGATCAATTGGATCGATGTAAATCAAAAAAATGATCCCGTTTGGATCAGCCATCAGAACTGCCTGATGTAATTCGCGGTTGCGACAGCTTGGCCGGCCTTCCGCCTATTCCCTTTCTGCACCATGGGCCCTGTAGATGCGGCGCCCAGTCTGGCCAATGCCCCAAGGCCGACGCGAGCGCCCGTGCGGTGCGCCAGTAGTCGTACCGCGTGCTGATGGAGAGCGGCTGCGCCCATCGATCAAGTACCCAGCGCACATGCTTGGCCTGCCACTGGTGCGGCTCGCCTACAGCGAAGCGTTCCCGAATCGCATCGGCGATGCGTTCGCCACGCTCAATGTGTCCATTGATGCTGGCACGAGACCCCGGCATGGCGCGTTTGAGGATTAGGGAAATGTGCACCGGTTTTTCCAGACCAATGCTCGTGCCCCGATGTACGCTTGCACGATTTCGGTACGGTCATGCCCAAGTTCCCGGGTAAGGATATTTTCCGTTTCCCAATGCTTTCGATGTTTGCACCTTGTTGTTGGATCGAAGATCGGCGCCGGATGACCGTTCAGCTGCTGGAAACGCTCACAGGCCCAGGATGCACGCAGGTCGTGATACCCCTTGATGCCAAGCTTGTGAAGATGCGTTCGCGCCAGATTGATCTCGCCGTTGTTCACGAAACTGTTATACGTTTCATCGGGAAGCAGCATGTTGGCGCCACAACCAAGGGACTTACAGACATGCTCTACTTCAGCGAGCAGATGACAGCCATCCGTGTTGCAAGGGACCCAGCGTTCCACCTCATTGCCTCGCCCGCCCTTGGTACCTTTGCGTACGTCGATCGCACCCTTTTCGCGTGCTTGGCGTATCCAGTCAGCGATATTGCCCAGCACAGCTTCACGCAGGCGCAAGCCAAATCGGCGACATAGCAGGACAGCCAGTCTTGCACGCGGTAGTCCTACTTTTTGGAGATGTTCTGCGGCAGCGTTAACCTGTTCCCAGTCGTAACCTGTCGGAGGTATCTCTCGAAAAGTACAGCGCCGACCAACCCATTCCGAGGGCGATTGAATGCGAATCGGCATTACGCCGCGCATCGCCTCCAAAGTAATATTGACACTGGATATCAAGTTCTGCGCATAAGCGACATCCATGGTCTCATCCTTGACCCGTTCGCTGAGCATGTCGGCGTAGTATTCCAGGACGTCTTGGGTGATTTCGCGCGCGTCGCTTATGTCGCGGGTCTCGCGAATCCAGCGACAAAACAGTTCCCAATGCTGGGCATGCGTATTCACTGTCGAATAGTGACCATTGCCGTAATACTGTTCCAGGGCCTTACGGCCGGCCCACTCAATCTGCTTGCCAAAACCGAAGTTCCGGCTGGTCGGGTATTTGCTCATTTCGTCTCCTTGTTTTCAATAAAACTGCGCCAGCATCTCGCACGAGACGCCTCATAGGTGCATGTGCACCGCGACGGATGGTTGTACGCCGGCCACTTGTTGGCAGGGATCGAAGCTGGGGACTCACATCGGGCGCCCATCGATCTTCCGGGGTCCAGCCGCACTCCGATCCCCGCCATCCAAGTGGTGAGTGTTAACCCGGATTCGGCCGGGCACCGCGGAGTGCTGGTCGTCAGTCACGACCAGGTGAGGCAGGAATTGGGCTGGCCTCGCGCCCGTATTCGCGTTCGTGCACCATCGCTAGGGGTTTGCGCCCGGCAGGGGGACGGCTGTCGGCATGGTGGCCAGCGGCACGTTGCGTGTGATTCTCGAAAACTTCCTCATTCTCGAAGCGTGGATGACAGGTCACCATGACTGCTGACCACCAGGGGTGGTCCCCGTTATCGAGCTACGAGGGAGTTTTAGGTCGGGTTTTAGTGCGCGCTGGTGTAACTGTCAGCGGCTGGGAAAGCCCGTCACGTGCTGGTTTGCGGCATTTGCTATGCGCTACCGTCTCTTTGGGGACTACCAATTCAAAGAAGGCGCGAAAACACGACGGGTACATCGAGCGACGCGATCCCGATCAGACGCCTGCCCATTTTCAGTCAGGGATTCAGATGCCAGAAGACATCCGAGTCAAGGAACATTCAAGCCACAGTGACTCGGCAACTACATACCAGTCACGTCCTACGTTCGATCGAGCGCATTGACTCGATCACTTCCAATGACAGCCGCAGCCTAGAAGCCACGGACAGTCTCTCAAATGCTGTTTGTTTTGAGTGGCCAGCTACCACACGTTTCCGAGCGCGTTACCGCGACTCGGCAGACGATTTGAATCCTACCGGTGGGAAACGAAAAAAGCTATTTCTACTCAGTGCACTTTTGTGCGCTTTTCGTCTTTCCAGGCTACTGGGTCGGGATAAAGGGAATCAGACCTTTTTCAAAAGTCATCCGCTACAATTCAATACGAGTTGTCATCGATCGGTTCGTTGCTGACGCGCACACCGTGTGCATACATCCCAAATCCCTGGAAGCCGGGGCCAACACCAGAAAAGGTCAATGAATTCGGATCGCTATCGTTGCATGGCAACCCGCTATGCACTTTTCGAGTCATCAGGTCCACATCGTTTCGAAGCACAAAGCGAATAAATGCGGCTGCCAGAAAAGCCCAGGAGAGCAGGGCAGCGACCAGGATGGTTTTTTCGTTGCCGAACATCGCTACCAAAGTGGCGGCCACAAGCGATGCAACGACGAGCAGAAGCGACTCGACGACATGCCCCGTTCGAAACAGCTTCACGGCGACAGTCATCAATCGGGCAGCCAGATAGATCAGGGTCATCCCTGGTACGACCAGCAATACAGATGCAAGAACCATTCGCTCCATTGGGTACTCCAGCACGTCATTCATCTCGTTTTTACTATACGCGCAATGCGCGTATAGTAAAAGCGTTATCAATCCTGTTTGCCACGATGGCTGCTACTGGATATCCCACACCCACTGAGATTCGGGCGGCTCGAAAACTGCTTGGAATCAGCCAAGCGCAGGCGGCGCTCATGGTGCACTCAACGTGCCGGGTGTGGCAGCAATGGGAAGCTGGGGATAGAAAGATGCATCCGGCCTTTTGGGAGCTGTTCCGAATCAAGGCAGTGCTCAATGCACGCATGTCAAAATAGTAGTCCCGCTGATGCTGAACAAGGAATTCCATGGATTCGCAGCCGGCATTCATGTTCCTTGCTTCGATGGGGGATTGTTCGGCGGTACTATCCTTTTTTCACAAAACC
>JANXRC010000097.1 GCA_025353195.1 Rhodocyclaceae bacterium
GTTGGCGCTGATCAGCAGATCGTCGTCGGAAGCATCGCCCTGAAGGTAGAGCATGCCCGGCTTCTTCTCGGCATGCGATTCCAGCAGTTCCATGTTTTCGTCGATGGCGACGTAGTGATGGTTGGTGGCTTCCAGTTCGGCGGCCACGTTGCGTCCGACACGGCCGAAGCCGCACAGGATGTAGTGGCCTTTAACCTTTTTCATCATCTTGTCCATGCGTCGTCTCCGCATTGATTTGTCAAAGTCACTGGCCAGCACCAGCGCCGTTACGCTTGAAAAGAAATAGGTCATGATGCCGATGCCGGAAAAGGCCACCGCCATAGTGAATAGCTCGCGTTCAGGGTGATGATAGATGTCCACTCCGGCGCCGTAGCCGATGGTGGCAACCATCAGGAATGTCATGTAAATGGCATCCATCCAGTTCGACTCGGCGCCGGCGAACTGCTTGTAGCCGAAAGTGCCCGCCACCATGACGATGGAAAATGAAGTCAGGGCGACGACAATCGAATGCCTTGCGCGGCGCAGGACATCATCGGTATTTCTTTCGTAGTTCATGAGGCAAGCCGCTGTCTGCGATGATGCCAGGCACGTATCAGATAGATCCGCCAGACCACCCTGACCGCAAAATAACTTGCAACGGCAAGACCCGAGGCGAGCAGCACCAGGCCCAGGGCCAGCGGCGTACCGAGGCCGACCATCCAGTCGATCAGCGCGTGCAGCCAGGCGATCAGGCCGCTTTCGCCGGGTTCGGGAGGGGCGACAAATTCATGGTGGTCGCCAGGCAGCGCCCACTGTCCGATGGCGTAGGCAACAATGTAGAGCGGCACGATGGTGAAAGGGTTGGTATACAGCGTGACCGCCATGGCCAGCGGCAGATTGACGCGGAAGATCACGGCGCAGACCGCGGCGCCCAGCATCTGGAACGGTCCCGGAATCAGCCCGCAAAACATGCCGGCCGCCACTGCGCCCGCTGCCGAACGGCGGTTGAGATGCCACAGGCGCGGGTGCAGCAGGGTGTTCTCGAACGGCGCCAGCCAGCGGTTGTTTCGAATCGCCTCATGGTCGGGAAGGATCTTGCGGAGCTTGCGGCGCATGCCGTCATTCTAACGGATGCGCGGGCCTGGGCGATCTCCGTGCGGCCTTAGACAATGCGGATCGACAACTCGCCCAGGCCATCGATGCCGCCAGCGAGCAAGTCGCCCCTGACCACCGGGCCGACGCCCTCCGGCGTGCCGGTAAAAATCAGGTCGCCAGGAAGGAGTTCAAAGTACGTCGACAGGTGGGCAATGGTCTCCGGCACCGACCAGATGAGGTCAGACAGATCGCCTTGCTGCTTCAACTTGCCGTTCACCGTGAGCCAGATCTTCCCGGCCGTCGGGTGCCCGCTGCGGCTGGCCGGAACAATCGGCGCGATCGGCGCCGACTGGTCGAAGGCCTTGCCCAGTTCCCATGGCCGGCCCTTGTCGCGCAGGGCGAACTGCAGGTCGCGCCGGGTCATGTCGAAGCCGACGGCATAGCCCCAGACATGGCTGCAGGCCTCGCTGCCGGCGATGTTCCTGCCGCGCTTGCCGATGGCGACCACCAGTTCGACCTCATGGTGATAGTTGGCCGTCTCCGGCGGATAGGCGACGTCCGTCGCGCTGCCCTGCGTCGCCGGCACGATGGCATCGGCCGGCTTGCAGAAAAAGAACGGTGGCTCGCGGTCCGGGTCGGAACCCATTTCGCGCGCATGCGCCGCGTAGTTGCGGCCGACGCAGTAGATGCGGCGGACGGGGAAACTGTCAGTGCTGCCAGCGACCGGCACGGCGGGAATCGGGGCGGGCGAAATCACGTAGCTCATGGCGGCTCCTGTTGGTATCGACAAGATTATCGCCTATCACCGCTGACTGGCGATGAATTCGCGGTGAGCGTCTTTCGCGCGGCCTGAACTGGGAACATATCCCACCATGGGATACCGTCCCCGGCAAGAGCCAGGGACATACCCCACCATGGGATACCGTCCCCGGCAAGAGCCAGGGACATACCCCACAAGGGGATACCGTCCCCGGCAAGAGCCAGGGACATACCCCACAAGGGGATACCGTCCCCGGCAAGAGCCAGGGACATAATGCCGGCCATGCGCCTTTTCGTCCTCGCCTTCGCTTGCGGTGTCTGGCTGTTGCAGCAGCACGCGGCACTGCCCGCCACGCCCTGGCTTGCGGGCTTCGCCTTCGGCGCTCTGCTGGTGCTGGCGCTGCGAAGCCGGTTACGGGAGTCGGCGCTCGCGGTACGCCGCTTCATTGCACCGGCAATGCTTGTCGCCGCAGGCGCCGCGCTGGGTTTCGCCTGGGCGGCGAGCTTCGCCCATCTGCGTCTGGCGGACGAACTGCCGGCGGCCATCGAAGGGCGCGACATCGAGTTGAGCGGCGTCGTAGCCGGCTTGCCGCAGGCGCTGGAGCGCGGCGTGCGCTTCGAGTTCGATGTGGAACAGGCAGTGTTCGGCGTGCCGCCGCATATCTCGCTGGCCTGGTATCGCGGCCGCGATGATGCGGATGACGAAGCGTCGTCGCAGGTCCCGGTCCGTGCCGGCGAACGCTGGCGCTTCACGGTGCGGCTGAAGCGCCCGCATGGCAATTTCAATCCGCACGGCTTCGACTACGAAGCATGGCTGTTCGAGCGCAACATCCGCGCCACCGGCTATGTCCGGCCGCGCAGCGCGGAACGCCTCGACGCCAATGTGTGGCGGCCGGCCTACATGGTCGAAATGCTGCGCGAGACCATTCGCGATCGCTTTCGCGCTGCGCTGCCCGATGCGCCCTACGCGGGGATTCTGATAGCGCTGGCGGTAGGCGACCAGCAGGCGATCGATGCCGATCTGTGGCAGACCTTCGCCCGCACCGGAATCACGCACCTGATGAGCATCTCCGGGCTGCACATCACCATGTTCGCCGGCCTGGCCTATGCACTGACCAACTGGCTGTGGCGGCGTTCGGCGAAGTTGCCCTTGCTGCTTCCGGCGCAGCATGCGGCGGCGGCCGGCGGCTTCCTCGCGGCGTTCTGCTATTGCCTGCTGGCCGGCTTCGCAGTGCCGGCCCAGCGCACCCTCTACATGCTCGGAGTGGTGGCTGCCGCTCGTCTGTGGGGACGCGAACTGGCGGCCTCGCGCGTGCTGCTGCTGGCACTGCTGCTGGTGTTGTTGCTCGATCCGTGGGCAGTGCTGGCGGCCGGCTTCTGGCTGTCCTTCGGCGCGGTGGCGCTGCTGTTTCACATTGGCAGCGGGCGGTTGGGGCCGGCGCACTGGCTGGTCGAATGGGGGCGTGCGCAGTGGGCCGTTACGCTGGGCATGTTGCCGGCGTTGCTGGCCCTGTTCCAGCAGTTCTCGCTGGTCTCGCCGCTGGCCAACGCGGTAGCGATTCCCGTCGTCAGTTTCGTCATCACGCCGCTGGTACTGGCCGGCGCCTTGCCCTTTCTCGATCCGCTGTTGATCCTCGCGCATCTCATCACGGCTTGGCTGATGGCGTTTATTGATTGGCTCGCCGGGCTGCCGCTGGCCATGTGGCAGCAAGCCGCGCCGCCGCCGTGGGCGGTACTGCTGGCGCTGGCCGGCGGGGTCTGGCTGCTGCTGCCGCGCGGCTTTCCGGCGCGGTGGCTGGGGCTGCTGGCATTTCTGCCGCTATTGACGGTGGTGCCGCCGCGTCCGGCGTCCGGTGGGGCCGAAGTCACCGTGCTCGATGTCGGTCAGGGTCTGGCGGTTCATGTCCAGACCGCGACGCACGATCTGCTGTTCGACGCGGGGCCGGCCTTTTCGGCGGACGCCGACAGCGGCAACCGCATCATCGCACCCTATCTGCGGGCGATGGGCGTGCGCGGACTGGATGCGCTGGTGATCAGCCATGCCGACAAGGATCACGAGGGCGGTGCGGCGTCGGTGCTGGCGGCGCTGCCGGTGGATATCCTGAAGAGTTCGCTGCCTTTCGAGCACGTCCTGTCGGCCCAACCGGTGCCGCAGGAGCCATGCCGCGACGGGGATGGCTGGAACTGGGACGGCGTGCGCTTCGACATGCTGCATCCTGGAGCCGAGCCGCTTTCGCGCAAGACCAACGACGTGAGTTGCGTGCTGCACGTGACGGCGGGAGGCAGGTCGATACTGCTGACGTCGGACATCGAGGCCATTTCGGAAAGAGATATGCTCGAACGCTATCCGGTCACTCTGGCCGCGGACGTGATGACGGTACCGCATCACGGCAGCCGGACTTCGTCGACGCCCGGGTTCATCGCCGCCGTCGCGGCGCGCGATGTGATCTTCCCGGTCGGCTACCGCAACCATTACGGACATCCGAAGGAAGACGTCGTTGCACGTTATGTGCAAAGCGGCGCGCGCCTGCATCGCACGGATGTCGACGGCGCGGTTCGGGTCGGCTTGGGCAGCGCAGGCGTCACCTTCAGTCATGAACGCGAGGTGCGGCGGCGCTACTGGCACGCTCGGGCGCTTGAAATCGGCGCACAATCGGCGCCATGACTTCAAGCGATGCGGTTCCTTTTGCCGGACTGACTCCGGAGCGTATTCTCGATGCCGTGGAAAGCGTCGGCTTCCGCTGCGACGGCGCCCTGATGGCGCTCAACAGTTACGAAAACCGCGTCTGGCAGATCGGCATCGAGGACAGCGCTCCGGTGATTGCCAAGTTCTATCGCCCGGGGCGCTGGAGCGATGCGCAGATCGGCGAGGAGCACGCCTTTACCGCGGCCATGGTGGCGGATGAACTGCCCGTGGTGGCACCACTGGTCATTGGGGGGAAGACCTTGTCGGCGCACGGCGGATTCCGTTTTTCGGTTTTTCCGAAACAGGGCGGGCGCGCGCCGGAATTCGGCGAACCGCAGATCCTGGAATGGATGGGGCGGCTGATGGCTCGCATACATTTGGTGGGCGCGCGCGCTCCGTTCGCGGTGCGCGAAACGCTGGACATACATCGTTTTGGCGTCGATTCGCGCGACTGGCTGCTGGCCAACCGCGTGATCCCGGAGGAACTGGAACCGGTCTGGCAGGGCGTTGCCGATCAGGCGCTGGAAGGCGTGCGTAACTGCTACGCACGCGCCGGGAAAGTCGAGCACCTGCGTCTGCACGGCGACTGCCACGCCGGCAACGTGCTGTGGACGCAGGATGGCCCGCACTTTGTCGACTTCGATGATGCCCGCATGGGGCCGGCGATCCAGGATTTGTGGATGCTGCTTTCCGGTGATGCGGAGGAAATGGGGAGGCAGTTCGGGCATGTACTGGCCGGCTACGAAACCTTCCGTGAATTCGATGACCGCGAGTTGCAGTTGGTCGAAGCCCTGCGCACGCTGCGCCTGATGCATCATTCGGCCTGGCTGGCGCGGCGCTGGCATGATCCGGCGTTCCCGGCGGCGTTTCCGTGGTTCGCGACGAATCGCTATTGGGAAGAGCGCATTCTCGAACTGCGCGAGCAGATCGCGGTGATGCAGGAGTCGGCGCTGGTGCCACGGTGAGGGGGGCGCAAGCGCCCCCGTCGGGGAATTGCAGGCCATCCCCCCAACCCCCTTCCCGGGGAAGGGGGTGACTGTAGGTTTGCCGCCCCTTGCCGTGGCTCTGTTGAGCCATCCCCCCGCCCCCTTCCCGGGGAAGGGGGTGACTGTATTGGGCGGGCTTTGCCCGCATTTGTTTTGAGAGGGAAACATGGAAATGCGTGAAGGAAAGGTGAAGTGTCTCAGCGCTGCGGGGTTCCATCACATGGCTTATGTGGAGTGGGGCGATGCCGCCAATCCGAAGGTACTGGTCTGCGTGCACGGGCTGACGCGCTGCGCGCGAGATTTCGACTTTCTGGCGCAGGCGCTGGCCGACGATTACCGGGTGGTCTGCCCGGACGTGGTGGGGCGCGGACGCAGCGACTGGCTGCGCAACAAGTCGCTGTACGGACTGGAACAATACTGTGCCGACATGACGACCCTGCTGGCGCGGCTCAATGTGGAGACCGTGCATTGGGTCGGCACCTCGATGGGTGGCTTGATCGGCATGGTAATGGCATCCCAGCCGGAAAGCCCGATCACGCGGCTCGTGCTGAATGATGTCGGCCCGATGATTACTGTTGCTTCACTGGTCCGTATTGGGGAGTATCTGGGCAATGCGCCGCGCTTCGACAGCATCGAACAGGCAGAGGCTTTCGTGCGGGTCGTTTCAGCGCCCTTCGGCCGCTTTTCCGATGCGCAGTGGCGGCACCTGACAGTGCATGTGACGCGAACCGCAGCCGACGGCAAGGTGGAGTTCGCCTACGACCCGGGCATAGTTGTGCATTTTCGCGAACTGCAGGAATCGGGCGGCGGCAAGGACATCGAACTATGGCCGTTTTACGACGGCATTGGCTGTCCGACGCTGTTGCTGCGCGGCGAGACATCCGACTTGCTGACGCATGATGCGGCTTTGCAAATGAGTCGGCGCGGACCGCGTGCGACGCTGGTCGAAGTACCCGGCGTCGGCCACGCGCCAATGCTGATGGATGACTCGCAAGTTGCACCGGTGCGCGGCTTTCTCCTCGCATGATATAGGGGTATTGTCGGGTGTCGCAGTGCAGCATCAAAAATTTCGATAGCAATATTTTCTGCGGCATACAATAGGCAGGTTTTCGCATATCCCGGAAATAGCCAAAAAGAGGAGGCATCATGCAGAAATCGTTGCACATCGACCCCAGTAAATGCACGGGCTGTCTGCAGTGCGAGATGGCCTGTTCCTACGAGAACTACGGAGTGTTCAACATCTCTAGGTCGCGCATCAAGGTGTTCAACTTCGAGCACGAAGGGCGCAAGGTTCCCTACACCTGCACCCAGTGTGCCGAAGCCTGGTGCATGAATGCCTGTCCGGTCGATGCCATTCGCATTGATGCCGCCACCGGCGCCAAGGTGGTGCACGAGGATGCTTGCGTAGGCTGCAAGGTCTGCACCATCGCCTGCCCGTTTGGCACGGTCAACTACGTGGCCGACACCGGAAAGGTGCAGAAGTGCGACCTCTGCGGCGGCGATCCCGCCTGCGCCACGGCCTGTCCCACTGCTGCCATCACCTACGTCGATGCCGACTGGACTGGCCTCGACAAGATGCGCCAGTGGGCCGGCAAGACCGACACTCAACCGCGCGCCAGCGCCTAAGGAGACAGACATGGGATGGACACGGAAAATCCTGCGCGTTGACCTGAGCAAAGGCACGTGCAAATCAGAGCCTCTCAACATGGAGTGGGCGCAGCAGTACCTGGGCCAGCGCGGACTGGCCACCAAGTATTTCGTCGAGGAGGTCGACCCCAAGGTAGATCCCCTGGCGCCAGCCAACAAACTGATCATGGCCACCGGACCACTCACCGGCACGATGGCGTCGACCGGCGGCCGCTATTCGGTGATCACCAAGGGGGCGCTGACCGGCGCCATCGCCTGCTCGAATTCCGGCGGCTACATCGGCGCCGAACTCAAGATGGCCGGCTGGGACATGATCATCTTCGAGGGCAAGTCGCCCAAGCCGGTGTATCTCTGGATCCAGGACGACGTCGCGGAATTGCGCGACGCCGCGCACCTGTGGGGCAAGACGACATGGGACACCGAAGAGATCATCAAGTCCAGCCACCACGATCCGCAGGTCCGCGTTTGTTCGATCGGTCGCGCCGGCGAGAACGGCGTCCTCTATGCCTGCATCGTCAATGACCTGCACCGAGCTGCCGGCAGGTCCGGCGTGGGTGCCGTGATGGGCTCGAAGAACCTCAAGGCGGTGGCGGTACGCGGCACGGTCGGCGTTTCCGGCATTCGCGACTTCAAGGCCTTCATGACGGCGACCACCGCCGCGAAGAAGGTGCTGGCCGACAATGCCGTCACGGGGCAGGGACTGCCCAAGTTCGGCACCCAGGTGTTGATGAACGTCATCAACGAAATGGGCGCACTGCCTACTCGCAACGCCAAGGACGTGCAATTCGAGGGCGCACGCAAGATTTCCGGCGAGGCGATGCACGAGAAGCGGCTTTCCGACGGCAAGGCCAACCTGATCACCAATGCCGCGTGCTTTGGCTGCACCATCGCCTGCGGACGCATTTCGCAGGTGGACAAGAACCACTGGAGCGTGGTCAACAACCCGAAATACTGGGGCGCCACGGGCGGACTGGAATATGAAGCGGCGTGGTCGCTCGGTGCCGCCGATGGCGTCGATGACCTCGATGCGTTGACCGTCGCCAACATGATCTGCAACGAGGACGGCTTCGATCCGATCACTTTCGGGGCTACCGTCGGTGCGGTGATGGAACTGTACTCGATGGGTGTGCTGACCAAGGAGCAGATCGGCATCGAATCGCCCTTTGGCTCGGCCCAGGCCTTGCTCGAGATTACGCGCATGACGGCGGAGGGACGCGGCTTCGGCAAGGAAATGGGCCTCGGTTCGGCCCGCCTGACCGCCAAGTACGGCCATCCGGAATTGTCGATGTCGGTCAAGGGCCAGGAGTTCCCGGCCTACGATCCGCGCGGCATACAGGGCATGGGGCTGACCTACGCCACGTCCAACCGTGGTGCCTGCCATCTGCGCTCCTACACCGTGGCTTCGGAAGTTCTCGGCATTCCGGTCAAGACCGATCCGCTGGTGACGGAAGGAAAGCCGGCGCTGGTCATGGCTTTCCAGGACGCGACGGCGGCCTTCGATTCTTCGGGCACCTGCATCTTCACCACGTTTGCCTGGTCGCTGGTCGACCTGGCGCCGCAGATCGATGCCGCCTGTGACGGCGGCTGGTCGGTCGAGCGTCTGGCCGAGCTTGGCGAGCGCATCTGGAACATGGAGCGGGTATTCAACAATGCTGCCGGCTTCACCGCCAAGGACGACGATCTGCCGGCGCGGCTGAAGACCGAGCCGGCCAAGACCGGCCCGGCCAAGGGGCTGGTCAGCGGCATCGACAAGATGGTGCCGGAGTACTACCAGCTGCGCGGCTGGAACAAGGCCGGCGTGCCCGACAAGGAAACCCTGGCGCGCCTGGGGCTCTAGACGCGGCACTGCACGCCAAGGCGGCCGAGCGGCTGCCTTGGCGTTTTCGTTTCGGCCGCTGCATTGCACCTCCATGCAGGCGCCGCTGCATGAGCCTTTACTGAAGCTTCGCTGTCATTCGAGGAGTCCGCTATGAAACACGTCATCATCGGCAACGGCCCGGCGGGTGTGGTCGCCGCCGAGACATTGCGCCGCAATGATCCGCAGGCCGACATCACGCTCATCGGGGACGAGGCCGAGGCCCCCTATTCGCGCATGGCGATTCCCTATTTCCTGAACGGCAGCATTCCGGATCAGGGCACGCACCTGCGCAAGGCGGGTGATCATTACGAGCGACACGGCATCCACCTGCACCAGGGTCGCGTGGTACGCGTCGAGCCGGAAAGCCAGACCGTGGTTTTCGAGGACGACAGCGAACTCGGCTACGACCGCTTGCTGGTGGCCAGCGGTTGCTACCCGGTGCATCCGTCGCTGCCGGGCATAGAACTGCCTGGCGTGCATACGTGCTGGACCTTGGCCGATGCCCGCGCCATTGCCGCGCGCGCATTGCCGGGCAGCCGCGTGCTGCAGATCGGTGCCGGCTTCATCGGCTGCATCATCATGGAGGCGCTTTGTGCCCGCGGCGTCAAGTTGACCGTGGTCGAGATGGGCGACCGCATGGTGCCGCGCATGATGACGCCCAAGGCCGGCACGATGATTCGGCACTGGGTGGAAAAGAAGGGCGTGACGGTGCATGTGAATGCAGGCGTGACGCAAATCGTTGCCAAGGGTGAGGCACTGGTGGCGACGCTCTCCGACGGCGCCAAGGTCGAGGCCGATGTGGTCATCTGTGCGGCCGGCGTCAGGCCCAATGTCGCGTTCCTCGCCGGCAGCGGCATCGCGGTCGGCCACGGCGTTCATGTCGATGAACGCATGCGCACCGACGTGCGCAACATCTTCGCGGCGGGTGATGTCACCGAGGCTTCCGGCTTCCATACCGGGGAGCGCGAACTCAACGCCATCCAGCCGAATGCTGCGGACCAGGCGCGTGTTGCCGCGATCAACATGGCCGGTGGTGAAGCGCACTTCCAGGGTGCGCTGGCGATCAACGTACTGGACACGCTGGGCATGATCTCGACTTCCTTCGGCCAGTGGTGGGGCATGGAAGGCGGGGAGAGCGTCGAGAAGGTGGACGAGAAGAACTTCCGCTACCTGTCCCTGCAGTTCAAGGACGATGTGCTGGTGGGTGCCACCAGCATCGGACGGACCGACCATGTTGGCGCGTTGCGCGGCCTGGTCCAGGGCCGCCTGCGTTTGGGGTCCTGGAAGGACAGATTGCTGAAGGATCCGACCCAGTTCATGACGGCGTATATTTCGCAGACGCAGAAGACTTCCTGAGCGGGTGATACCAGTCCCGCAGACCGCAGCGGAGAGCATATGAGACATGTCATCATCGGTGCCGGCCCGGCCGGCATCACCGCCGCAGAGGCGCTGCGAAAGCTGGATGCGGACGCCGCCATTACCGTGCTCGATGGCGAGGGCGAGGTGCCTTACGCGCGCATGGCGATCCCTTACCTGCTGTCGGACCAGATAGGCGAAGACGGCGCGCACCTGAGGCACGATGCGGACCACTACAGCGCGTTGCGCATCGACATTCAAAAGGCGCGTGCTGCGGGGGTAGACACCGCAACCGGTGCCGTGCGGCTAACCGACGGTCGCGTCATCCCCTACGATCGCCTGCTGATAGCCACCGGATCGGTGCCGAGCCGGGAGAACATCGAGGGTATCGACCTGCCGGGTGTCCACACCTGCTGGACGATCGGCGATGCGCGCGCGATCATGGACGAGATTCGTCCGGGCGCTCGCATCGTGCAGATGGGCGCCGGCTTCGTCGGCTGCATCATCATGCATGGCCTGGTGTCACGCGGCGCCCAACTGACCGTCCTCGTACGCAGCGGTCGCATGGTGTCGCGCATGATGCCGCCCAAAGCCAGCGAGATGATCGCGCGCTGGTGCCAGGCCCAGGGCGTTCGCGTCATGGGCAAGACCCAGGCGGCGCGGGTCGAGCGCGATGGCGATGCCCTCAAGGTGACGCTGACCACGGGCGAAATCTTGCCGGCAGATATTTATCTGAGCGTCGTCGGCGTCAAGCCGGGCATCGATTTCCTGACCGGCAGCGGCATCGCCATCGACACCGGCATCGTCGTGGACGAACACCTGCGCACCAATGTACCCGGTGTCTATGCGGTCGGCGATGCGGCGGAGTCGCGCGACCGTCTCTACGGCAAGCTGCAGATGAACGCCATCCAGCCCAACGCCGTGGAACAGGCGCGCATCGCGGCGACGAACATGGCGGGGGGCGATACCGAATTCCTCGGCAGCCTCGCCATCAACGTGCTCGATACCATGGGCCTGATCTCCTGCTCTTTCGGGCAGTGGCAGGGCGAGCCCGGCGGCGAGAGCGTCGAACAGGCGGATGAGGCCAACTACCGTTACCTGTCGCTGCAATTCGGCGGCGACTGCCTGGTCGGCGCAACGACCGTCGGTTTCACTGATCATATCGGTGCGCTGCGCGGCCTGATCCAGGGCAAGGTGAAACTCGGTGCATGGCGCGAGCGCCTGTTGGCCGATCCGTCGCTGTTCATGTCGGCGCACCTGGCAATGGCCGAAAAGCTGGTATGAAAATCACGTTCAAGCTTTTCGCCAGCTTGCAGGACTATCTCCCGGTCGAGGCGACCAGGACCAACGCCCTCAGTCTTGAAGTCGCCGAGAAGACCACCGTGGCGCAGATCGTCGAACGCTTCGCCCTGCCGCAGAAACTGGTTCATCTCGTGCTGATCGACGGCACCTTCGTGCCACCCGCCGAGCGGGCCGGCCGCACGCTCCGTGACGGGGAAACGCTGGCAATCTGGCCGCCTGTCGCCGGCGGATGATATTCCCGCTCGTCTACGAAGCGACGACCACGCGTGAAGATTTTGTTCGACTGCTGCCGCTGGCGACCGGCGAGGCGGAGTTTCGCGATGTTGACGGCCGGTGGCGCGGGCAGGGCTGGTCGGTTCGCCTGACAAGGATTTCGCCACTGGAGATTGGGCTGGTGCGGCTTGAACGCCATCGCGTCGAGATCGAGTTTGACGGATTGACGGCAGAACAGCAGGATCGTTTCATGCAGCGATTTGCGCTGTATTACCAGCGTGGCGGCGGCTGATGGCTGGTGATGAACAGGAGTCGGCGCTGCCGCGCTCTGCGTGCCTGGGATTCCGCTTCGCGGGCAGGCAACGGCGGCCCGGTGGCGAAAGCTGCTAAAATTCTTTTGCGGCGGGTCTCCCCGCATTGCGGGGTGGTGAATCTGGTCAGGTCCGGAAGGAAGCAGCCACAGCCGTTTTCCGCAAGTGCCGGGGGTCAGGCTCGCCGCACCTTTTCTCCGCTTGCGGGTTCTTGTAATCTTCCCTTACAAACTCCTTGCCTCTGTCACATCCGGCTTACAGCGATCGGATGAAATGCAGTCTGCCATGAGGCATTCACGACAGGAGCAGACCATGAATCGTAAACACACAATCGTTGCGGGCTTTCTTGCCGCCAGCGCCGTCTTCTTTGGCATTGCCTACGCGCAGGGTCCGGGTTGCGACCATGACGGCAAGCCGGGCATGCAGCGCAGTTCGATGCAGCGGGGCGGCATGATGGACCCGAGTGCCCGTGTCGAGCAGCGCCTGACCCGGTTCAAGAGCGAACTCAAGCTCACTGCCCAGCAGGAACCGCTCTGGCAGGCTTTCGCCGAGAAGTCGAAGGCAGAGGCCGGCAAGGGTTTTCAGGCCATGCGCGAGCGCATGAATGACGCCAAGCCGGCAACCGCTCCGGAGCGGATGGCGCAGATGCAGGACATCATGAAACAACGCGTCGCCGCGATGGAATCGGTCAATGAATCCTTCAACCGGCTCTACGCCGCACTCACGCCCGAGCAGAAATCCGCGGCAGACAAGCATTTCAGCAACGCCGGTCGCCATCAGCATGGCCCTGCCGGCGGCGCACCGCGCCGCGAAGGGCAGGGCGCTCCCGGAGCTCCAGAGCCGCGCAAGGGCTAACGCCGACCCGCGGGTCTGGCTGAGGCCATCACGTTTGTGGTGGCGGGCCTGATAAAATCGTGGCATGAGTTATCAGGTCCTTGCCCGCAAGTGGCGCCCCAAGTCCTTCGCTACCCTGGTGGGGCAGGAGCACGTCGTGCGGGCGCTGACCCACGCGCTGGATCAGAACCGGCTGCACCACGCCTACCTTTTCACCGGTACTCGCGGGGTGGGCAAGACTACGCTGGCCCGCATCATGGCCAAGGCCCTGAATTGCGAAGCCGGCGTCAGTTCAACGCCCTGCGGCATCTGTTCGGCCTGCATGGAGATCGATAGCGGTCGCTTCATCGATTACATAGAACTTGATGCGGCGTCGAATCGCGGCGTCGACGACATGACCGCTTTGCTGGAGCGCGCCACCTACGCGCCGACCATGGGGCGCTACAAGGTCTATGTCATCGACGAAGTTCACCAGCTTTCCGGGCATGCCTTCAATGCGATGTTGAAGACGCTGGAAGAGCCGCCGGAGCACGTCAAGTTTATTTTGGCAACTACCGATCCGCAAAAGATTCCCGTTACCGTGCTGTCGCGTTGCCTGCAGTTCAACCTGAAGCAGATGCCGCCGACGCTCATCGTCGATCATCTGTCGCACGTGCTGGAGGCCGAGGGCGTTGCGTTCCAACCTGGCGCCCTGCGTCATCTGGCAAAGGGTGCGGCGGGAAGCATGCGCGATGCGCTTTCGCTGCTCGACCAGGCCATCGCCCACGGTGCCGGCAAGGTGGAAGACGAGGGCGTGCGTGCCATGCTCGGTACGGTGGGCGACGAACACCTGTTTGCGTTGCTCGACGGCCTGGTCGCACAGGACGTGCAGGCCATGCTCGAAGTGGCCAAGCTGATGGACGTGCGCAGCCTGTCGTTTGATGGTGGCCTGCAGGAACTGTCCACGCTGTTCCATCGCATTGCGCTGGCTCAATTCGCCCCCGAGGCGCTGCTCGACGAAGCCGAGCGCAGTCGATTGGCGCCCTACGCGCAGGCGTTGGATGCCGAGTACCTGCAACTGGCCTACCAGATTGCCATTCACGGACGGGATGAACTCTCGTTGGCACCGGATGACTATGCCGGCTTCGTAATGACATTGCTGCGGCTGCATGCATTTCGGCCGGAGCGTGCCGGTGCGGTCAAAGTGGCAGCCAAAGCGACGACCAAGGGGGCGGCTGCGCCGGCGCCAGTGCGCACGGCACCGCCTGCCATGCCGACTCCGGCACCAGCCCCGTCCAGCGCCGTCCCGTCAGCGCCGACTCCCGCGGTACCGGTAGCGCCTGTCCCGGCAACCGCAGGTGCAGCACCGGCGGAAGAGGACTGGCATGCGCTGGTGGCGCGCCTGCCTCTGAGCGGCATGTCCAGGCAACTGGCCCAGCACTGCGAATTGTCGGAGCGCACCGAGTCGGCGATCCGCTTGCGCTTGTCGCCGGTGCATAAGCATCTGCTCGGCAAGCCCCAGCAGGACAAGCTGCAAAGCGAATTGCAGGCATTTTACGGACGCCCGCTGCGTCTCGAAATCGATGTGGCGGAACTCGAGACCGAAACGCCGGCCGAACGCAGCCGCAATCAGCAGCGCGAACGCCAGGAACGCGCCATTGCCTCGATCGAGCAAGACCCCTTCGTGCGCGATGTGGTGGACTTGTTCGATGCGAGCATCGACGAATCAACGATCAAACCCGTTTAAGGAGTGCAGGAAAAATGATGAAGGGCGGCATAGCCGGATTGATGAAGCAGGCGCAGCAGATGCAGGCCAATATGGAAAAGGCCCAGGCACAGTTGGCGGAGATCGAAGTGGAAGGTCAGTCGGGCGCCGGCGCGGTGAAGGTGGTGATGACCTGCAAGCATGACGTCAAGCGCGTCACCATCGATCCCTCGGTGATGGATGACAAGGAAATGCTGGAAGACCTGATTGCGGCCGCGCTCAACGACGCCAACCGGCGTGTGGAGACGACCACCGCCGAAAAGATGGGCGGCTTTGCCGCCGGCCTCAACCTTCCGCCCGGAATGAAGCTGCCGTTCTGATGACGCCTTCGTCGAGTCTCGATGAGCTAATCGAGGCATTGCGTTGCCTTCCCGGCGTAGGCCCCAAGTCGGCGCAGCGCATGGCCTATCACCTGTTGCAACGCGATCGGCGCGGGGCGGAGCGCCTCGCGCGGGGGCTCGATAACGCGTTGCAGTTGCTGCACCACTGTGCGCGCTGCAACAACTTTACCGAAGCCGAAATCTGCGAGCGCTGCCTGTCGACGCGCCGTGACGCCTCGCAGTTGTGCATCGTCGAAATGCCGGTCGATGCAAATAGCATGGAGCAGACGCACGCCTACAACGGACTCTACTACGTGCTGATGGGCAGGCTGAGTCCTCTGGACGGCGTCGGGCCGAAGGAGCTGATGTTCGAGCGGCTGTTTGCACGCGCTACGGACGGAGTCGTCAAGGAAGTGATTCTGGCCACCAATTTCACCAACGAGGGCGAGGCGACCGCGCATTACCTTTCCGAATTGCTTCATGCGCGTGGTCTCAAGGTCAGCCGCATCGCGCGCGGCCTGCCGGTGGGCGGCGAACTTGAATTTTCCGACGCAGCGACGGTCGCCCAGGCGCTGCGCGAGCGGCGCGATTTTGTTTGAGTGAAAGAGACCAGCTTCGGCTTTCCGCCGGAGACCGATTCGCGCCTCCCGCATTGACCCTGTAAAATTCCAGCATGAACCGGATTTCCATTTACGATTCCACGTTGCGGGACGGCGCCCAGGCACAGGGCATCTCCTACTCGGTGGAAGACAAGATCAAGATTATCCAGCGGCTCGATGCGCTCGGCGTCGATTACATCGAGGCCGGCAACCCGGGCTCCAACCCGAAGGACTTGGAGTTTTTCGGGCGCATCAAGGCACTCAGGCTCCAGCATTCGCGCATCATCGCCTTCGGCAGTACGCGCAAGGTGGGTGTCGATGTGGCCGGCGACAGCAACGTGATGTCGCTGTTGCAGGCGGGGACACCCGCCATCGCCATTTTCGGCAAGAGCTGGGACTACCAGGTCACCGACATCCTGCGCACCACGCTCGACGAGAACCTGCGCATGATCGGCGACACCATCCGCCACCTCAAGCAGCAGGGGCGGGAAGTGGTGTACGACGCCGAGCACTTCTTCGACGGCTACATGGCCAATGCCGACTATGCGTTGCAGACCCTGGCGGTGGCGGCGGAGGCCGGCGCCGACTGCCTTTGCCTGTGCGATACCAATGGCGGCACCTTCCCGCGCGACATCGCCGAGATCACGCGCACGGTCAAGGGGCGCTTTGCCGTGACCATCGGAATCCATTGCCACAACGACGGCGAAATGGCCGTGGCGAATTCGATCATGGCCGTGCAGGCGGGGGCCACCCAGGTGCAAGGCACCATCAACGGCATCGGCGAACGCTGCGGCAACGCCAATCTTTGCTCGATCATTCCCAACCTGCAGATCAAGCTCGGCTACAACTGCATTCCCGCGGAGAGCCTGGAGCAGTTGACCTCGGTGGCGCGCGCGGTGAGCGAGATCGCCAACATGCCGCACAACGAGAAGGCGGCCTACGTTGGCGGCGATGCCTTCGCGCACAAGGGCGGCATGCACATCGATGCGGTCGTCAAGAACCCGATGTCCTACGAACACATCAATCCGGAACTGGTCGGCAACAGCCGCCGAATGCTGATGTCGGAAGTGGCCGGGCGCAGCACGCTGATGACCCGGATCAACGCCGTTGACCCGGGCCTCGGCAAGGATGCGCCGGAAACGCAGCAGATCATCGACCGGTTAAAGCAACTCGAACACGAGGGCTACCAGTTCGAGGCGGCCGAGAGCTCCTTCGAACTGGTGGTGCGCAAGATCCTCGGCAAGTACCAGCCCTTCTTCGAGTTGAAAGAGTACAAGGTCATCGTGAACGAGCCCTCGATCAACGGCGTGAACTCCTCCGCCATGATCAAGATCCGCGTCGGCGACCAGGAAGAGATCACCGCTGCCGAGGGCGACGGGCCGGTGAACGCCCTCGACAATGCCGTGCGCAAGGCTCTCGAGCGCTTTTACCCGGAGATCAGCGAAATCAGGCTCACCGATTACAAGGTGCGCGTGCTCGATTCCGACCAGGCCTCGGCCGCCAGGGTGCGCGTTCTGATCGAATCCACGGATCATCGCGAGAACTGGACGACGATTGGCGTGTCTACAGATGTCATCGATGCTTCATGGCGGGCGCTGGTCGATTCCATCGAGTACAAGCTGATGCGCGAGCAGGAACGGCGCACCTAGCCGGACCGAATATCTTTTGCAACGGTAGTCAAAGAAGGAGCCCTCATGGCTGGCAAGACGCTTTACGATAAATTATGGGAATCGCACGTGGTCCGCGAGGAGAGCGATGGCACCTGCCTGCTCTACATCGACCGCCATCTGATTCACGAGGTCACCAGTGCGCAGGCTTTCGAAGGCATGCGCCTGGCCGGGCGCAAGGCGTGGCGCGCCGCCAGCATCGTCGCCAACCCGGACCACAATACGCCGACTGACCACTGGGACGAGGGCATCAAGGATCCGATCTCGCGCCTGCAGGTGGAAACCCTCGATGCCAACATCAGGGATTTCGGCGCGCTGGTCTATTTTCCGTTCAAGCACGCCAACCAGGGCATCATCCACGTCATCGGACCGGAGAACGGCACGACGCTGCCGGGCACGACCGTGGTTTGCGGCGACAGTCACACCTCGACGCACGGCGCCTTCGGGGCGCTGGCGCACGGCATCGGCACTTCCGAGGTGGAGCATGTGCTGGCAACGCAAACGCTGGTGGCCAAGCGCTCGCAGCGCATGCTGGTCAAGGTCGAAGGGCAACTCGGCAAGGAAATCACCGCCAAGGACGTGGCGCTGGCGATTATCGGCAAGATCGGCACCGCCGGCGGCAACGGCTACGCCATCGAATTCGGCGGCTCGGCAATCCGCGGCCTGTCGATCGAAGGGCGCATGACCTTGTGCAACATGACGATCGAGGCGGGCGCGCGCGCCGGGCTGGTGGCGCCCGATGAAAAAACCATCGAGTACCTCAAGGGGCGCAAGTACGCACCCAAGGGCGCCGACTGGGACAAGGCGGTGGCCTGCTGGGCGACATTGAAGTCCGATCCGGACGCGAAGTTCGACGCCGTGGTCGAACTCGATGCGGCCCGGATCGAGCCGCAGGTGACCTGGGGCACTTCACCGGAGCAGGTACTGCCGGTCGGGGCGCGCGTGCCCAATCCGGCCAACGAACCCGATTCGCAGAAGCGCACCGGGATCGAGCGCGCCCTGCAGTACATGGGGCTTGCCGCCGATACGCCGATTTCCGAAATCAAGGTCGACAAGGTGTTCATCGGCTCCTGCACCAACTCGCGCATCGAGGACCTGCGGGCCGCCGCGAAAGTCGTCAAGGGAAGGAAGAAGGCGGCCGGCGTCAAGCTGGTTCTGGTCGTTCCGGGCTCCGGCATCGTCAAGCGCCAGGCCGAGGACGAGGGACTGGACAAGGTGTTCCTCGACGCCGGCTTCGAGTGGCGCGAGCCGGGCTGTTCGATGTGCCTGGCGATGAATGCCGACCGCCTCGAACCGGGGGAACGCTGCGCCTCCACCTCCAACCGCAACTTTGAAGGGCGCCAGGGCGCCGGCGGGCGCACCCACCTGGTCAGCCCGGCTATGGCTGCGGCTGCAGCGATAGCCGGGCATTTCGTCGATATCCGCAAACCGCTCTGAGCGAAAGAATCCGACATGAAAGCATTCAAGCAAATCAACGGGCTGGTGTGCCCGCTGGACCGGGCCAACGTCGATACCGACGCCATCATTCCCAAGCAGTTTCTCAAGTCGATCAAGCGCACCGGCTTCGGCCCGTACCTGTTTGACGAGTGGCGCTATGCCGATCATGGCGAGCCGGGGATGGACTGCACCCGCAGGCCGCTGCGCAAGGAGTTCATCCTCAACCTGCCGCGCTACAAGGGCGCCCAGATCCTTCTCGCGCGTGACAACTTCGGTTGCGGTTCGAGCCGGGAGCATGCGCCATGGGCGATCGAGGACTACGGCTTTCAGGTCATCATCGCGCCGTCCTTCGCCGACATCTTCTTCAACAACTGCTACAAGAACGGCATCCTGCCGATCGTGCTGCCCGCCGCCACCGTCGACAAGCTGTTCGCCGACTGCGCTGCGAACGAAGGCTACCGCCTCAGCGTCGACCTCGAATCGCAGAAGATCATCCTTCCCTCGGGCGAACCCCTGGGCTTCGACATCCAGCCGCACCGAAAGCATTGCCTGCTCAACGGTCTCGACGAAATCGGCCTGACCCTTCAGCATGCCGACGAAATCAAGGCTTTCGAAAGCAAGCACAAGGCGGCACAGCCCTGGCTGTTTGCCCAGCAGGCTTAGTCGGACCCTTGCCCGCTATTTCCCGGCAAGCAGGACGTCGATGCTTCATAACTAACTGATTGCAAACACCTTCGCGTCCTCGAGAGCTGTACCAGCTGTCCTTGGCGGCAGCGGACACCTTCCGGTCAGGGGCCGCCGGGGCCAAACCTGCGCAACGGGACCCGGCCTCCTCGGTTTCCTGCCCGAAGAGAGAGTTGTTTGCCCGGTAGGGGAGTTATACATCTGATTAATATAAGCTTTTAGCATTGCGACGGTCAGTGCCCATAAGGCGGGTCAGTTCAGGGCTTTAATCGCGACGCGAGATTCGCTACAATTGCGGTCTTTCCGAATTCGCATTTCAGTATTCAGGGACTATCACCATGAGTTGTGACGATAAAGTCGATTGCGGCCGGCGACGTTTGCTGGTTGCCACGGCAGCCGCGGGCGGGGTGGCCGGGGTTGCGGTGGCGGTGCCGTTCGTGGCCAGCATGCTGCCTTCCGAGCGTGCCAAGGCCGCCGGTGCGCCTGTGGAAGTGGATATCAGCAAACTCGCTCCCGGTGAGATGATGACCGTCGAGTGGCGCGGCAAGCCGGTCTGGGTCATCAACCGGACCAAGGAGCAGTTGGAGTCCCTGCCAAAGATTGATGGCCAGCTGGCCGATCCCAAGTCCGCGAAGAACATGCAGCCGGACTATGCGAGGAACGAAACCCGCTCGATCAAACCCAATATCCTGGTGGCTGTCGGCATCTGCACCCATCTCGGCTGCTCCCCTTCGGAGAAGTTCAAGACCGGCACGGAGTCCGGGATTGCCGCTGATTGGCCGGGCGGTTTTTTCTGTCCCTGCCATGGTTCCACGTTCGACCTTGCCGGTCGTGTCTACAAGGGCAAGCCGGCGCCGGACAACCTCGAAATCCCTCCCCACATGTATCTTGGCGACGCCAAGATTCTGATTGGCGAAGACAAGAAGGCCTGATGCGATGAGCAAGATGAACGCCATACTGCAGGGGACGCTGAGCTGGGTTGATGAGCGCTTTCCGCTCACTACCCTTTGGAAAGACCACCTCGCCGAATATTACGCACCGAAGAACTTCAACTTCTGGTACTTCTTTGGTTCGCTGGCGATGCTGGTGCTGGTGATCCAGATCGTTACCGGCATCCTTCTCACCATGCACTTCAAGCCCGACGCTTCGCTGAATGCTTCCGGCGTGCCGGTGGCTTTTGCCAGCGTCGAGTACATCATGCGTGATGTACCCTGGGGCTGGCTGATTCGCTATATGCACTCGACCGGGGCTTCGGCCTTCTTTGCCGTCGTTTATCTGCACATGTTCCGCGGCATGCTCTACGGTTCCTACCGCAAGCCGCGCGAACTGATCTGGATCTTCGGCATGATCATCTTCCTGGCCCTGATGGCCGAGGCCTTCTTTGGCTATTTGTTGCCGTGGGGCCAGATGTCGTTCTGGGGCGCGCAGGTGATCGTTAACCTGTTCTCCGCGATTCCGTTTATCGGACCGGATCTCTCGCTCTGGCTGCGCGGTGACTACGTCGTCGGCGACGCAACGCTCAATCGCTTCTTCGCCTTCCACGTCATCGCCGTGCCGATGGTGCTGCTGGGGCTGGTGGCGGCGCATCTCATCGCCTTGCACGAAGTCGGTTCCAACAATCCGGACGGCGTCGAGATCAAGAAGAAGAAAGATGCAAATGGCGTCCCGCTCGATGGCATTCCATTCCATCCCTATTACACGGTGAAGGATATCGTCGGCGTCGTAGTCTTCCTCATGGTGTTCTCGGTAATCCTGTTCTTCATGCCGGAGTTCGGCGGCTACTTCCTCGAGTACAACAACTTCTTCCCGGCCGATCCGCTGGTGACACCGCTGCACATCGCGCCGGTGTGGTACTTCACGCCGTATTACTCGATTCTGCGCGCGGTGACGTATCCGCTGTTCGGCATCGATGCGAAGTTCTGGGGCGTGGTGGCAATGGGCGCTTCTACGTTGATCATCGCCCTGCTGCCATGGCTGGACCGCAGCCCGGTGAAGTCGATTCGCTATCGCGGCCCGCTGTACAAGGGTTTTCTCACGGCATTCATCGCTTCCTTCCTTATCCTCGGCTATCTCGGCATGCTTGGCCCGACGCCGGTCCGCACCATCGTGGCGCAGATCTGCTCGGTGATCTATTTCGCCTTCTTCCTCTTGATGCCGATTTACAGCAGCCTCGACAAGTGCCAGCCGGAGCCGGACAGGGTGACCTCGAAATGAAGAAATTCCTTACCGCAATCCTGTTTGCGCCGCTGCTGGCGTTTGCCGCGGGGGCCGAACTGCATCTCGACCGTGCGCCGGACAAGGCTAACGACATGGCCGCCCTGCAAAACGGCGCGAAGATTTTTGTCAATTACTGCCTGAACTGCCATTCGGCGTCCTACATGCGCTACAGCCGCCTCAAAGACATCGGCATAAGCGATGCGCAGATCAGGGACAACCTCATGTTCACCGCCGAGAAAGTCGGCGAACCGATGAAGATCGCCATGCAGCGTGCCGAAGCGAAGGCCTGGTTTGGCGTTGCTCCGCCCGATCTGACCATCATCACGCGGGCCCGCGCTTCGGAGTTCGGCAGTGGCGCCGACTGGGTGTACACCTATCTGCGCACCTTCTATCGCGACGAGACTCGTCCGACCGGCTGGAACAACATGGTCTTCGCCAATGTCGGCATGCCGCATGTGTTTTGGGAACTGCAAGGCGAGCAGGCCATGGGCGAGGACCACAAGCTGACCGTGGTCAAGCCGGGCAAGCTCAAGCCGCAGGAGTTCGATACCATGGTCGGAGATCTGGTTGCGTATCTCAAGTACATGGGCGAGCCGGTGGCGGAATTCCGCAAGCAGCTTGGGGTGATTGTGCTGATTTTCCTGGCCGTGTTCTTCGTCTTTGCGTACGCGCTGAAACGCGAGTACTGGAAAGACATCCATTAACTCCACTAAGTGAATGCAAACTATGGGGCATCGAGAAATGAACGCGCCACCCGTGCGCAAAGTGGTACGTGATGCGGATTATTCCTGGGGCACCAGCGCCATGATGAATCTGTACTCGGGCACCACGTGCCCCTTTAGCCATCGCTGCCGCATCGTCTTGTACGAAAAGCAGATGGACTTTCAGGTGATCGACGTCGATCTCTTCAACAAGCCTGAAGACATCGCCATCATCAATCCGTACAACCGTGTCCCGGTGCTGGTTGATCGCGACCTGGTGCTGTATGAGTCGAACATCATCAATGAATACATCGACGAGCGCTTTCCGCATCCGCAACTGATGCCGCCCGATCCGCAAACGCGGGCCAAGGCGCGCCAGCTGCTGTTTACCATGGAGCACGAGCTGTTCAGTTACATCGATGCGCTGGAGAAGAACCTAAAGTCGGCTGACAAGTCGCGCGGCCACATCCGCGATCGCCTGGTCGAACTGGCGCCGATGTTCAACAAGCAGAAGTTCCTTCTCGGCGACGACTTTTCGATGCTCGACGTGGCGATCGCACCGCTCCTGTGGCGACTCGACCATTACGGGATCGACCTGCCGAAGACCGCGGCGCCGCTGATGAAATTTGCCGAGCGCATCTTCTCGCGCCAGGGCTTCATCGATGCGTTGACGCCGACAGAAAAGATGATGCGCCGCTAAAGGCGCATCGTCCGCGTCTGCATTTTGGTTCACCTCGGCGCAACGCCAATGAAGTCCACCAAGCCCTACCTGATCCGCGCCATTCATGAATGGTGCGCGGATCAGGGCTTTACGCCCTATCTGGCGGTCAAGGTGGATGCGACGACGCGGGTGCCTCGCGAATTCGTCAAGGATGGCGAGATCGTCCTCAATGTCGGCCTCGAAGCCACCCACCAGTTGCTGATGGGCAACGAGGAAATTACCTTTCAGGCGCGTTTCGGCGGACGCGCTTTCCCGGTTGTCGTGCCCATCGAGCGGGTTTCCGCGATCTACGCCAGCGAGAATGGCGAAGGCATGGCGTTTGAAGTCACCGAGAAGCCGGCAGTCGCCGCTGGCGAGTCGCCGAACGTGAGCAAGGAGGAGGAGGCATCTTCCACCGTATCACCAGCGCCGACTCCCGAGCGCTCTGCGGGGCGGCCTGTTCTTACCCGCGTCAAGTAGTCGCCGTAGAACGGCTCCCGCGCGCGCGGGCGGCTACTTCGATTGCATCACCCAGACCCCGTCCCAGGCGTCTCCGGGCGGATTGGCAAGGAAGTGGTCGCAGCGCTCGATGTACATCTTCGCCGCCTTGTCGTGGTCGTTCAGGGTCAGTACTTCGCCGAATTCGCGCTTGGCATCCTCCCATTTCTGCTGCCGGTATTTCACCAACCCGGACTTGAAATGGCGCAGGGCATCGATCATCTGCGGGTAGGTTTCTTCCGTGTGGTAGTCGAGAATTTCATAAATGGCAACCGGCTTGGTCTTGCCCTTGACCACCACCAGATCCAGCTCGCGGCTGAAGTAGGTCGCCTTCAGGGCCTTGTAGGTGAACTCGCTGATCAGGATGTGGGTGCCGTACTGCTTGCAGGCGGACTCGAGCCGGGCGGCGAGATTCACGCCGTCACCGATGATGGTGTAATCCATGCGCTTCTTCGAGCCGATGTTGCCCGACACCACGTTGTCGGTATTGAGGCCGATGCCGATGTCGACGGGCATCTTGCCTTCGTTGACGCGGCCCTTGTTCCAGCTGTTGAGTTCCTTCAGCATGGCGATCGCGGTGCGCACCGCGCGGTCGGCGTCGTCGTCATGTCCGATCGGGATGCCGAAGGCGGCCATGACGGCGTCGCCGATAAACTTGTCCAGCATGCCTTCCTCGCGCTGGATGCAATCGACCATCAGCGTGAAGTATTCGTTGAGCAGCGCCACGGTGCCCTGGGCGCCGAGCGTCTCGGTGATCGTGGTGAAGCCGCGCACATCGGAGAACAGGATGGTCGCCATCACGGCCTTGCCACCGAGGCTTTCGGCGCCGGAAGCCAGCATCTGGTCGGCGATGCCCGGATCCATGTAGCGCGACATGGTGGATTTCAGTCGCTTCTCGTTGGAGATGTCTTCCAGCATCAGCATCGAGCCGATGCGCTTCTTCTCCATCGACAGCAGCGGCAGCGCCGTAAGATTCACCGATAGTTTGTCCTCGCCGACCATCAGTTCGGCTTCCATGATCAGTTCGGCGGTCTGCGTCTCGGCCACGCGTTTCAGCTTTTCCGAAATCCACGCGTTGCTGCCGGAGAAGAACTCTGCTGCAGGCTGCTGCAAGATCTGTGGCAGGTGCACGCGCAAAATGCGCAGGCCGGCGGCATTGCAGGTGGCGATGCGCTCCGACTCGTCCAGCGTGATCACCGCATTCGACATCGACTCCAGCATCGCCTCGTTGTAGTTCTTCATGTTCTGCACGTCGGCAAACAGCTTGGCGTTTTCCAGTGCAATCGAAATCTGTGCGGTAAATGCACGCAGGCGCGATTCATCGTCGCCGGTGAAGGGCCCACCGCGCTTGTTCAGCACCTGCGTGACGCCAATTACCTTGCCGCGCTTGTTGGTGATGGGTACGCACAAAATCGAGCGCGTGAAGTAGCCGGTCTTCTTGTCGAAGGCCGGATTGAAGCGCAGATCGGCGTAGGCGTAAGGGATGTTGATCGCCTTGCCCGAGGTGAATACGGCGCCGGCAATTCCCAGATGATTGGGCAGGCGGATCTGGACTGATTCCAGGCCCTGACCCACCTCCGACCATAGCTCGCTGGTCTTCTCCTCGTTGAGGAACAGGGTCGAGCGCTCGGCATTCAGCAGGCGCGTTGCCTCGCCCATCACCTTCTGCAGCAGGGACCCCAGCTTGATATCGGCAGTGACTTCGGAGACGACATCGATGAATTCCATCTCCTGCCGGCGGATCGCCTGCATGCGTTCGATGAACTGCGCGCTTTGCAGTGCCAGCGTGCCTTGGCTGGTCATGGCTTCGAGCAGGTTCAGATCCTGCCGGGTGAACTTGCCGGAGCGCTTGTTGAGGGTCTGCGCGACCCCGATGATTTCGCCTTTCACCGTCTTGATCGGTACGCAGAGGATGTTGTGCGTGGTGAAGCCGGTCTGCTCGTCGATCGAGCGGTTGAAGCGGTCGTCGGCATAGGCGTCATGGATGATCAGCGCCTCGCCCGAGGTGTAAACGTAGCCTGCCACGCCGCTGGTATTGAGGATGCGTATTTCGCGCTGGATATTGCCCTGCGCGACGCGCGAATACAGTTCGTTGGTGTCGGAGTCGTTGAGAAACAGTGAGCCGCGTTCCGCATTCAGCTCGGCGGTGGTCATCTCCACCAGTGCCTGCAAGACTTCGTCGAGCGTTCCGTAACTCGCCATGCGGCGCGTCACTTCGAGCAGCAGTTCGAGATGACGCAGGCGGCGGCGCCCGTCCTGATCGCGTTCAGTCGGCTTTTTCTTCGGGCTGGCGGGTTCGGTAGTTTGGTCCATGGTGTTCCTGATCAGGTGCGGCGCATGGCTTCAATCTGCTCGCGCAGAGCCTGGATGGTATTTTGCAACTGGCTGCCCTCGTCGGCGAACAGGGTGCGTTCGCGATTGACCGAATTCGTTTTGTCGATCTGTGCCAATTCCAGGCTTTCACGCAGGCCGCTGACCGTTTGCCGCAGTTGCGCAATTTCGCCTTGCGCGCTGACCACTGCCTGGCGCACCGCGTTGTCGGTGTCCGCGTGCGCGCGTTCAAGCGCATCGCGCAGGGCGGCCGAGGTGGCCTTCAGCTGCTGCATTTCGTTATGTCCGGCGACGCGCTCCAGTTGCACCGCGTGGTCACGCTCGGCGCGGGATTGCTCCAGTTCCTCGCGCAAGGCGGCCGCTGTTGCCTTGAGCATTTGGGCCTCCTGGTTCGCCGCGACGCGTTCCTGCTGGATGGCCTTTTCGCGGTCGATGCGGGCGTGTTCAAGTGCCTCGCGCAGGGCGCCGACAGTTATCTTCAGTTGGGATATTTCCGCCGCGCTGGCTTGGGTGGCGCGCAGCGTTGCGTCATGGATTTCCGCGTGTGCCGCTTCGAGTTCCGTGCGCAGGGCAATCACCGTGCGCTTCATGTCACGGGAATCGGCCTGGGCCAGGGCAAGTTCGTCTTCGATGGTCGAGAGCTCGGCAGTCATCGTTTGAATAATACGCCTGACTAAACATGGCGCCCAAGTCAGGAATCGAACCTGAGACCTACCGCTTAGGAGGCGGTCGCTCTATCCACTGAGCTACAAGGGCGCAAGGCGCGAATTTTACCCTGCGCGCCTATAATCCTGCACCCTTTCCCAGCCTCTTTGCCGACCCCTGCTTCCATGCCTGTTATTTCAATTGATCGTGCCTGTCTTGCCTACGGGCATGTTGCTCTTCTTGATCACGCCGCCATGCAAATCGATGCCGGCGAGCGCATCGGGCTGATCGGCCGCAACGGCAGCGGCAAATCCAGCCTGCTGAAGGCTTTGGCCGGTCTCGGTTCGCTCGATGACGGCGAGGTATGGAGGGAACCCGGCCTCTCCATCGCCTACGTGCCGCAGGAACCGGAATTTGCTACTCACGACACGGTCTTCGAAGCCGTGGCTGCAGGATTGGGCGACGTGGCGCGAGTGCTCGCGGAATATCATGAGGTGACCCACACAGTCGGCGCTGGCGATACGGCGACCATGGACCGCATGCAGGATCTCCAGGCGCAACTGGAGGCGAACGACGGCTGGCGGCTGAATTCGCGCATCGAGCAGGCCATTTCGCGCCTCGCGCTGGATGGCGACGCCCGAGTTGATGCGCTTTCCGGCGGCGGCAAGAAGCGCGTCGCCCTGGCCCGCGCGCTGGTGGCCGAGCCCGAACTGCTGCTGCTCGACGAACCGACCAATCACCTCGACGTGGATGGCATCCTCTGGCTGGAGGACCTGTTGCGCGGCTATCAGGGGGCGATCATGGTCATCACCCACGACCGGGTTTTCCTCGATGCCGTGGCGACGCGCATCATCGAACTGGATCGCGGCAAGCTGGTGAGTTTTAGTTCCGACATCACGCCCGCACGCGGGCATGAGTCTTCACTGAATCTGCGATTTCCCGGCCGCTTCGTCGAGTACCAGCAACGCAAGGAATTCATGCTCAACGAAGAGGCTCTGGCGAATGCTCGCGCCGACAAGATGCTGGCGCAGGAGGAAATCTGGATCCGCAAGGGTGTCGAAGCGAGGCGCACGCGCAGTGTCGGGCGCGTGCAGCGCCTCGAAGCTTTGCGTGCGGCACGGGCGGCGCGGCGCGAGCAGTTGGGCAAAGTCGATTTTCAGCTGGTGCGCGGCGATGCCTCCGGCAAGCTGGTGGCCGAACTCGAAAATGTCAGCAAGCGATTTGTGACAGCCGCGGGCGAAAAAATCGTGGTGCGCGATTTCTCCTGCCGCATCCTGCGCGGCGACAAGGTGGGCCTGATCGGCGCCAACGGCACGGGCAAGACCACGCTGCTGCGCCTGATCCTGGGTCAGCTATCGGCCGACTCCGGAGAACTGCGGTTGGGTAGCAAGATCGAGGTGGCCTACTTCGACCAGTTCCGCACCCAGCTCGATCCCGAAGCGCCCTTGCGCGAAGTGATCAGCCCCGGCTCGGACTACGTCGAGATCGGCGGCGCGAAGAAGCACGTGATCGGCTATCTCGAGGATTTCCTGTTCGCCCCGGAACGCGCCCGTTCACCGGTGAAGTCGCTGTCCGGCGGCGAGCGCAACCGGCTGTTGCTGGCGCGCCTGTTCGCGCGACCGGCCAACGTGCTGGTGCTCGACGAGCCGACCAACGATCTCGACATCGAAACCCTGGAATTGCTCGAAGCCCTGCTGCAGGACTACTCGGGAACGGTGTTTCTGGTCAGCCACGACCGGGCCTTTCTCGACAACGTGGTGACGCAGACCATTGCCAGCGAAGGCGACGGGCGCTGGAAGGAATATGTCGGCGGCTACAGCGACTGGTTGCGCCAGCGACCGGCAGGCGGCGCGGCGCGCTTCGATGCCACGGGTGGCGTGGACGCGAAGCCGGCCTCACGAGTCGGCGCTGGCGACACGGCGAAAGCCAAGCCCGCCGGGCGCAAGAAGCTCAGCTTCAAGGAGCAGCGCGAGCTGGAGCAGTTGCCCGATCGCATCGCCGCGCTGGAAGCCGAGCAGGCCGTCTTGCAGAACCGCATGGCTGATCCGGCCTTCTATCAGGGGCCGCCAGATGCGGTGCGCGAGTTGCAAACCCGGCTGGCTGCCATCGATGCCGAAATCGATGCCGCCATGATCCGCTGGGAGGCCCTGGAGGCCAAGGGCTGAAAGCTGGCGCCAAAAAGGACTGTTTTTCAAAGTCTCATTCAGCATGCGCCGGATTTAGTCTCTGCCTTGTCAGCCGGACAGGGAGACGCATGTGGTCGTCATCAACGGGAACCGTACTACCGCCATCGTGATCCGCCATCGGGGCGACAGCGTCACCCTGGTGCCGATGAAAAGCGGCAAGCTCTCGGCCAAGACGGTCGATTTTGAAGAGTTTCGCCGCGAGTGGAAGGAAACCGGCTACGCGCTGTCGCAGGGGCTGACGACCTTCCTGGCGCACATCATGAAATGGGGCGCCTCGCTGGAGGTCGTCAAGGGCATCGAAAAGCTCGCGGCACGGGACCGTTTCGTCGTCGCCAGTTTGTTTTGACGCCGCCGGCAAGGCGCGGTCATCGGCACCGAAAACTACTGGCAGGCGTGGTTCGACGGCGCGGCGCTGCCCAATCCGGGAAAGATCGGCGTCGGCGTCATTCTCATGTCGCCCGATGGCCTGCGTTCCGACAAATCGACGCTGATCGGCGGCTCCGGCTGCAACAACGAAGCCGAACTGCACGCGCTGATTACAGCACTCGAAGTGGCGTGTAACGCCGGCGCACGGCGGCTGGTGCTGCGTGGCGACAGCGATATGGCGATCCGTTACGTACGGGGGGTGGACCGCACGCAGATCGCCCGCCTGGTGATACTGGTCGCCACGGCCCGCGAGTGGCTGGGGCGTTTCGAGGACGCGCAGCTGATCTGGGTTCCCCGTCATCGCAACGTCGAGGCCGATCGTCTGTCGCGGCAGGCCCTGGGCTTGCTCGATATGCCGGTGCGCGCAGCAAAGGGCCGGCGACGACGGCGCTGATGTTCTGCCGGGCGTGTGTCGCGGGCAGTTTCCGCTATGATCGGCAGGCACCGCTTAAGGGAGTCATGGCTTGGGAATACTGACCAACATCGTTGCTGCCGAAGAAGATGAATTTGCCGCCATCGGCGAATCGCTGCGGCCGGTTGACGAATGGAGCGGCATCGAGCGCCGGGGCATTGATACGGCCAAGATCGCCACGCTGCATTGCCTGCTGACCGGCGATGAATTCGAAGAGGCCGTCAGCGGCTACGAACCCGTCTACTTTGCAGAAGAGGGAGCCGTGGTGCTGCGCATTGCGGATGAGCTGATGGAACGCTTGGCTACTCTCGACGAAGACGCTCTTGAACTCGTCGCCGTGGAACTCGCGGCCACCGAAGAGTATGAAATGGAACAATGGGAGCCGGAGGAAGTCCAGGCCATGGTGATGGATCTGGCGGATCTGGCGCGGCTCGCCGACTCCCAGGGCCAGACGCTGTTCGTCTGGATGCATCCGCTCCTCACCTGAGGGATTTGAGCGGGGCTGGCTGCGAACCGATGTCATCGAACAAGACCTGGTTCGTCTATTTGATCGAATGCACCGACGGCAGCCTCTATACGGGGATCACCGTCGATCTGGCGGCGCGCTTCAAGGCCCATCTGGAGGGCAAGGGCGCGCGCTATATGCGCCTGAATCCTCCGCTGCGCATGTTGGCCGCGGAGGCGCATGCAGACCGCTCAGCGGCGTCGAAGGCCGAGTACCGCATCAAGCAGCTGACGGCGGCACAAAAGCGCACCTATGCGGCTCAAATGACCGTCAGCCCCCTTCCTTCCGCCACTCCTTAGGCTGCCTGCCGTAATGATCGTCTTTTCCCACGCCAACAGCTACAGCGCCGCGACCTACCGCCAGCTATTTGACGGCTGGCGCGCCGCCGGTCATGAGGTGGCTGCCGTCGAGCACTTCGGCCATGACGCCCGTTTCCCCGTCGACCGCCGCTGGCGTGGAATGACGCAACAGCTCACGGCCCTGATCGATAGTCTGCCGCAGCCCCACCTCTGGCTGGTCGGGCATTCGATGGGAGGCTATCTGAGCCTGCTGGCGGCCGGCCAGCGTCCGGAGCGCGTGCGCGGCATCGTGTTGCTCGATTCGCCGATTGTGTACGGCTGGAAGTCCGGGCTGATCGGCGCGGTCAAGGCGACCGGCCAGATGTGGCGGATGTCGCCTGCAGCCGCGGCTGAAAAGCGCCGCGACCACTGGTCGAATCTCGGTGAGGCCCACCGGCATTTTGCGGCGAAGGCGATGTTCGCGCGCTGGCATCCGGATGTGCTCAACGACTACATCCGCTTCGGCACCGAAGAGGATCCCGCCGACATTGCAGGAGCCGGTCGCCGCCTGAGCTTTCGTCCGGCGATCGAAGCGGAAATCTACTCGACCGTGCCCCACCGTCTGGTGGAGTATCTGCGGCTGCATCCGCCGGGCGGGCCGGTGGCTTTCATCGGCGGCCGCCGCTCGCGCGAGGTGCGCCAGGTCGGGCTGGCCGCCACGCAGCGCATCACGCAAGGGCGCGTGAGCTGGCTCGAAGGCACGCATCTGTTTCCCTTCGAGCGGCCGCAGGAAACCGTGCGCGAGGTGCTCGACTGGATGCAGCGGCTGGATGCCACGGTCGCGGCGCACGCGTAGGCGAGACGCATCGCGCAGGACGAAAAAAAGCCCGGCTTGCACCCGGCTTTTGCAGCTGCTAGCACAACACGCTCAGCCGCAGCTTCCCACCGCGCCGCAGGCCGAACAGAAGTCGCAGCCATCCTTGCGGATAACGGTGTAGTTGCCGCATTCGGCGCACAGCGAGCCCTGCATCACCTTGACCCCGCCGCTCTTCTGCTCGGGTACTTCGAGGATGCCCATTTCGCGGGTCGGATAGCCGTTCTCGTCGAGGATGCGCAGCATGGCATAGCGATGCATGATCAAGCGGGCGATGTAGGCGACGGTGGAGGGCCAGTTCTGCTGCTTGTTGGAGCCGGGCACGCGGGCCATGAAGTCGCCCAGTGGTTCGGCATAATTGAGCAGCTTGCGCAACTTCATGCCGATCCAGGCCGGATCGAGTACGCGCATGTCGAGCGACAGCAGGCGCGTCAAGCCGTCCAGGGCGCGCGGATAGTGGCCGGAGAGCCACACCGAGTAGGGCCGCGTGACGCCGTCGGGCAGCGTGATTTCCTTCAGGCCCAGCACGAACTCTTCGCCGGAGGCCGGATTGACCACATCGACCGTCCATGACAGCGTGCCGTCGGTGCCGGTCTTGGGTTCGTCGCGGCTGAACATGCAGTCGATCACCGGGGTGGCTTCGGAGCCTTCCAGCGCACCGAGCTTTTCGCAGCGGTAACGCACCACCTGGGCCAGCGCCGAGACGACGCCGGGGACCAGCTTGCGCTCGCCATTGGGCGGCAGGGGCAGTTCAAAGGCGTCATCGCCCTGCGTCCTGGCCAGCGCATCCAGCTTGAGCTTGAGCCAGGCCTTGTCGTTGGCTCGCATGTCCATCGACAGCGTCTTGGCGACAGCGCCGATGCCGCGCGGTTGCTCGGCGCCGTTGACCCAAACTTCAAACGGAACCTCGCGTCCCAGATCGTTTGCGATCTGGCCGACGAAGAGGGCGAACTCGCCAGCCGGCGCTTCGATCATGTAGGTCCATGCCGCATTGCCATCGGCCATGCGCGGACGTCCGGGCCAGCGCAGCGAGGCGAGCACCGGCGCGGGCAGGGCGCCGATCGAAAGCCGGCGATTGGCGTGGTCGATGGTGACGTCCTGCGGCTGCTTCTGGGCGCTTTCCGCCGGCGTGGCGGTGACCGAGAGCACGCTGCCCAGCACCGAGTTGGGCCGGTAGGTGGCGAGCCCCTTGAGGCCGGATTTCCAGGCCACCATGTAGAGGTCCTCGAACTCCGAGTACGGGTAGTCGGCGGGAACGTTTACCGTCTTCGAGATCGAGGTGTCGATGTAGGGCGCCACGGCGGCGACCATCTGTTCGTGAGCCTGTGCCGAAATTTCCAGCGCGGTGACGAAGTAGGCCGGCAGTTTGGAAACGTCGCCGCCCTGGTGCTTGTAGAGGCGCCAGGCGTAATCCTCGACCGCGTACTCCTTGAACGTGCCATCGGCCATGCGCTTTTTGCGCGTGTAGACCCAGGAGAAGGGCGGCTCGATTCCGTTTGACGCATTGTCGGCGAAGGCCAGACTGATGGTGCCGGTGGGTGCGATCGACAGCAGGTGCGAGTTGCGCAGGCCGTGCTTGCGGATGGCGTCCTTGACGTCCTGCGGCAGGCGCGAGGCAAAATTGCCGCCCGAAAGATACATGTCGGCGTTGAACAGCGGAAACGCGCCGCGCTCCTTTGCCAACTCGACCGAATACATGTAGGAACGGTCGCGCATGAACTCGGAAATTCTGGTCGCCATGTCGCGCGCGGCGTCGGTGTCATAGCGCAACTTGAGCATGATCAGCGCGTCGCCCAGGCCGGTAAAGCCGAGGCCGACGCGGCGCTTGTTCTGCGCTTCCTTGAGTTGTTGTTCCAGCGGCCAGTGGGTGGCGTCGAGCACGTTGTCGAGCATCCGCACCGAGGCGTCGATGGTCTTGCCGAAAGCCGCGAAATCGAAGCTGGCCTTCTTGGTGAAGGCATCCGTGACGAACAGCGTCAGATTGATCGAGCCCAGGCAGCAGCAGCCGTAGGGCGGCAGCGGTTGTTCGGCACAGGGGTTGGTGGCTTCGATGGTCTCGCAGTAGTAGAGGTTGTTATCCTTGTTCATGCGATCGAGGAACAGGATGCCCGGTTCAGCGTGATCGTATGTCGATCGCATGATCTGTTCCCACAGATCGCGAGCGCGAATCTTGCGGTAGACCCACTGGCTGTCTCCGCGCTGATAGGCGCCGCCAGCCTTGATATCCGCCGACGGATTGGCGCGATGGGTCAGTTCGATTTCGCCATCGGCCTCCACGGCCTGCATGAAGGCATCGGTGACGCCGACCGAGATGTTGAAGTTGGTCAGATCGCCGGCATCCTTGGCATGGATGAATTCTTCGATGTCCGGGTGGTCGCAACGGAGAACACCCATTTGCGCCCCCCGGCGCGAACCTGCGGATTCGACCGTCTCGCAGGAGCGGTCGAAGACGCGCATGTAGGAAACCGGGCCGGAGGCACGCGACTGCGTGCCCTTGACATGCGCGCCGATCGGACGGATGGAAGAAAAATCATAGCCGACGCCGCCGCCGCGACGCATGGTCTCGGCAGCCTGCAGCAATGCGGTGTAAATGCCGGGGCGGCCGTCGACAATCTCGGAGATCGAGTCACCCACCGGTTGCACGAAGCAGTTGATCAGCGTGGCGCAAAGATCGGTGCCGGCAGCCGAGTTGATGCGGCCGGCGGGAACGAAGCCGTTTTCCTGGGCTTCGAGGAAGCGCGCTTCCCAAAAACTGCGTTTGTCCTCGACTTCTATTGAGGCCAGCGCACGGGCCACGCGGCTGCGCACGTCGCGCACGTCGCGTTCGGTGCCCTTGGCATATTTCTCAAGCAGTACTTCGCCCGAAATTTCCTGCGGTAGAGGCAGGCCCATTTGTCCTGTGTGTTCGTAGCTTGTTGATTCCTCAGTATTATTTTTTGTCGTATTCATGGTCTCTTCCGAAGAATAGGTCCGATTAAGGTTCTGTGGAGCGGGGAAGCATACCCCTGGCTTCTTGGCGTGAAAAGCAGAAAATTTTTACATCTAAAAAAACAACAAGTTACAAAAACCGCTAGTGCAGGAAGACGATGCGCGTACTAGATATAGTATGTTTTCCCCGGCTGAAATGGGAAGAAAAACAGCAGGATGGCGCTTCTTTTCGAGAGTTGGCTTGAGGGCGCGTTTTTGCGTTTCGGGGCCGTTTTTTGCTAGGACGGTTCACGCCTGCCGGTCAAGGGGGTTGACAGGCCTGATGCGACTGGAAAATATCGAAAGTGGTTGCTTTGCGCGTCGGGGATGCCGCTTCGGGGCCGGCGTCAGGTGGCGAGTTCGGCGACGTGCCGCGCGATTATCCATTCTTCGTTGGTGGGTATGACACAGACGTCGACTTGGCTATCGGCCGCCGAAATTTTCGACGCGTTGGCTGCATTGGCGGCCGGATTCAACTTCAATCCGAGCCAGCCGAGCCGGGCACAAACCTGTTCCCTGATCGGGGCGCCATGCTCGCCGATGCCGCCGGTGAATATCAGCGCATCGAGCCCCCCCAGCGCGGCCGTCAGCGAGCCGATTTCACGCACGATGCGGTAGCAGAACAGATCGATGGCTTCGCGCGCTTCGGGCGCCGCGGAATCGAGCAGTATGCGCATGTCCTGACTGATACCGGACACGCCCAGCAGGCCTGATTCCTTGTAGAGCAGTCGCGTCAGGGCCTTTACATCCATCTGCTGATAGTCCATCAGATACAGCAGCACGCCGGGATCGAGATTGCCGGTGCGGGTACCCATCATCAGGCCATCGACCGCCGTGAAGCCCATGGTCGAGGCCTGACTCTTGAGATCCCGCATCGCGCACATCGACGCGCCATTGCCCAGATGCGCGACGACGACGCGCCCCCGGGCGCGCTTGCTGTCAAGGTGCTGCGGCAAGACCTCGGCAATGTATTCGTAAGACAGGCCATGAAAACCATAGCGGCGCACGCCCTGCGCGGTGATGGCGCGGGGCAGGGCAAACAGTTGCGCCACCTCGGGCTGGCTGCGGTGAAACGCCGTGTCGAAGCAGGCGACCTGCGGGATGCCCGGCAATGCCGCAGTCAGGGTATCGATACCGGCAAGATTGTGCGGCTGGTGCAGGGGGGCCAGCGGAATGAAGCCACGCAGCGCACCGACGATGTCGGGATTGAGCACGATCGGTTGCGAGAACTGTTGTGCTCCATGCACCACGCGATGGCCGACGCCGGATATGTGCCAGCCGGCCTCGCGTCGATGCAGCCAGTCGACCAGAAAGCTCAGCGCAGCCTGGTGCGGAGTAATGGCCGGGCCGTCGAGGTCGAGATCGAGATCATCGAGTACGCGGCCGCCTGCGTCCTTTGCCTTGAAGTGCGCAGGCTGACCGACGGCGCCTATGCCATCGATCAGGCCGACCAACTCGGGCTGCTGCGGTATGGTTGCCTTGCGCGCGAACAGCGCGAACTTGATCGAGGACGAGCCGGCATTGAGGGTGAGGATGGCATCGGCCATATGCGAACTTCTGTTCAGATTTTTTTGCGCTTCGAATGCGCCATGACCATCGCCACGGCGGTGGAGGCAGTGCGTGTTTCGGCCGAATCGGAGCGGCTGGTCAGCACGATCGGCACCCGGGCGCCGAGCACGATGCCCGAGGTCAGCGCGTCGGCCAGATATTCGAGCTGCTTGGCCAGCATGTTGCCGGATTCGATGTCGGGGACCAGCAGGATGTCGGCCTGACCGGCGACTGCCGACTTGATGCCCTTGGTTCGCGCGGCGACTACCGAGATGGCGTTGTCGAAGGCCAGCGGGCCATCCAGCAAGCCGCCGGTAATCTGGCCGCGGTCCGCCATCTTGCACAGGGCTGCGGCGTCGAGCGTAGCCTGCATCTTGATATTGACGGTCTCCACCGCAGCGAGAATCGCCACCTTGGGGTCGGGAATCTTCAACATGTGAGCCAGGTCGATCGCGTTCTGCACGATGTCGACCTTGTCTTCCAGATTGGGCGCGACATTCACCGCCGCATCGGTAATGAACAGCAGGCGCGGATAGGTCGGCACGTCCATCAGGAAAACGTGGCTGATGCGCCGCTCGGTGCGCAGACCGGTAATCTTGTCGATCACCTCGCTCATCAACTCGTCGGTATGCAGCGAACCTTTCATCAGCGCCTGGACCTGACCTTCGCGCGCCAGCGATACGGCGACCTCGGCAGCGGCGTGGCTGTGGGCAACATTTATCAGTGTGCAACCGTAGAGGTCCAGCTGGCTGGCTTCGGCCAACTGCCGAATCTTGTCTTCGGGGCCGACCAGGGTGGGGATGATCAGGCCGCGATCGCGTGCCAGCAGCGCGCCCTTGAGCGACTCGGTATCGCAGGGATGGACCACGGCCATCGATATCGGAGCGAGCCCCTTGGTGATTTCCAGCAGGTGTTCAAAGCGCGCCTTCCTGTTTTGCGACAGCCTGAACTCAGGCAAGCTGGCCTTCAGGCGCTTGATTTTTTCAGTCGGCGCCAGCACCTCGGCGGTACCGCTGATGACCTTCTGCCCGTCCTGGTTGGTGCACACGCAATCGAGCATCATGTGGTGGTTGCGGGGAAACTTCTTCTGGCAGGTGATGGTGACCGTCAGGGTGTCGCCGACCCGCACCGGCAGCGCGAAGTGCAGCGACTGGTCAAGGTATACGGTGCCCGGGCCGGGAAACTGGGTGCCGAGCACATTGGAAATGAGCGCGCCACCCCACATGCCATGCGCAATCACCTCGCGCAGCAATGACGAATGCGCGTATTCGGGATCGACGTGCGATGGGTTGATGTCGCCCGACATGATGGCGTACATCTGGATATCTTCCTGACGCAGCGTGCGAACCAGCGTTGCGCTGTCACCGATGGCGATTTCGTCGAAGGTGCGGTTTTCGATGTATTCGGAATTGAGGGCCTGAATCTGGGTCATGAGCGCGCTCCCTGAGCTGACATTATGATCTTAGCGCGAAGTTGCTGCAATGCAATAAGTCATTTCAGATACTCAATTGTTCTTTGATCTGCGTCAGGAACTGCGCGCTGCACCCGGGTTTCCATACGCTCGCAATTACGTCCAGGACTTGCCTCCGGGCGACAGTGAATATCCCCTGGCCGGTCAGCGCTGAGTCGCGGCCGCATTGTGCGGTATCGGATCCAGCAGCTTGAGCCGTTGCACCTTGCCCGAGGGCCCGCGCGGCAGGTCGCTGACGAAACGGAACAGCTTGGGCGTCTTGTAGGCGCCGAGTTCGCGCCGGCAGTGTTCGCGCAGTTCCGCCTCGCTGCAGGCGGTGTCCGCTCGGAGCACGACGCAGGCCAGGATTTCTTGGCCGTACTGCGTGTCGGGAATGCCGACCGCGGCCGCCTCGGCGACGGCCGGGTGGGTGAGCAGCGCCTCGTCGATTTCGCGCGGGGCGATGTTCTCGCCGCCCTTAATGATCAGCTCCTTGATGCGTCCGGTGACGAACAAGAATCCATCCGCGTCCATATAGCCCAGATCGCCGGTGTGCAGCCAGCCGTCCACTTCCAGGGTTCGCGCAGTCTCGACCGGATCCTTGTAGTAGCAGGTCATCACATTCGGCCCGCGCACCATGATCTCGCCGATTTCGCCGGCCGGAATCGCCGTACCGCCAGCGCCGACTATCTTCGCTTCGTTGCCGAACGCCGGGCCGGGGCTGCCGACCTTGCGCTGCTGCGGTGCCAGCGGGTTGGAGAAGCAGGGTGCGGCGGTCTCGGTGAGCCCCATGGTCTCGATGATGCCGATGCCGAATTTCTTCTCGAAGGCCAGATGCTGTGCCGGTGGCAGCGGGGCCGAGGCCGAGCGGCAGAAGCGTAGTGCCGAGGCGTCCAGGTCCAGCGCCGCGAGGTCGGGCCCGTTGAGCAGGTAGGCAATGATGGTCGGCACGACATTGAGCCAGGTGCAGTGTTGTGCAATCGCCACTTGCCAGAAGTTGTTACTGCTGAAGCGATGCGGCAGCACCAGGCTGCCGCCATGGATCAGCGGCGAGATTGCGGTGACTACCTGTGCGTTGATGTGATAGAGCGGCAGTACGGCCATCACACGGTCGTCGGGGCCGAGCTGGTGGGCGTCGGAGACGAACTCGCCGCCCGACACCACGGCGCGCTGCGACAGCACGACGCCCTTGGGTTTGCCGGTAGTGCCGGAGGTGTACATCATCAGCGCCGCATCGCCCGCTCCGGGTGCCTGCGGCATCGCGCCGTCGGCACTCGCTGCCGGCACGAACTCTTCGGCGTCGACGTCGCAGACGATCATCTTCGGCGGCCGGGCGAGATTGGCGGCGGCCAGCTGCAGGCGCTCGAGCTGGTCCGGCGCGACGAACACGATCTCGGCATCGCTGTGCTCGAGAACGTAACTGAGCTGCGAGGGCTGCGCCAGCATGTTGAGCGGGGTGATGCAGTAGCCGCCGTACATGGCGCCGATGAACAGGCGGCAGGTCTGGTAACCGTTGTGCATCAGCAGCGCCACCTTGGCGCCGGGCTGGATGCCCTGTTCCAGCAGATAGGCGGCCAGGTGCTGGGACGCCGCCTGCAGACCGAGGAAACTCATGGCGAGTCCGGTTTCAGGCGCGATCAGGTAGGTCGCGGTGGGACGCTGCGTCGCCTGCCGGTCGACGTGCGCGCGTATGGTGTGCAGCATGGACCTATTTCCCGTACTTGCGGAAATGCTCGCCGAAGATGTCTTCCAGCGTCGGCACCTGCTGCGGAATCTTGCGCGAGATGCGCGTGATGTTCAGATAGTGCCGGTAGTTCATGTTGTCGGAGAAGTTGTTGCGGCCCCAGGTGCCGCAGCCCATCGACAGGGAAAACGGCAGTCCGTTGTCGAAGCTGCCGCCGGTGGCGTAGCAGTGGATCTGGTTGACGATCACCCGCGACACGGGAAGTTCGAGTCCCAGGCGCAGGATGTGCTGGTCGTCGGCGCTGTGGATGCCGACCGAATGGCCGGCGCCCTGGTAGGCGTAGATGTCGGCGACGATCTGGCAGGCATGGTCGAAATCGCGCGCCCGATACACCGCCATCACCGGCGCCAGCTTCTCGCCGGAGAATGGACAGTTCGGGCCGGTGCCGTCTTCGCGCACCATCAGGAATGCGGCGCGGGCGACTTCCGGCCGCACCAGCCCGGCGAGCCCGGCGATGGTGGCCGTGGATTGCGCCGTGGTCTGCGCGTTGAGCTTGCCGTGGGGCCACATCTCGGCCTGCAGGCGGGCCTTCTCCTCGCCGTCGAGCAGTACGCCGCCGGCCTTTTCAAGGGCGGCGAGGGCGGCATCGAACACGGCATCGAGAATCACCACGCTGTTTTCGGAGGAGCAACTGGTGGCGTTGTCGAAGGTTTTGGAAAGGGCGATCGATGCAGCGGCATCGACCAGGTTCGCCGACACGTCGATGATGGCCGCCACGTTGCCGGCGCCGACGCCGAAGGCCGGCGTACCGCTGGCATAGGCGGCACGCACGTTGGCCTGGGAACCGGTGGCGACCACCAGGTCGGCCTGGCGCATCAGGGCCTGCGTCGCATCCTTAGTTATGGGCGCGGGCAGCATCTGCACCAAGTCCTGCGGGGCGCCCACCTTCGCCAGTTCGGCATTGACGTACCCGATCAGCGTGGCGCAGGTGCTCGCGCCCTTGGGCGAGGGGGCGACGATGACCGCATTGCGTCCCTTGAGCGCGTTGATGATCTTGTTGGCGGGTGTTGCCCCGGGATTGGTCGACGGCGTGATCGCCGCCACCACGCCTACCGGCCGCGCGATCTCGACGATGCCCCGTTCCGGATATTCGGCAATCACGCCGACGCTTCTGGCGCCCTTGAGGTCGCGCAGCAGGCCCAGCGTCTTGCGGTGGTTCTTGGTGAACTTGTCCGCGACCACGCCCAGCCCGGTGTCGCGCACGGCCATTTCCGCCAGCGCACGGTTGCGCTCTGGCTCCATGATTGCCCAGCCGGCGGCTACAACGACTTCGTCAACTTGCTCCTGGTTCCATTGCTCAAACAGGCGTTGAGCCGAACGTGCGCGGGAGATCAATTGTTGGACTGCTGATCCTCCGGATTCAATTTGGTCATGTTGCGGGTTTAGGTCCATATGCGGGAACTCCTCAATTCATTCGACATTCGATTGACCATGGTGGCCGTGGTGCGTGGCATCGTGGCCGAGGTATGGCTAATCGCAAGCTTTCCGTGTCGGATCGACGAACATGGCGCAGATCGCACCTATGCCCAGCAACCCGGCGGAAATCAGGAATGGCACTTCGTAACTTCCAGTGCGGTCGATCAGCACACCAAAAACTACAGGAGAAATCATCCCGGCAACGCCGAAACCGGTATTCATCATGCCGCCGGCAGTACCCGCGAAACGTCCCGCGATGTCTATCGGCAAACTCCACAGAACGGCATTTGTCAGCTCAAGGAAAAAGAACGATGCCGAAAGCAGCAGAACCGCAGTGATGGGAGCAGTTGCATAGATCGCCGGCAGGATGAATGCTAGCGCACCACCGAGTCCCAGCACCAGCATGAACCGCCGAGCAAGCTTCAGGTTCCCGGTGCGCTTGTATATGGTGTCGGAGACGACCCCCCCAAGCGTATCGCCGATCACTCCCGCCATTAGCGGGAGTGTCGCAAACAAGGCCATTTGCTTGAGGTCAAAGCCGCGCGAATCCTTGAGGTAAGAAGGCAGCCAAGTCAGGAACACCCATAACGACCAGCCGTAGCAAAAATCTATGAAAGTTACGAGGCCCATGCAACGGATCATTCGTGCCCAGGGCGTCCGTTGTGATTCGACCTCTTTGGTTGCCTTCTCGTCAAAGCCGATTTCCTTCAGTTCTTCCGGCTTGATCCACTTATGCTCCACAGGCGTGTTGCGGAACAGCCAGACATACAGCCCCGTCCAAAGCAAGCTGACCGCGCCGAGGATGAAGAACGATTCGCGCCAGCCGGACATGGCAACGATCGCCAGGACGATAGGCGGGGTGATGGCGCCGCCGAGGCGTGCGAAGCTGTGCGTAATACCCTGGGCAAAACCGCGTTCGCTTGGCGGGAACCAGTGGGTCATCGCACGGGTTGCCGAAGGGAAGGCACCACCTTCGCCGATGCCGAGAAGTACGCGAAAAACGATCAGGGATCCCAATCCCCATGCAAAGCCCGTGAGGATGGTGGCCACGGCCCAGATGATGCTGAGAATTGCGAGAACGAGACGCGGGCCGAACTTGTCGGAAAGCCAGCCACCAAAGATCTGCATCGCTGCGTACGGGTACGCGAACGCGGAGAAGATGAGGCCGAGTTCCGTGGCCGTGAGCCCCATTTCCTTTCTTAGCAGGGGTGCGGCAACCGAAATATTTACACGATCGACGTAGGCGATGAAGTACATCAGGCACAGCACCGCGAGAATCGTATAACGAACCTTAAACATCTTCTTCATGACTGGTCTCCTCAATTTGTTCTAACGTTGCTCCCATGCGTTCAGGGGCAGACGCTGTTTTTGTCTTGCGCGACAGCTTGGCTCATTGGATCAGACTAAACGAGACCATGCGTCTCGTTTAGCTCCATAAGTGATGCATAAATCAATAAAACATCATCTTACTGATATTATTGGTCTCGTTTCTTTATAAAGGTGATGCATGCAAACCAGTCAGGAAAACTCCGCTGCGCTGCGTGCGTTTCGTGTACTCGAAACGCTTGCCGAATCATCGCGACCGCTGTCGCTGGCAGAGGTTGTCGATAAGATTGGGTTGCCCAAACAGACGATTCACCGCATTCTTAAACAAATGCAGGACAGCTGGCTGATAACGCGCAGCCCCGGTAGCCGCAACTACACTTGCTCGAGCCGGGTGAATCACTTTGCGCTCAATGTCATGCTCAACTCGGGTGCCACGGCCGCGCGGCACGCAATTCTGAGCGACCTTGTCGAACAAATCGGCGAGACCTGCAACATAACCATGTTGAGTGGAACCGATATCGTCTATATCGACCGGGTCGAGACCCAGTGGGCGCTGCGCGTGCATCTGCAGGCAGGATCGAGGGTGCCTCTGCACTGTACCTCGTCGGGCAAACTGCTTCTGAGCCTGCTGCCCAAGGCCCAGCGAGAACGCTTGTTGCGGACTTTGCCGCTAGCCGCGATCTCGCAACAATCGATTACCGATAGAACCGCATTACGCAAGGAACTGGAGCAGACACGACGTAGAAAGTTCGGCATCAACAATCAGGAAAACCTGCAGGGGATCATCGCCATCGCTGTCCCGATCATGCTTGACCGCAACCGTGCCTGCGCTGCGGTCGCGGTGCAAGCTCCGATCGCGCGCATGTCGCTCGAACAACTCCTTGCCCACTTGCCGGTGATGAATGAGGCCGCCAGGCGGCTGAAGGAGACCTTCGTGGCCGATGCCAAGAGCCTGCGTGCCGGGTCTGAGTGATGATCGACAGCCGGATACATGGATCTAACGGTAGCCAATGAGTCGGGCAAGCTCGAAAAACACTGTGTTGTCGAGCCCACGTGAAAAGTCGGCGCTGACGGTACGGCGATAGAAGGGACTCAGGTCGACTCCTACGCTGAGGCCGATGATCTCAATGGCACCTTCGCGTTCGCGGCGGGCCACGATCTCCCGCAGATGCCGGTCCAGATAGAAGGTGTCGTTGGCGAGCGCGGTGGCGCTGTCCATCGGGCAGCCGTCGGAAATCACGATGAGGATGCGGCGGCCGGCGTCCTGCGCCAGCAGCCGGTCGCAGGCCCAGTCCACGGCCTCGCCGTCGATGCCCTCGCGGAACAGGTCGGCCTTGAACAGCGCGGCGATGTCGCCTCGCGAGCGCCGCCAGTTGCGCGTTGCATCCTTGAACACCAGGTGGCAGGTTTCGTTGAGGCGCCCCGGCCACGGCGGGCGGCCCTGGGCCAGCCATTCGCGATGGGGGCGGCCGCCGTTCCATGCGCCGGTGGTGAAACCCAGCAACTCGGTGTCGACGCCGACCATGTCGAGGCTGCGGACAAGGATGTCGGCCAGCGCCGCCACGGGCTCGATCACCCCCGTCATGGAGCCGGAACAATCGATCAGCAGCGTGACCGCCGCATCCGCTGCGGGCTTTGCCCGCTCGCGCTTGAACACCCGGCTCTCGGCCGGCGAACTGACCAGTTGCGCCAGGCGGCGGCCATCGATGCGGCCGTCCTCCTCGCCGAACAGCCAGTCGTCGCGTAGCGGCTTGGCCAGGATGGCGCCGAACAGGCGGGCCAGACGCGGCACGTTGATGCCCTGCCGGGCGATGAAGGCATCGAGCCGCTCGCGGTACTCGCGCAGCAGCGCCTTGCGCACCAGCGTCGCGGCGGAGAGCTCGACGTCGTAGCGGGTGCTGTAGGCGCGATAGCCGTGACCGGATTCGCCCGGCGCCTTGCTCTCGCCGCCGGCCGCAAGCGGCATGGCGTGGACTTCCTCCTGGTCGAAGTCGAGCAGCAGGGCCAGGGCACGCGGGTTCTGCTCCGCAGCTTGCTCGCCGGCGGTGTCCTCCTGTTCCGCACGCACCATGGCGCCGACCCGGCGCGCGACGTCCAGCGCATGCGGCGCGAAGCGGGCCTGGTCGTGGCGCCAGCGGCGCATGCCCGCCAGCGCGGGACCGAGCGCGGGGGCGAGGCCGGCGCGCGTCGCCTCGATCAGGTCTTCGCTGTCTTCCGGCACCGGCAGGCCGTTCAGGCGCGACCAGCAGACCTGGGCCACGGTATGGAACAGGATGCCGATGCTGCTTTCGGTGACGCCCGACTCGTGGAACCGGCGCGACCAGGCCGCGAAACGCCGGTGCAGGTTGGCCGCCAGCCCCGGCATGGTTTCCGGCGCCAGGGTTTCCACGCGCAACTGTTCGAGCAGTTCGAAGACCAGGCGTTCGACCGGGTCGGGCGGGCAGTTCGCGCGGTGCAGCGCGGCATCGGAATGCATCAGGCGCAGCGCCATGCCGTCGGCACGGGCGCGCAGCGCCGGAAGGCTCTCCGCCTCGGTCTCGACGCGCAAGTGCGGCGCATACGTTCGCAACGGCCTTTCGCCGCGGTGCAGGAGGTGGCCGCTGTAGTGCAGTTCGCCGTCGCCGGTTAGCGCCCGCAGCGTGGCGGCGCAGGCCTCTTCCATCTTCTGCTGCCGGGGCAGGTTCATTGCGGTGCCGGCGGGAGCATCCAGGATTCGTCGAGTTCGATGTCGAAACAGCGCTGGTAATACTCGGCGACGAGCGGGCGCTCGGCATCGTCGCACTTGTTGAGGAAGGACAGGCGGAAGGCCAGCACCGGGTCGCGGAAGATTTCGCAGTTCTCGGCCCAGGTGATCACGGTGCGCGGCGACATCAGGGTCGACAGGTCGCCGGTGGCGAAACCCTTGCGCGTGAGGTTGGCCAGCGCCACCATGGAGTCGATCAGCTTGCGGCCCTGCTCGTTGTCCTTGCCCGGCACGCGGGCCAGCACGATCGCGCTTTCTTCCTGCGGCGAAAGATAGTTGAGCGTGGCGACGATGTTCCAGCGGTCGATCTGGGCGTGGTTGAGTAGTTGTGTGCCGTGGTACATGCCCGACAGGTTGCCCAGTCCCACCGTGTTCGAGGTGGCGAAGAGGCGGAAGCTCGGGTGGGGGCGGATCACGCGGTTCTGGTCGAGCAGGGTGAACTTGCCGTCGCGCTCGAGGATGCGCTGGATCACGAACATCACGTCGGGCCGGCCGGCATCGTACTCGTCGAAGATCAGCGCCACCGGGCGCTGCAGCGCCCAGGGCACGATGCCTTCCTGGAATTCCGTGACCTGCAGGCCGTCGCGCAGCACGATGGCATCCTTGCCGACCAGGTCGAGGCGGCTGATGTGGCCGTCGAGGTTCACCCGTACGCAGGGCCAGTTGAGCCGCGCCGCGACCTGTTCGATGTGGGTCGATTTGCCGGTGCCGTGCATGCCCTGCAGCATCACGCGG
>JANXRC010000160.1 GCA_025353195.1 Rhodocyclaceae bacterium
ATCGAGTACTGGTCGAAAAGGCCGTCCATGTCCTGCCGCGAGCGCACATCGCCCTGTACGCAAGGCACCGGCCGGCCAACGATGGCTTCCAGCCGCTGCACGCCCAGCGGCTTGCTGTTGCTGAAGTTGTCGAACAGCACCACCTCATGCCCGGCCCCGATCAGCACCGCAGCGGTGTGCAGGCCGATGTAGCCGGCGCCGCCTGTCAGCAGGATCATTTGCAGGTTCCCCTAAATGAATGCTCGAATTCTAGCCGACCCGCTAGCTGCCGCCTCTTGCTTATGGGCACCATCACATTTCCTGAATCCACCGCGCCACGCCACCGGTAGAATCGGCGGATACACCTTAAGGAGTTCGCCGTGTCCAAAGAGTTCAGGATTGCCCCGAGCATTCTCTCCGCCAACTTCGCCAAGCTGGGCGAGGAAGTCGACAACGTGCTCAAAGCCGGCGCCGACATCGTGCATTTCGACGTCATGGACAATCATTACGTGCCGAATCTGACCATCGGCCCGCTGATTTGCGAAGCCTTGCGCAAGCACGGCGTAACGGCGCCGATCGATGTGCACCTGATGGTCAAGCCCGTCGACCGAATCATTCCCGACTTCGCCAAGGCCGGCGCCACCTACATCACCTTTCACCCGGAAGCCTCGGAGCATATCGACCGCACCATCGGCCTGATCCGCGAATGCGGCTGCAAGCCCGGGCTGGTATTCAACCCGGCGACGCCGCTCGATGTGCTCGAATACACGCTGGACAAGCTCGACATGGTGCTACTGATGAGCGTCAACCCCGGCTTCGGCGGCCAGAAATTCATTCCCTACGTGCTCGACAAAGCCAGGAAGGTGAGCCAGATGATAGCCGCGCGCGGCCTCGACATCAGCCTCGAAATCGACGGCGGTGTAGGTCCGGCCAACATTCTGGAAGTGGCGAAGGCCGGGGTCGATACCTTTGTCGCCGGCTCGGCGGTATTCGGCGCCGGTCGCGATGCCGACGCCCATCGCTACGATACGGTGATTGCCGCGCTGCGCGCGGAGTTGCGGAAGGTCTGACTACTTCCTTGCGACCCGACGCCGGGCGTCGAGTGCACGCCGCATATCGACGTGGATGACGCGCAGTTCGGCCAGCGTGGTCTCGATGTCGCGGCGCCGCGACTCGAGTTCGCCGACCGCCTGCTCGATGCGACCGACCAGGTATTCGAGCTGTTTGGCGTGGCCTTCGCCATGGTCGCCATAGAGCGACAGGATGTGCTCGATCTCGGCCAGCGACATGCCCATTGCCCGCCCGCGCACGATCAGTGCCAGGCGTACCCGATCGCGCCGCGAATAGGCGCGGCCACCGTTGATCCGGCGCGGCGTCAACAGCCCGCGAGCCTCGTAAAGGCGGATCGCGCGCTGGGTGATGCCGAGTTCGCGCGCCAGTTCGGTGATACCGGACAAGTCGGCTTCGCCGTCGCCGCGATGGGCGGCAACGGTGTCCTCGGCCCGCGCCTCGGCTGCCTTTGCCAGCTTCACCACCGCCTTGGAGCCGTTGCGGGCCTTGCCGGGGATTGCCACGCCGTGCCTCAGACGATCCGGTTGAGCTTCATCGCCACGCTCATGTCGCCGGTCACCATGAAGCGGCCGGTCATGAAACCAGTCACCGGCTCGAGCTCGCCGCTGAGCATCGCTGCCAGATTGTCGAGGGTGATGCTGACGGTGCACTCGGCCTCGCGATCGACGTTGTCGACGCTGTTGGGCAGAGCCTTGCCGTCGACATAGGCGACGCCGTCGGCGCCGCAATCGAACTTCAGCGTCGCGTCGAGGCCGCTGTCGGCGCCCACCTTCTCGCGCAAGGCCGCGGTGCAGGCTTGCAGATCCATGCTGGTCTCCTCTGTTGCTTGTCTCGCGGGATGCCCATGCCTCCCGCCCGTTGCGCATCCTAGCGCCGCACGCTGGCCCGATCAAGCATTTTCTTACGTATAAGCGATCATGTTGACCTATAGGTGAACATTGCGTAGCATTTGCTGAAAATGAAACCGGCGGCCTGGAGACGATTCCAGCGGGAATAGACTACAAGGACACTGAGGAGGAAACCGCACATGACGAAAAGCGATTCCGCGGGAAGTTACGCCAGCGTTCTGCGCCCCGGCACCTTTGCCGGTCGGATGGTCTGGGTCACCGGCGGCGGCAGCGGCATCGGCCGCTGCATCGCCCACGAACTGGCCTCGCTCGGCGCCACCGTGGTGATCTCCGGGCGCAGCGAGGACAAGCTGGCCAGAGTCGCCGCAGAGATCACGGCGGACGGCGGCAGCGCCGACACGATCGCCTTCGACATCCGCGACGAGGCCGCGGTGCGCGAAGGCGTCGCCGCCATCGTCGGCCGACACGGTCGCATCGACGGCCTGGTCAACAACGCCGGCGGCCAGTTCCCCTCGCCGCTCCTGGCGATCAGCAAGAAGGGTTTCGAGACCGTGCTGGCCAACAACCTGACCGGCGGCTTCCTGATGATGCGCGAGGTGTTCCTGCAGAGCATGCAGAAGCACGGCGGTGCCGTGGTGAACATGACAGCGGATTTTCGCAACGGCATGCCTGGCATGGGCCATTCGGGCGCCGCGCGCGCCGGCATGAGCAACCTGACCATGACCGCCGCCTTCGAATGGGCGCCCTTCCATGTTCGCGTCAACGCCGTGGCACCGGGCTGGATCGCGTCGTCGGGCATGGACCACTACAGCGGCGCGGTTAAGGCCATGATCCCGAAGCTCAAGCATCACGTGCCGCTGCGCCGCCTCGGCACGGAAGCCGAGGTCAGTGCGGTGATCTGCTTCCTGCTCTCGCCGGGCGCTGCCTTCGTCACCGGCGTCACGGTGCCCATCGACGGCGGTGCGCCGCTCGGCAGCCCGGTGTTCCCCATGGGCGACTACCCGGCCAGCGCCACCTTCGACGGCTTCCACCGCGCAGAGACGCCGGCGGTCCTGAAAGGAGAATAGCTCCGTGCCCACCCTGTCCTCCGCACTCGATCCGCGCGCCGCGAGCTTTCGCGCCAACATCGAGCGCATGCGGGAGCGCCTGGCCGAGGTGCGCGCACTGGAGCAGAAGGTGCGCGACGAGTCGGCCTCCAAGCGCGAGAAGTTCGAAAAGCGCGGCCAGATCCTGCCGCGCGAGCGCGTCGCCCGTTTGCTCGACCGCGACAGCGACTTCCTCGAACTGTCGAGCCTCGCCGGCCTCGGCATGCACGACGACGACGGCAAGAAATCCGTGCTCGGAGGCGGGTCCATCGTCGGCATCGGCCAGGTCGCCGGCAAGCGCTGCGTGGTGCTGGCCAGCGACAGCGCGATCAAGGGCGGCACGGTGCCGCCGATGGGCCTCAAGAAGACCCTGCGCGCCCAGGAGATCGCCCGCGACAACCGCCTGCCGATGGTCTATCTGGTGGAAAGCGGCGGCGCCAACCTGATGTACCAGGCCGACATCTTCATCGACGGCGGCCGCAGTTTCGCCAACCAGGCCCGTCTCTCCGCCGCCGGTATCCCGCAGATCGCCGTGGTGCATGGTTCCTCGACCGCCGGCGGCGCCTACCTGCCGGGGCTATCCGACTATGTGATCCTGGTGCGCGGCCGCTCCAATATCTACCTGGCCGGCCCGCCCCTGGTGAAGGCTGCCATCGGCGAGGATTGCGACGACGAGACGCTCGGCGGCGCGGAAACCCACGCCACCGTCACCGGCCTCGGCGAATATCTGTGCGAGAACGACGGCCATGCCATTGCCATGGCGCGGGAAGTGATGGACAAGTTGAACTGGGACGCCGTCTCGCCAGCACCGACTCTCGAACAACCTTGTTATCCGGCCGAGGAACTGCTCGGCGTGGTGCCGGCCGACGAGCGTGAACCCTACGACGTGCGCGAAGTGATCATGCGCCTGGTCGATGCCTCGGACTTCCTCGAGTTCAAGGCGGTGTATGCCGCCGACACGGTCTGCGGCCACGCCCGCATCAGCGGCCACCTGGTCGGCATCCTCGGCAACAACGGACCGATCCAGCCCGAAGGCTCGACCAAGGCCGCGCAGTTCATCCAGTTGTGCGACCAGAGCGGCACGCCGCTGGTCTTCCTGCAGAACACCACCGGCTACATGGTCGGCTCGGTGGCCGAGCGCGCCGGGGCGATCAAGCACGGCTCGAAGATGATCCAGGCGGTAGCCAACGCCCGCGTGCCGAAGCTCACCATGGTGCTCGGCGGCTCCTACGGCGCCGGCAACTACGGCATGTGCGGGCGCGGCTTCGATCCGCGCTTCATCTTCGCCTGGCCTTCGGCACGCACCGCCGTGATGGGCGCCGCGCAGGCGGCCAAGGTGATGGACATCGTCAGCCGCAGCAAGCTCGAACGCGCCGGCCATCCGGTCAACGAAGAGGCGCTCGCCGCCATGTCCGAGGGCCTGCGCCTGCGCCTGGAAAAGGAGTCGACCGCGCTGTTCGGGACGGCACGGCTGTGGGACGACGGCATCATCGACCCGCGCGACACGCGGCACATCCTTACGCTCTGCCTCGACATCTGCGCCGAAGCCGCGGCGCGCCCGCTGCGCCAGAATACCTTCGGCGTCGCCCGGTTTTAAGTTGCCACGCATACAGGGAGTCACACCATGCAATTCACCAGCGAACACCGCCAGCTCTCCGACACCGTAGCCCGCTTCGTCAAGGAGGAACTCAATCCGCATGTCGACGCATGGGAAGCGGCCGAGGAATTTCCCACCCACGAAGTCTTCAAGAAGCTCGGCGCGCTGGGTCTGCTGGGCGTCAAGTATCCGCAGGAGTACGGCGGCCTCGGCCTTGATTTTTCCTATTCGATGGTGATGGCCGAAGCCCTCGGCCACTGCGCTTGCGGCGGCGTGCCGATGGCCATCGGCGTGCATACCGACATGTGCACCCCGGCGCTGGCGCGCTTCGGCTCCGACCAGTTGAAGCGCGAGTTTCTCGTTCCCGCCATCGCCGGCGAAGTGGTCGGCTGCATCGGCGTCAGCGAGCCCGGCGGCGGTTCCGACGTCGCCGCGCTGAAAACCACGGCGCGCAAGGAAAGTGGCGACTATGTGATCAACGGCAGCAAGATGTGGATCACCAACGGCATGAAGGCCGACTGGTGCTGCCTGCTGGCCAACACCTCGGACGGCGCGCCGCACAAGAACAAGTCGCTGATCATGGTGCCGATGGATGCCAAGGGCATCAGCCGCAGCAAGATCAGGAAAGTCGGCATGAACTCCTCCGACACCGCCCAGCTGTTCTTCGACGACGTGCGCGTGCCGCAACGCAACGTGATCGGCCAGGAGGGCATGGGCTTCACCTTCCAGATGATGCAGTTCCAGGAGGAGCGCCTGTGGGGAGCGGCCAGCTCGCTGCGAATCCTCGACACCGTGATCGACGAGACCATCGAATACACACGCGAGCGCAAGGCCTTCGGCAAGAGCCTGCTCGACAACCAGGCCGTGTACTTCCGCCTGGCCGAGCTGCGCACCGAAGTCGAGGCGCTGCGCTCGCTGACCTACCGCGCAGTCGAGGCCTACGTCTCGGGCAAGGACGTGACCAAGCTGGCCTCGATGGCCAAGCTCAAGTGCGGCCGCCTGATCCGCGAGGTCACCGACTCCTGCCTGCAGTATTGGGGCGGCATGGGCTACACCTGGGACAACCACGTTTCGCGTGCCTGGCGCGATGGCCGCCTGGTCTCGATCGGCGGCGGCGCCGACGAAATCATGCTCGGCATCATCGCCAAGCTCGAAGGCACGCTGCCGCGCGCCGGCTGACATGAGCAGCGAAAACCCGACCGTGCTGGCGCACCGCGAAGGCGGCGTGCTGCACCTGACGCTGAACCGGCCGCAGGCGCGCAACGCCATGTCGCTGGCGATGGTCGATGCACTGCTGGCGGCGCTGGCTGCCGCCGAGGCCGACGGCGTGACGCGCGTCGTGGTGCTGCGCGGGGCCGGCGGACATTTCTGCGCCGGCGCCGATCTCAAGGACATGGCGGCGGCGCGCGCCCAACCGATCGAGGGCGGCGATCCCCTGGCCCACGTCAACTCGCGCTTCGGCTGGCTGTGTGCGGCCTTTGCGCGCACGCCGCTGGCCGTGGTGGCCGTCGTCGAGGGGACGGTAATGGGGGGCGGCTTCGGTCTCGCCTGCGCCGCGGATGTCACGCTGGCCCATGCCTCGGCCAGCTTCCGCCTGCCGGAAACCTCGCTCGGCCTGGTGCCGGCGCAGATTGCCCCCTACCTGGTCGAGCGCCTCGGCTTTGCCGAAGCCAAGCGCCTGGCCGTCACCGGCGGCCGGCTCGATGCGCGCACCGCGCTGACGTTGCGCCTGGTGCATGAAACGGCCGAGGACGACGCCGCACTGACGGCAGCACTGGCAAGAGTGCTGGGTGAAATCCTGGCCTGCGCTCCGGATGCCGTCGCCGCCACCAAGCGGCTGATCGGACAGGCCCGCCTGGCGGCGCCGGAATCGTTGATCGACGACGCCGCTGCGGCATTTTCGCTGAGCGCGCAAGGCGCCGAAGGTATGGAAGGCACCCTGGCCTTCTTCGAGAAGCGCAAACCGTACTGGGCGCCGTGATGAGCTTCCGCAAAATCCTCATCGCGAACCGAGGCGAGATCGCCTGCCGCGTCATTCGCACGGCGAGCGCTCTGGGCTACCGCACGGTGGCCGTGCATTCGGCGGTCGATGCCGATGCGCCGCACGTGATGCTGGCCGACGAGGCCGTGCCGATCGGCGCCGCGCCCGCGGCCGAGTCCTACCTGCGCGTCGAGGCCATCCTCGAAGCCGCACGCCGCACCGGCGCCGATGCAATCCACCCCGGCTACGGCTTCCTTTCCGAGAGCGCCGGCTTCGCCCGTGCCTGCGCCGCGGCCGGGTTGGTCTTCATCGGCCCGCCGGCCGAGGCGATCGAAGTCATGGGCGACAAGGCGGTCGCCAAGCGCCGCATGATCGCCGCCGGGGTGCCGACCGCGCCCGGCTACCTCGATGCCGAACAGGATGACGAACGATTGATCGCGGAAGCCGATAGGCTCGGCTACCCGCTGTTGGTCAAGGCCGTCGCCGGCGGCGGCGGCCGCGGCATGCGACTGGTGCATGGCGCCGGTGAAATGCGCGAGGCCATCGCCGGCGCGCGGCGCGAGGTGCAATCCGCCTTCGGCAACGACACGCTGATGCTCGAACGCCTGATCGAAGGCAGCCGCCACATCGAAATCCAGGTCTTCGCCGACGCCCACGGCAACGCGATTCACCTTGGCGAGCGCGACTGCACGGCGCAGCGGCGGCGGCAGAAGGTCATCGAGGAGGCGCCCTCGGCGGTGGTCAGCCCGGCCCTGCGCGAGGCCATGGGCCGCGATGCCGTGGCCGCCGCGCTGGCGGTCGGCTACCGCGGCGCCGGCACCGTCGAATTCATCGTCGACGACCAGCTCAAGCACTACTTCCTCGAAATGAACACGCGCCTGCAGGTCGAGCATCCGGTAACCGAGATGATCACCGGCATCGACCTCGTCGAATGGCAACTGCGCGCCGCCGCCGGCGAACCCCTGCCGCTGACGCAGGAGCAGATCAGATTCAGCGGCCACGCCATCGAGGCGCGGCTGTATGCCGAAGATCCCTACGCCGGCTTCGCCCCGCAGACCGGCACCGTGCTGCACTGGCGCCCCGCCGCGGCCGCGGCGCAGCCCGGCATCCGCATCGATGCCGGTATCGTCGAGGGAGGCGCGGTTACGCCCTGGTACGACCCGCTGCTGGCGAAAGTGATCGCCCACGGCCGCGACCGCGACGATGCCATCCGCCGCCTGATGGCCGCACTCGAGGACGCGCCGCTGCTCGGCCTGGCCAACAATGCGCGCTTCCTGCGCGACCTGATCGACCACCCGCGCTTCCGCAGCGCGACCATGCACACGGCGCTGCTCGACGAATGGGCAGCCGGCAGCGAAGCGCTGCTGCAACGCCCTGCGCCGGACGACGAACTCTGGTGCATGGCGGCCGCGGTCGCCGTCGGCCGTGGCGCGCGGCCGGCCAGCGTGGCCGGCTTCGATCTCAGCCTGGAATGTGGAGGAACGAAGCGCACGCTGCGCGTCGAACTGGGCGCCGGCAGCGTGCATGTCGATCTGGGCGCCACGCGCCACGAAATCGACCTCGGCAGCGAGGACGCGGGCTGGCTGGACTACCGCTACGACGGCATCCGCCGCCGCATCGCACTGGTTCGCGACGACGGCCGCTTGCACTTCTCGCGCGCCGCCGCGGGTTTCGTCTGCGCCGAGGTCTCTCCCTTCCCGGCCGTCGATGCCGCGCACGATGCGAGCCGCGTACGCTCGCCGGTAGCCGGCACGGTGACACAGGTGCTGGTGGCGCAGGGCGACCTGGTGGTGGCAGGCCAGACCGTGGCCTGCGTCGAAGCCATGAAGATGGAAATGAAGCTGCTCGCCACCGTGGCCAGCTGCGTCGGCGCGGTGCGCATCAGGATCGGCGACCAGGTCGCCTCCGGCGCGGTGCTGGTCGAACTCGAATACGACAAGGAGGCATGAATGGAAAAGGCGATCCTCACCTGCGCGCTGACCGGCGTGCTCACCGATCCGGCGCAATACCCGGTGCCGGTAACGCCGGCGCAAATGGCCGCCGAGGCGCGCGACGCCTTCAACGCGGGTGCCAGCATCATGCACGTGCATCTGCGCCGCCAGGAGCCCGGCATGGGCCACCTGCCCTCGTGGGAACCGGAGGTGGCGGCGCAGATCGTCGACTCCATCCGCGCCGCCTGCCCCGGCGTCATCATCAACCTGACCACCGGCGTGATCGGCAAGGACATCTCCGGCCCGGCCGCCTGCATCCGCCGCGTCAAGCCGGAGATCGCCGCCTGCAACGCCGGCACCCTGAACTACCTGAAGATCCGCGAGGACGGCCGCTGGGCCTGGCCACCGATGGTGTTCGACAATCCGGTGGAGAAGGTCAAGGCCTTCCTCGACGTCATGGCCGAGACCGGCACCCTGCCCGAGTTCGAGTGCTTCGACGTCGGCATCGCGCGCTCGGTGGCCATGTTCCGCAAGGCCGGCATGACACGGCACATCGACTACAACTTCGTCATGGGCGTGGCCTCGGGCATGCCGACCGACGCCGACCTGCTGCCGCTGCTGCTGCGCTGGATCGAACCTGAGGCACCCTGGCAAACCACGCTGATCGGCCGCGCCGAGATATGGCCGCTGCACCGGCGCACCGCCGAGCTGGGCGGAATGCTGCGCACGGGACTCGAAGACACCTTCTACCTGCCCGACGGTTCGCGCGCACCGGGCAACGGCGCCCTGATCGAAGCGCTGGCCGCCTGCGCGCGCGGCGCCGGGCGCGAGGTCGCCAGCGCAGCAGAGGCGCGCACTGCACTCGGCCTCGGCGCCTGACATGGCCTCTGCCGCCGCGGCAGCCTTCCGCTCCATCCCGACACAGTTCCTCGCCAACGCGCAGCGCCTCGGACCGGCCACCGCGTACCAGGTGCGCCGCGATGCCGGCTGGCAGCCGACAAGTTGGACGGACTACGCCAACACAGTGAACCGCGCGGCGCGGGCACTGGTGGCATTGGACATCCGGCCGGGCGACAACATCTGCATCCTCGGCTTCAACCGGCCCGAATGGTCGACCCTGGCGCTCGCCGCAATGATGGTCGGCGCCCGCACCGCAGGCATCTACTGGACCAGCGCGCCCGGGGAGGTCGGCTACATCGTTGCGCACGCGCGCTGCCCGCTGATCCTGGTCGAGGATGCCGTCCAGCTGAGCAAGCTCGGCACCCTGCCACCAGCGCTGCGCCACGTGGTACTGATGCGCGGCACAACCGCCGCCGGTCCGTTGCAACTGGGCTGGGACGATTTCCTCGCGGGCGGCGAGACCGTGCCAGCCGGCGAAGTGGCCCGGCGCATGGAAGCCATCGCACCCGAAGACATCGGCAGCATGATCTACACCTCGGGCACCACCGGTGATCCCAAGGCGGTGATGCTGAGCCACGCCAGCCTGGCCTGGGTCGGCGCCACGCTGCAAACAGCGCTGGCCGCCAACGAACACGACCGCGTCATCTCCTACCTGCCGCTGGCCCACATCGCCGAGCAGATGGTGACCATCCACGCCCAGGCCGTGATCGGCTACCAGGTGCATTACGCGCGCAGTCTCGACCAGCTCGGCGACCACCTCAAGGAAGTACGGCCGACCATCTTCTTCGGCGTGCCGCGCGTCTGGGAACGCATGCAGAAGGCCATCGAGGAAAAGCTCGGCGCCGCCACCGGGATCAAGGCGAAACTGGTCAAGTGGGCCATGACTGCGGCCAGACAATGGCACCAGACGCAGCGCGCCGGTGGCCGACCGGGGCCGGCCGGCAACGCGGCGCGTGCGCTGGCCCGCGCCTTGGTCCTGAACAAGGTGCGCAAGGCCCTCGGTTTCGACGCCGCGCGCTGGGTGTATTCGGGTGCCGCGCCGATCTCGCCGGCCACGCTGTCCTTCTTCACCGGCCTCGATCTGTCGATCCGCGAGGTCTATGGACTGTCCGAAACCTGTGGCCCGACCACGCTGGGCCTCGCCCCGGCGACGCCGCTCGGCTCGGTTGGCCAGGCGATTCCCGGCGTCGCGCTGAGACTCGCCGAGGACGGCGAACTCATGGTGCGCGGCCCCAATGTCTTCGCCGGATATGCCGGCCGCGTTGAGGACACCGCCGCGGTGCTCGCCGACGGCTGGCTGGCTACCGGCGACCTGGCGCGAATCGACGAGGCCGGCAATGTATTCATCACCGGGCGCAAGAAGGATCTGCTGATCACCTCGGGCGGCAAGAACATCTCGCCGGCCAACATCGAGGCCGACCTGATGAACATTCCGCTCATCGAGCACGCGATTGTCTGCGGCGAGGCGCGCAACTATGTGGCGGCCCTGCTCACGCTGGCGGAGGAAGCGCTGGCCGATTTCGCGGCGCGACGCGGCCTGCCCAACGACCGGCTGCGCCGGCACCCCGACGTGCTGAAGTACCTGCAGGAGGAAATCGACCGGGTCAATGCCCGCCACTTCCGCGCCTCCTGGGTGCGGCGCTTCACGGTACTCGACGAGCCCTTGTCGATCGAAGGCGGCGACCTGACGGCGACCATGAAGATCCGTCGTCAGCGCGTGCTGACCCGCCACCAGGCAGCGATTGATCGAATGTATGAGGAATCCTGATATATCCGGCTGACGCCCCTATGCTATCGTCGGCAGCATGAAGAACATCCGCTCCGTGACCATCGACCTCGATGGCACCCTGGTCGATACCGTCCCCGATCTTGCGGCCGCCGCCAATGGCATGCTGCGCGAGCTGGGACGGCCGGAATATGACGTCGACACCATCGCCGGATTCATTGGCCGCGGCATTCCGAAACTGGTCGAACGCTGCTTGCCGGATCTCGACGCCGACGCGGTGGCGGAGGCGCAAACAATCTTCCGCCGCCATTACGCCGTTGAAAATGGCCGCCGTTCGAAACTCTACCCCGGCGTGCTCGAAGGCTTGCAGGCGTTCCGCGCGGCGGGCCTGCCGCTGGCCGTGATCACCAACAAGGCGGCGGCGTTTACCGAGCCGCTGCTGGTCGCGACGCAGCTTGGAATCTGGTTCAACTTTACCGTTTCGGGCGACAGCCTGCCGGAGAAAAAGCCGCATCCAATGCAGCTGCTGCACGCCTGCCAGCGCATGGGCACGCAGCCCGCCGAGAACCTGCACATCGGCGATTCCCGGCACGATGCCACCGCTGCGCGTGCCGCCGGCTGCCCAGTGTTCATCGTGCCCTACGGCTACAACGAGGGCGAGGACGTGCAAGGAATCGACTGCGATGCTATAGTCACATCACTGGCTGAGGCTGCTCGCCGTATTACCGGCCCGCGAAGCGGAATCCCCGGTATGCAAAGCCCCAGCACCGACTCCTGGAAAATTGCCTGAATCTATGCTCCACCGCAACCTGCAAATGACAAGGAAACACGCCCTCGGGGCGGAGGCTTGGCCCTGGCGGGCCTGAACGCCCGCGCCATCGCGCGCCGATTTCCATCGCGCCGGAGCTGAGAAGCCCGCGCCCCTGTCCTTGCAGCACCCGTTCACGTGGAGTTTCCCCATGACTGAATCCGAATTCAACCGGCTCGCCGCCGAGGGCTATAACCGCATTCCGGTGACGCTCGAAACTTTTGCCGACCTCGACACGCCGCTGTCGATCTATCTCAAGCTGGCCAACGATCCGTACTCCTATCTGCTCGAATCGGTGCAGGGCGGCGAGCGCTTCGGTCGCTATTCCTTCATCGGCCTGGCCGCCGGCACGCGCATCGCCGTGGTCGACGGCGCGATCATGGTGCTCTCCGGCAACCGCGTTGCCGAGCGACGCGACCACAGCAACCCGATGAGCTTTATTTCCGAGTTCATGGCCCGTTTCAAGGTGCCCGACCTGCCCGGCCTGCCGCGCTTCTGCGGCGGCCTCGTCGGCGCCTTCGGTTACGACACGGTGCGCTACATAGAAGCCAAACTGGCGCGCAAGAAGGCGCCCGATCCACTCGGCGTGCCCGACATTCTGCTGCTGCTCTCCGAAGAGATCGCCATTGTCGACAATCTCTCGGGCAAGCTGACGCTGGTGGTCTATGCCGAACCCGGCTTCCCCGGCGCCTGGAAGCAGACTCAGGCGCGCCTGAAGGAACTGCTGGCGAAACTGCGCGCGCCGGCGCAAATTCCGCCTGAAGTGCAGACGAGCTCCGCACCCGCGGTTTCTGAATTCGGCGAGGAAGCCTTCAAGGCCGCAGTGCGTCGAGCCAAGCGCTACATCGTCGATGGCGACATCATGCAAGTGGTGCTCTCGCAGCGCATGAGCAAGCCTTATGCGGCGAGCCCGCTGGCGCTCTACCGGGCGCTACGCACGCTGAATCCCTCACCCTACATGTTCTATTTCAACTTCGAGGATTTCCACGTGGTCGGCGCCTCGCCGGAGATTCTGGTGCGCCTCGAACATCAGGATGGCAAGAAGCGCGTCACCGTGCGTCCCATCGCCGGCACGCGCAAGCGCGGCGCCACCGTCGCCGAAGACGAGGCGCTGGCGGGCGAGCTGCTGGCCGATCCGAAGGAACGCGCCGAGCACCTGATGCTGCTCGACCTCGGCCGCAACGACATCGGCCGCGTCGCCAAGACCGGCACGGTCAAGGTCACCGACCGGTTCATCATCGAGCGCTATTCCCACGTCATGCACATCGTCTCCAATGTCGAGGCCGAACTGAAGGACGACGAGGGTGCACTCGGCGTGCTCAGGGCCACCTTTCCGGCCGGCACGGTATCCGGCGCGCCGAAAGTGCGGGCGATGGAGATCATCGACGAACTGGAACCGTCGAAGCGCGGCATCTACGCCGGCAGCGTCGGCTATCTCGGGTTCAACGGCGACATGGACCTCGCCATCGCGATCCGCACCGCCGTCATCAAGGACGGCCGGATCCACGTCCAGGCCGGCGCCGGCATCGTCGCCGATTCCGACCCCGATGCGGAGTGGCAGGAAACGCTGAGCAAGGCGCGGGCGCAGTTGCGCGCCGCCGAGATGGCCGAAGCCGGCCTCGATACGCGTTTCGAATAGGAGGCTGCCATGCTGCTGATGATCGACAACTACGACAGCTTCACCTACAACCTGGTGCAGTACTTCGGCGAGCTGGGCGAGGACGTCAAGGTGTTTCGCAACGACGCGATTACGCTCAAGGAAATCGCCGCGATGAATCCGGCCCGCATCGTCGTCTCGCCGGGCCCCTGCACGCCGGCACAGGCCGGCATTTCGGTAGCGGCGATCAAGGAGTTTGCGGGGAAGATTCCGCTGCTCGGCGTCTGCCTCGGTCACCAGAGCATCGGCGCGGCTTTCGGCGGCGAGATCGTGCATGCCAAGCAACTGATGCACGGCAAGACCTCGCCGGTGATCCACCAAGGCAAAGGCGTCTTCGCCGGCCTGCCGAATCCGCTGACCGTCACCCGCTATCACTCGCTGGCAATCCGGCGCGATACGCTGCCGGCCTGCCTAGAAGTCACGGCCTGGACCGAAGATGGCGAGATCATGGGTGTGCGCCACCGCGAGTTTTCAGTGGAAGGCGTGCAGTTCCATCCTGAATCGATCCTCACCGAATGCGGCCACGAGTTGCTGAACAATTTCTTGAAGGAAGCCTGATCATGATCACCCCCCAGGAAGCGCTCCAGCGCACCATCGAACACCGCGAAATCTTCCACGACGAAATGCTGCACCTGATGCGACAGATCATGAAGGGCGAGATCTCGCCGCTGATGGTCGCCGCGATCCTCACCGGACTGCGCGTGAAGAAGGAAACCATCGGCGAGATCTCCGCCGCGGCGATGGTCATGCGCGAGTTGTCGACCAAGGTCGACACGCCGCACAACCCGCACTTCGTCGACATCGTCGGCACCGGCGGCGACGGCGCGCATACCTTCAACATCTCCACGGCTTCGATGTTCGTCGCCGCGGCCGCCGGGGCAACGGTAGCCAAGCACGGCAACCGCAGCGTCTCATCCAAGTCCGGCTCGGCCGACGTGCTCGAAGCGCTGGGCGCCAAGATCAGCCTGACGCCGCAGCAGGTCGGCGAATGCATCGAGACCATCGGCTGCGGCTTCATGTTCGCGCCCAACCATCATCCGGCGATGAAGAATGTGGCCCCGGTCCGCCGCGAAATGGCGGTACGCACCATCTTCAACATTCTCGGTCCGCTGACCAATCCCGCCGGCGCACCGAACACCCTGATGGGCGTGTTCCATCCAGACCTGGTCGGCATTCAGGTCCGCGTCATGCAGCAGCTCGGCGCCGATCATGTCATGGTGGTCTGGGGCAAGGACGGCATGGACGAGATCTCCCTCGGCGCTGCGACGCTGGTCGGCGAACTCAAGGACGGCAAGATCACCGAGTACGAAATCCATCCCGAAGACTACGGCCTGGCCATGATGTCCAACCGCGGCCTGCGCGTCGCCGACGCCGCCGAATCGATGGCGATGCTGATCGAGGCCCTGGAGAACAAGCCCGGCACCCCGCGCGAGATCGTCACGCTGAACGCCGGCGCGGCGCTCTACACGGCCAACCTCGTCGACTCGATCGGCGCCGGCATCAAGCGCGCGCGCGAGGCGATCGCCAGCGGCGCGGCGCGCAAAAAGCTCGACGAGTTCATCACCTTCACCCGCAGGTTCGCCTGATGTCCGACATCCTCAAGAAGATCCTCGCCGTCAAGCGCGAGGAAGTCGCGGCAGCGTTCGCTGCCAGGCCACCGGCTGCCGTGAAGGCGGAGGCCGAAGCGCAGCCGGCGGCACGGGATTTCGTCGGTGCCATCCGGGGAAGAGTCGGCGCTGATGGTACGGCGGTGATCGCCGAGATCAAGAAGGCCAGCCCCTCGAAGGGCGTGATCCGCGCCGATTTTCGCCCGGCGGAGATCGCTGCCGATTACGCGATGCACGGTGCGGCTTGTCTGTCAGTGCTGACCGACCAGCGTTTTTTTCAGGGCTCGGCAGCTTACCTGCGCGAAGCGCGCAATGCCTGCTCGCTGCCGGTGCTGCGCAAGGATTTTCTGGTCGATCCCTGGCAGGTGTTCGAAGCTCGTGCCATGGGCGCGGATGCGATCCTGCTGATCGTCGCCGCATTATCGCTAGAGCAAATGCAGGAGATGGAAGCCATCGCCCACAGCCTCGGCATGGCCGTTCTGGTCGAATGCCATGACGGCGCAGAACTCGACGTCGCGCTGCAACTGGCGACGCCGCTGATCGGCATCAATAACCGCAACCTGCGCACCTTCGACGTGAGTCTCGACACCACGCTGTCGCAGCTCGGCCGCATCCCGGCCGATCGCATCGTGGTGACCGAGTCGGGCATCCTCACGGCGGCCGACGTTGCACTGATGCGCGACCGCGGCGTACATGCCTTCCTCGTCGGCGAAGCCTTCATGCGCGCCGCCTCACCGGGAGCGGAACTGGCTCGACTGTTCGCTTAGGCGCAGCTGTTGGCCGCGGATTCCGGTACGCCCAGCTTCTTCAGGATCGAATCGAGCGGACAGAATTTGGTGAAGCCGCTCTGGAACAGGTTGGCGCCGACGAAGGCGGTAAACCACAGCCAGGATAGATTGGTCATGTCGACCTGGCCGCAGAGGTGTGCCAGAGCCAGCGAGGTCATGATGAAAAAGCCGGCGACGATGCGAACGATTTGATTGACGGTCATGCGAAAGACTCCTTGAAGGAAAAGTTGGGGATCATGCGTTCTTGATTCGATCCTTCATCGCGGCGTAGTACAACACCGGAATCACCACCAGCGTCAGCATGGTGGCTACGAGAATGCCGAAGATCAGTGACAACGCGAGGCCGGCGAAGATCGGATCATCGACGATGAACAAGGCGCCGAGCATCGCCGCCAGCCCCGTCAGTACGATCGGCTTGGCGCGAATCGCCGCGGCCTGGATCACGGCTTCGGCGAAGTCCATACCGCCCGCTACCTGCTCGTTGATGAAGTCGACCAGCAGGATCGAGTTGCGCACGATGATTCCGGCCAGCGCGATCATGCCGATCATCGAGGTGGCGGTGTATTGCGCGCCGAATAGCGCATGGCCCGGCATCACGCCGATGATGGTTAGCGGAATCGGTGCCATGATGATCAGCGGCACGAGATATGACTTGAACTGCGCCACCACCAGCAGGTAGATCAGGATCAGGCCAACGGCATAGGCGGCACCCATGTCGCGGAAGGTTTCGTAGGTCACCTGCCATTCGCCGTCCCACTTCAGCGAGTATTGCGCGTAGGGATCCTTCGGCTGCTTGACGAAATATTCGCCGAGGGTGCCGCCCTGCGGCAATGCCAGGCCAGCCAGCTTGTTGCGGATGTCGAACATGCCATACAAGGGCGAATCGAGCTTGCCGCCCATGTCACCGGTGACGAACACGACCGGCAGCAGATCCTTGTGGTAGATCACCTTCTCGCGCAGCGTGCGCCGGATCTCGACCACTTCGGACACGGGCACCATCTGGCCGTCGCGACCGCGCAGCTTGAGCTTGAGCAACTGGTCGATGCTGTTCTGGCGCTCGGCGGGAAGGACGATGCGCACCGGGATTTCGTACTTCGCGTCGCCGTCGTGCACCGGCGTCACGTCCTCGCCCGACAGCCCGAGGCGCACTACGTCGACGATGTCCTTCTGCGCCACGCCGAGCAAAGCGGCCTTGGCCTGGTCCACCCGCAGCACCAGCTTTTCCGCATCCGCATCCACCGTATCGTCAACGCCGACTATGTCGGCCGTGCTCTCGAATGCCGCGCGCACCTGCTTCGCCACGGCAATCTGCCCGGAATAATCGGGGCCGTAGATTTCGGCGACGATCGGCGACATCACCGGTGGCCCCGGCGGCACTTCGACCACCTTGGCATTGCCGCCATATTTTTTGGCAACCGCTACCACCCGGTCGCGCACCGATACGGCGATCTCATGGCTCTGCCGATGGCGATGCTTCTTGTCCACCAGATTGACCTGGATGTCGCCCATTTCCGGCGCGCTGCGCAAGTAATACTGGCGCACCAGGCCGTTGAAGTTGATCGGACTGGCGGTGCCGGCATAGGCCTGGTAATCGGCGACCTCCTCCACCTTCGCAATTTCGGCGGATATTTCGCGCAGCACCTTGGCCGTGTCTTCCAGCGGCGTGCCAACCGGCATGTCGAGCACGATCTGGAACTCGCTCTTGTTGTCGAAGGGCAGCATTTTCAGCACCACCAGCTTGACGAAGCCAAGGCTCACCGACACCAGGATCGCCGCCAGGATGCCTAGCCACAGCTTGTGCCGGGCGGCCTTGCCCGTAGCCGGATCGAGCAGCGGCGTCATGATGCGGCGGAAGAACCGGTCGAGTTTGCCGGCGAGCTTGCACTGACCGGCGATCTGCGCCCGATTCGTGGTGCATTGGCGATGACGCTGAAGGCGCATGGCGACGGGCGCGCGTTCATCCTGCCGCGGCAAAGCGCGGCGGAGGCGGCGCTGGTGCGGGAGGCGGTGGTGTATCTGGCAGACACGCTGCTGCAAGTGTGCGGACATCTCGCGGGCAAGGAACCATTGCCACCACAAGCCCGCTCCGAAAGCGCGACGGCTTCGCAATTG
>JANXRC010000211.1 GCA_025353195.1 Rhodocyclaceae bacterium
ACCGCCTCCAGTCATGTAAGTATTTACTTCGTCGGCTTTGCCGTTGGTTCAGCCTTGTGGGGCAGGGTATCGGACGCCCTGGGGCGGCGCAAGTCTGTCGCCCTGGCGGTTTCGGGGCTGCATGTCCTGGGCTGGATAGTCTGGTTGTGGGCCACCCGGCCAGGCGAAAGCGCATTGCCACAGGCGGCCACCTATGCCTTGTGCATCGTGATGGGTCTGGCTTCGGCGGGCTTCACGCTATCCTGGGCCAGCGCCAAGGAAGTGAATCCGCCGCAACTCTCGGGCATGGCCACCAGCGTGGTGAATGTCGGCGTCTTTCTCGGTCCGGCCGTCCTGCAACCCGTGGTAGGTTGGCTCATGGAGCGCACCTGGGATGGCAGAATGGAAGCCGGCGTGCGCATCTATTCCGCGACGGACTGGCGCAGCGGCCTGATGCTGTTGACTGCAGCAGCCGTCGCCGGTTGGCTGGCGACGCTGCTGGTGACCGAGACAAACTGCCACAATATCTGGCAGGCAAAGGAACAAATGTGAAAGGCATACTTCTGTTTGGTCATGGCGCGCGCAACGCCGAGTGGGCGCGGCCGTTTCATCGCATCCGCGACGCCATTCTGGCCCGTGAGCCGGAGGCGCTGGTGGAGCCGGGGTTTCTCGAACTGCTGCGGCCGAGCTTCGACGAGGGTATCGATTGCCTGGTGCGCCAGGGTGCCACGGAAATCGTCGTCGTACCGATCTTCATGGCGGCCGGCAGCCATGTCAAAAAGGATCTGCCGCAGATGGCAGCCAATGCCATGGACCGCCACCCAGGGCTGGTGATCGCGCTTGCGGCGCCGGTGGGCGAGGCCGAACCGGTACTGGCGGCGATGGCTGGCTATGCGCTCAGCGCCAAACCTGACGAATGACGTGCTGCCGGGCTGATTCCGGCGTTACCATGCGTTGAACTCCGCGGTTGCATGCGGATGAAAGGAAACTTCGTTTTTTAGGCGGAGCGCTTGTTGCTGGATGTGTATTAGGATATACTTATATACATGACAACAGATATTCGCTTTCTTCCCAAGGGCCTCCGCCTTGTGACCGCCTTGGTTTCCGTGCTCGCAGGCCTGGTGCCGGCGGGCAGTTCTTTCGCTGCCGTGGCAGCGCCGACCAGCGTCGTGGTGCAGTTGCGCGAGGTGGACCTGGGTTTCCCCGTCGAAGCCACGGTCGAGGCGGTGCATCAGGCCACCGTGGCCGCGCAGATCGCCGGGCGGGTGATCGAGGTTCGCGCCGACGCCGGGCAGCGCGTCAAGCAGGGTGAGCTGTTGATGCGGCTCGACGCGCGCGAGGCGGCTGGTTCGGATGCCAGCGCGCGGGCCTCGCTGGCTCAGGCACGAGTGGCGTACGAAAGGACGAAGAATCTTTACGCGCAGAAATTCATCAGCCAGGCCGCGCTCGATCAGGCGGCGGCGACGTGGCAGGCAGCGCAGGGTGCGGCCGGGAGTTCCGGCGCCGCGCTGTCGCACGGCGCGGTCACCGCACCGATTGCCGGAGTGGTGGCGCAGCGCCTGGTCGAACTCGGCGAAATGGCGGCGCCGGGCCGTCCGCTGATCAGCGTGTTCGACCCGAAGAGCCTGCGCGTGATCGCCAGCCTGCCGCAGTACAAGCTCGCTGAACTGAAGAAGTCCGGCCGCGCCCGCGTCGAGTTTCCCGAAACCGGCACCTGGATCGATGCGCTGCGGGTGGAAATTCTACCCACGGTGGATGCGCGCAGCCATACGGCGACGGCTCGGCTCTATTTGCCGGAAAACATCGAAGGCGTGGTGCCCGGCATGTTCGCCCGCGCCCATTTCACCCTGGGCCAGGTGAAGAAGCTCACCGTGCCGCCGGCTGCCGTCATCAGGCGCGGCGAGGTCACCGCGGTGTATGTGCTCGACGCCACCGGCGCGGCGCGCCTGCGCCAGGTACGCCTGGGCGAGGCGGTGCCGGGCGGCGAACTGGAAGTGCTAGCCGGCATCACTCCCGGCGAACGGGTCAGTCTCACCCCGGTGAAATCCGGTATTGAACTCAAAGCCGTTTCCGGCCACTGAAGAGTCGAGGCTGACGTGGGCATTTCCGGCCGTATCGCTGAGTACTTCCTCAGGAATTCCCTGACGCCGCTGATCGCGCTGATCGCGCTGCTGCTGGGCGTGGGCGCCACCCTGATCACGCCGCGCGAGGAAGAGCCGCAGATCAACGTCACCATGGCCAATGTCTTCGTTCCCTTCCCCGGGGCGTCGGCGCGGGATGTCGAAGCGCTGGTGGCGCGCCCGGCCGAGCAGGTGCTGTCGCGCATCGCCGGCATCGAGCACGTGTATTCCGTCTCGCGCCCGGGCATGGCCGTGATCACCGTGCAGTACAAGGTCGGCGAGGATCCGATCCAGGCGCTGGTGCGCTTGTACGACACGATCAATTCACACCGCGACTGGCTCTCGCCCAATCTCGGCGTGATGGACCCGATCATCAAGCCGAAGGGCATCGATGACGTGCCGATCGTGACCCTGACTTTCCACAGCGCCGATCCGTTGAAATCGGCGTTCGAGATGCAGCAGGTGGCGCGCGCCGCCGAGATCGACCTCAAGCGCATCGCCGGCACGCGCGACGTGGCGACCGTCGGCGGCCCCGGCCACGTGATCCGCGTCGTCATGGATGCCGACCGCATGAATGCGTATGGCATCACCGCGCAGGACCTCAAGGCCGCCTTGCAGGTGTCGAACGCCTCGCAGCCGGCCGGCAGCCTGGTCGCCGGCAACCGCGAGGTGCTGGTGCAGACCGGCACCTATATCGAATCCGCGGCCGACGTGAAGCGTCTGGTGGTGGGTGTCTTCGAGCGCAAGCCGGTGTATCTCGCCGATGTGGCCAGGGTGGTCGATGGCGCTGACCAGCCGACCAGCTACGTCTGGCACGGCGACCGCAAGGCGGAGTTTCCGGCGGTGACGCTCTCGGTATCGAAGAAGCCCGGCGTCAATGCGGCCGACGTCGCCGAGGCCGTAATCGCCCGCGCCGAAGGGCTCAAGGGCACGGTGATTCCCGAAGGGGTCGAATTCACCGTGACGCGCAACTATGGTGCGACGGCGACCGACAAGGCGCAGAAGCTGATCGGCAAGCTGATCTTTGCCACCGGCTTCGTGGTGCTGCTGGTCCTCTTCGCGCTGGGCCGGCGCGAAGCCGTGATCGTCGGTGCCGCGGTGTCCCTGACGCTGGCGGCGACGCTGTTCGCCTCGTGGGCTTGGGGCTTCACGCTGAATCGAGTATCGCTGTTTGCTCTGATTTTCTCGATCGGAATCCTGGTCGACGATGCCATCGTGGTGGTAGAGAACATCCATCGCTGGCACCTGCTGCAACCCGACCAGCCGCTGTGGCAGATCATTCCCCCGGCGGTCGATGAAGTCGGCGGCCCGACCATCCTCGCCACCTTCACCGTGATCGCGGCGCTGCTGCCGATGGCTTTCGTTACCGGCCTGATGGGGCCGTACATGAGCCCGATCCCGATCAACGCCTCGATGGGCATGTTCATTTCGCTGGCGATCGCTTTTGTGATTACACCCTGGCTGGCGCTGAAGCTGATGAAGCCGGCGGCGCCCGGCAGCGCCGGCGCTCATGGCGAGGACAAACTCGCCGGCAAGCTGGACAGATTTTTCCGTCGCCTGATGACGCCGCTGCTCGACCCCGACACCGGCAAGGCCGCGCGGCGCAAGCTGTGGCTCGGCATTCTGGCCGCGATTCTGGTGTCGGTCGGCCTCGGCTTCGTCAAGCTGGTGGTGCTCAAGATGCTGCCCTTCGAC
>JANXRC010000255.1 GCA_025353195.1 Rhodocyclaceae bacterium
GCGCAGGTCGTGGTGCTTGAGCGGTAGCGAGCGGACGCGCTTGCCGGTAGCGGCGAAGATCGCATTGCACACAGCCGGGGCCAGCGGCAGGATCACCGGTTCGCCGTGTCCGCCCCAGAAGCCGCCGGTCGGCACCAGCACCGTTTCAACCTTGGGCATTTCGCTCATCTGCGGCAACCGGAAATCGTGGAAGTTCGATTCGACAACGCGCCCGTTGTTCACATTGTTCTCCTGGTAGAGAATGGCGCCGAGACCAAAGATCACGTTGCCCTCGGCCTGCGCGCGGCAGGTATCCGGGTTCACCACGTGACCCGAGTCGATGGCGACGACAATTCGCTGTACCTTGACCTCCCCCTTCGCGCTGACCGAAACCTCCGCCACCATTGCCGCGAAGCTGCCGAATCCGTCGGCGAGTGCAAGACCGCGGTGAACACCCGGCGCCAGCGGCGTCCACCAGGCCGCCGCCTTCGCCACGGCTTCGAGGACGAGACGGTTCCTGTCGCCCTGCTGCAGCATTGCAAGCCGGTACTCGACCGGATCCTTGCCGGCAGCGACGGCCAATTCATCGATGAAGCATTCGCGGTAGTAGGCATTCTGCTGGCCTGGCGCACGCCAGAAGCCGACGGGGACATGGCCGTTGCGCATGGCATAGTCGACTTGCTGATTCGCTATCGCATAGGGCATGTCGGTGAAAGTTCGCACCGCGGTAAAGTCGATGCCTTCCTTGCCGAGGGCCTGCGGCATCAGAACCTTGAGGATCGACGGGCAGGCGATCCGGGTGTGCATCGCGATGACGCTGCCATTGGCGTCGAGGCCGGCCTTCATGCGCACCACGCTCGCCGGGCGGTAGTAGCCGTGCTGCATGTCCTCGGCGCGCGACCACATGGTCTTCACGGGGGTTCCCGGCATCGCCTTGGCGATCAGCACGCCCAGCTTGACGAAATCCTGCGGCCCGCCGCGGCGACCGAAGCCGCCACCGAGCATCATCTTGTGTACCTCGACTTTCTCCAGCGGCAGGCCGGCTGTTTCGGCGGCGGTCGCCATCGAGGCTTCGCCATTCTGGGTCGAGGTCCACACCTCGAGAAAGCCTTCTGGCTTGAGCCACGCCGTGCAGGTTTGCGGCTCCATGGTGGCGTGATTGAGGTAGGGCGAGGAGTATTCGGCCTCGATCACCTTCGTCGCAGTAGCCAGCGCCGTATCGCCAGCGCCGACTTTGCTCGCCTGCGGCAGCTTGGGATCGGCTAGGCCTTCGCGCAGCATGGCCATGATGCTGGCGGTGGTCGCCGCGCCATTGGCGCCGACATCCCATTCGATCTTGAGCGCATGCAGCGCCTGGTCGGCGCGCCACCAGCTGTCGGCAATGACGGCGACGAAGTCGGCCTCGCGCACCACCTTCTTCACGCCGCGCATCCTTTGCGCCGCGGCGGCATCGAGACTCTTCAGCTTGCCGCCGAACACTGGGCACTGCGCCACCGATGCGTGCAGCATGCCGGGCAGGGCCACATCGACGCCGAACACCGGCTTGCCCATGACCTTGTCCGGGATGTCGAAGCGATGCATCGATTTGCCGGCGATCTTCCAGTCCTTCGGGTCGCGTAAGGCAACGTCCTGCGGCGGCGCCAGCTTGGCCGCCTCGGCGGCCACTTCGCCGTAGCGCAGGGTGCGCTTACTCGGTGCGTGGCTGATGACGCCGCGTTCCACCGTGCACTCGGTTGCCGATACCTTCCAGCGCGCGGCGGCGGCGTTGATCAGCATCACGCGGGCGGCGGCGCCGGCCTTGCGCACGTAATCCTGGGAGCTGCGCACGCCCTGGCTGCCGCCGGTGGACATCGAACCCCAGATGCGCTTCCTGCGGATGTGCTCGTTCGGCGAAGCAAACTCGGAGCTGACCTTGGTCCAATCGCAATCCAGCTCCTCGGCTACCAGTTGCGCCAGGGCAGTGTAGGTGCCCTGTCCCATTTCCGAACGGGCGATGCGCACCACCACCCGGTCATCGGGATGGATCACCACCCACGCATTGACTTCGGTGACCGGTGCCTTTGCGGAAAGTGCAGCCTTGGCAACCAGCGGAAAGGAAAATTCGAGCGAGAGTCCGCCGCCGAGTGCGACGGATGCCTTGAGAAATTGTCGGCGATTGATGTTCATGGCGCTCACCCCTGCGCTTTCTTCGCCGCGACGGACGATGCCGGCCTGTCAGCGACGGCATGGATTGCCTCGCGCACCCGGGTGTAGGTTCCGCAGCGGCACAGATTGGTCATCGCCAGGTCGATCTCGGCGTCGGATGGCTTGGGCTTCGCTGCCAGCAGCGCCGCCGCCGACATGATCATGCCGGTCTGGCAGTAACCGCACTGCGGCACCTCGTGCTCGATCCATGCCTCCTGCAGGGGATGCAGGCCGCTCTTGGCGATGCCCTCGATGGTCACCACCTTTTTGCCCACCGCGGCGGATGCGGGCACCACGCAGGATCGTACCGCCGCGCCGTCGACATGGACCGTGCAGGCACCGCACAGCGCGACGCCGCAGCCGTACTTGGCGCCGAGCAGGCCGAGGTGGTCGCGTAGCACCCATAGCAGCGGCATCTCCGGCTCGACATCAACCTGGTGCAGCTTGCCGTTTACGTTCAGCTTGAGCATGGGGCCTCCCGTGGAGATATGATAATGCCATTGGCGTAGGGTCCGGGAGCAACGGATCCGGCGACGCCGAAGCGAGTATTTCCCGATTGGCGGCGATGGTCAAGCGCCGGTAACGGGAGCCTCAGCCAGGTACGAACCAGCGGTCGCCATCGGCGCGGAGTTCGCGCAGGGAATGGCCGTAGAGGCGCGTCAGATTGGTCGAGTTGATCACCTCATCGGCCGGCCCGGCCAGCCACTCGCCGTTGCCGAACAGCAGCAGGGCCTGGCGGCAGTAGCGGGCGGCGAAACCGGGATCGTGCAATACGGCGACGATGGCGGCGCCTGCGGTCGCGCGACGGACGAACAATTCCATCACGGCCACCTGATGCGACAGATCGAGATGGGTCAGTGGTTCATCGAGCAGGAACAATTGCGGTTCCTGCGCCAGCAACTGCGCCAGGGCCAGGCGCTGGCGTTCGCCGCCGGACAGCGTTTGCACTTCACGCTCGGCGAAGCCGCCGAGGTAAACCTCATTCAGCGCGGCTCCGGCGATACGCCGGTCCTCGGTCGATTCCCAATCCCAGCGGCCCAGATGCGGATGGCGCCCGACCAGCACGGATTCCATAACCGTGGAGGCAAACGGATCGATCTGGTGTTGCGACAGATAGCCGCGAACGCGGGCCATTGCCCGCGCCCCCTGGCCCTGGCTGGCGTGCGGCAATGCCAGGCCGGCGATGCTCAGGCGGCCTTTGTTTTGCGCCCGCAAGCCTGCCAGGGTGGCGAGCAGGGTCGATTTCCCGGCGCCGTTGCGTCCGAGAATGGCCCACGACTCGCCGGCGCCGACGCGCCAGTCCAGTTTGCGGCAGACGCTATGACCGCCGATGTTGACCTCGAGCTGCATCGCTTCGAGCAAAGGCATGTTCATGCTCGGCTCACTGGCGTTCATTCGGCTGGCGCCCGAGCAGGAACAGGAATACCGGCACGCCCAGCAGAGCGGTCAGCACGCCGACGGGCAGTTGCTGCGGAGCAATCACGGTGCGCGCCAGCGTATCGGCCAGAACCAGCAGACTGCCGCCGGCGAGGGCGGCTGCGGGCAGCAGCAGGCGCTGGTCGTTGCCCCAGCCCAGCCGGATCATCGCCAGCCTGACCAGATGCGGTACCACGAGGCCGATGAAGCCGATGCTGCCAGCCGTGGTCACGGCAACCGCGGTGAGCAATGACGCCAGCAGATAGATGCCGTGCTTGACGTGCTTTACCGATACGCCCAGCGCCTGAGCCAGTGTGTCGCCGCGCGCCAGCAGGTTGAGTTCGCGGGCGAAAGGCAGCGTGACCAGCAGTCCCAGCGCCAGCACTACCAGCGCCGGCCAGGGGCTGATGGCTTGCCCCAGATCACCCATGAGCCAGAACAGCATGCCGCGCAAATCATCCTCCGGCGCAATCGACAGGATCAACGCGACAATTGCGCCGCAGCCGGCGGCGACAATGACCCCGGTGAGCAGCAGGCGCGTGCGGGTCCAACTGCTGTCGCCGTGCGCCAGGCCAAATACCAACAGCATGGCGGCCAGCGCGCCGGCGAAAGCGGCGAGGTTCATCAAGGCCAGCGTCAGGCCTGCCAACATGGCCGACAGTGCGCCCACCGCGGCGCCGCCCGAGATGCCGAGGACATAGGGGTCGGCCAGCGGATTGCGCAGCAGCACCTGCATCAGCGCGCCGGCCAGGGCCAGCAGGCCGCCACAGGCAAATGCCGCCAGTGCGCGCGGCAGTCGCAGGCCCTGGATCACCTCGATCGCCAGGCCGCCGCTTTCGCCGCTCAGTGCGCGCAGGACATCGGTGGCCGCTACCGGCAGACTGCCCGCCGCCAGCGCCAGAAGCAGACTCAGCAATGCCAGTCCGATCAGGGCGGCAAGAACCAACAGGGCGCGGCGGCGGCTGGGCATGCTGGGCTAGAAGTCGAATCGTCCGGAAACGAAGAGGCTGCGACCATCGGCCGGATAGTAATAGGTATCGTTGTAGAAAGCAGAGTAACCGGCGTACGGCGAATACTTCTTGTCCAGCGCGTTCAGCAGCCGGGCCGTGATTTTCCAGGGCTTGAGGCTCCACACGGCTTGCAGATCAAGCGTCGTGTAGGCGGCAAGCATGCCCTGGGTATTGGTGAAATCACTGTCGTAGCGACGTTCGCCGACATGCCGGGCGGCGGCGGAGTAGCTGCCGGCAGCACCCGCATTCCATGTCAGTTGCGCGCTGGCCTGGTTGCGTGGCACGAGAGGGATGGCGTTTCCGGAGTAAGTGCCAGTGCGGAATCGGGCATCCGTATGGGTATAGGCGATCTTGGCTTGCAATGCTTCGGCGATCTTCCAGTCGGCTTCCAGTTCGCCACCTTTGCGGCGCGTAGGCGACAGGTTGGTATTGACGCCCAGGGCATCGTCGTAGCCGATTTCGTCGGTCAAATCCAGCTGGTAGACAGAGGCGCGGATATTCGCCGTACCGACAGCCATGCTGCCGCCGATCTCGTGGATCTTGCCGTACTGCGGTCTGAGGTCTCCGGCGAATACCGGATTGAAGAAGGCGTCCACGCCGAAGAGTTCGTCGACATTGGCAAAGCGGAAGGTGGTGCCGGTCTTGCCGTATACGCGCCAGCCATCCACGGCATAAGCCAGACCTAGGTCGTAGGCATTCTTCGTGCGGACAGCGCTGCCTTGCATCGCAGGGCTGAAGAATGGCGCATAGGCATCCTGATGTGCGTGCTGATTCACGCGCTGGGTGCGACCGCCGAGGGTGAGGCTCAGATCCCGGGTAAACTTCGTGATGTTCTGCAGGTAGAGCGCGGAGCTTTCCTGGGCCGCTCCCTGGTCGGCAAATCCCGTGTTGCTCGACGTGACCTTGCCGTCGTAGTAGTCGAAGCCGAATACCGTCTCGCTGGTCAGCGAGGCCAGGTCGTGGCGCCAGCGCAGGCGCGGGGTGAAGGATGCGGTGTCGCGGACGCGGTCGCTGGCCGATGCACTGGAAACATATTTCGAATCGAGCTTCTGATGATCCAGGGCAAGTTCGCCCTCAAGCGTGAGCCTATCGTTCAGGTGGTATGAAATGCCGGGCCGAATGCGGTATCCGTCGCGGTCTTCCGTGTTGTAAGGGGTTCGCGTGCTGCGCGGATCGTCGCGGTAGGCGGCGCTGAAGATCGAGCCGGGCTGTCCGGCGGATTCCTTGTAGCTGGCAAAGTCGACGAAGGCTTCGCCACGATCCAGCAGCAGGCCGACACGTCCGCTCACAGTCTGCTGATCCTGCTGGCTGTTTTGCCGATAGCCGTTGGTGCCGGCATAGTTCACGAAGAGATTGTAGTAGGCCTTGTCATTGCCATTGGCCAGTTGGACGTCGGCGCCCCTGTAGCCATAGCCGCCCAGCGTGGCAGTCACGCCGGCCACCGGACGCCCCGACTTGTTGGTGATGATGTTGATGACCCCGCCGGTGGCTCCGTTACCGTAGAGCACGGTTCCCGATCCGCGGACGATCTCGATTCGATCGACGCGCTCCAGCGGAATGGCCGACCAGATTATGGAGCCCATGTCGATGGGATTGACGCGCAGACCGTCGACCAGAATCAGCGTGTTGCTGGTGGCCGTGGAGCCGAAGCCGCGCATATCGACCGTGGCGTCCCGGCCCATTGCGCCGCCAAGCTGGCGAACGTCGATGCCGGCGCGGGTGGCGAGCACATCGGGCAGGTTCTGCGCGGGTGTGTTGTGGATGTCCTGGCGGGAAATCACGCTGATATTGGCCGGGATGCTCGGGTCGGCCTCGCTGAAGCGGGTCGCGGTAACGATTACGGCCGCGAGGTCATCAGCGGCGAATGAAATGCAAGGCGAAAGCAGGATTGTCGCGCAGGCGGCGATGGCGAAACGATGGTACATGCTGAACTCCCAAATCTCCGGCGAG
>JANXRC010000257.1 GCA_025353195.1 Rhodocyclaceae bacterium
GCCCTGAGCCTGTCGAAGGGCGTGCTTCGACAAGCTCAGCACGAACGGTTCAACAACTTCACGCCGACTGGTGGCAGGCACGCATCGCGCGGCAGAAGGATATCGACGCCTCCATCGCCGCCAAGGCGGAGTTCGAGTACCTCTACGACAAGCCCTACGACAACAAGAAATGCGTGCGCGTCGCCGGCCCCTTCACCGTCGAGAGCCTGAGTCCGCACCGCATGCTGGGCGTGGATGAAGACGACGAGCTGATCGACACGCTCAAGCAGGACCGCGGCGACTACAGCGCGAAGCAGACTTTCCCGCAGATGATTTTGGAAAACCTCAAGACCGCCGGCGTGCAGCAGGCGCACAAGGAAGACCGCATTACCTTCACCGCGCTGACGCCGTGGCCCGGCGATCTGGTCTGCGCCGAGGGGCGCTATATCGAGGGCGGTTCTGCAAAAGTTCCCGAAGGGACGCACCGCGCTGGCGCTGGCGATACGGCGCAAGGGACAGAAAATCGCGCGGCGGCGGGCACGGAAAAACGCGCCGCGATCTTCATCGGCCCGGAATTCGGCACCGTGCAGCGCGCCGATCTGGTCGCCGCCGCCCGCGAGGCGGGCGATGCCGGCTTCGATGTGCTGATTGCCTGCGCCTTCAACTACGAGGCGCACGCCACCGAGTTCAGCAAGCTGGGCCGCCTCCCCGTGCTCAAGGCGCGCATGAATGCCGACCTGCACATGGCCGAGGACTTGAAGAACACCGGCAAGGGCAACCTCTTTGTCATCTTCGGCGAGCCGGATATTTCGCTGCTACCGCAGGACGACGGCAAGCTGCGCGTGAAAGTAAATGGCGTCGATGTGTTCAAGCCGCAAACCGGCGAAGTGGTCAGCAACGGCGCCGACGGCATCGCCTGCTGGTTCATCGATACCGACTACAACGAAGAAAGCTTCTTCGTCCGCCACGCCTATTTCCTCGGCGCCAACGACCCCTACAGCGCGCTGAAAACCACGCTGAAAGCCGAGATCGATCAGGAAGCCTGGGCCACCCTGAACAGCGACACCTCGCGGCCGTTCGAGAAACCAAAGTCCGGGCGCATCGCGGTGAAGGTCATCAATCACCTGGGGGATGAGGTGATGAAGGTGTTTCGGGTTTTGTGATCTGTTACGACTGCATTTCTGACAAGGAGGACTTGGATCATGACAGGTAACGAATGGCTGACAAAGCGTATCTCGGTTGCGAGCCTGCACCTTGATTCTAGAAATCCTCGGCTGAGCAGATCGACGGATGGTGCGTCGCCGCGAGAACTGATTCAGTACCTGTTTGAGCACGACAAGGCGATGGATGTTGCCGAGAGTATTGCGTCGAGAGGATTTTTCCCAAATGAACCTTTACTCGCGATCAAGAAGGGCGATCATTTTGTTGTGGTAGAAGGTAATCGTAGGCTCGCCGCATTGAAAGCTCTGCGTGAACCAGGACTACTTGAAGGCCCAGCAGAGCGGCAAATCGAACGGCTTGCACGACGAATTTATGACATCGATTCAATCGCGAAGGTGCCGGTCATCGTCGCTCCAAATAGGCGGTCGACTGACCGACAGGTAGCAGGAAAACATGTTGGGACTCCAGTTCTTCCCTGGCAAGCAGAGAATCGTGCAAACTTCATCCTAGAGAAATTGGAAGAAGGTTACGACACGAAGGAACTGCTTGATGAGTTGGGCTTTTCCGCAGCAGATATTCAAGCCGCTAGACAGACGAAAGCGATTGCTGACATCGCACGATCACTTGATTTACCGGATGACGTAAAGGCGAAGCTGGATAATCCACGAACCAAGCTGTTCACGACCATCGAACGAATCTTTGAATCTACGGTTGGGCGAAGCTACTTGAAAGTCGAGCCCGACGCAGAACATGGATTCAAAGGGGCGACCACAAAGCAAGAGTTCTTGCGTGGCTTTACCAAGTTGGTTACCGATGTTGCCTTGGGGAAGCAATCCTCTCGGACTCTCAACAGCAATGAAGACATGGGTAAGTATTTCAAGTCGTGGCAGCCTGGTGAGTTGCCAGCAAGCAAGAGAGGCTCGTTCGTTCCCGGTGACCTAATTTCGGGAGATGCGAACACAAAGAAGACCGCACGATTGGAGGCTAAGCCTGCCACTGCCAAGCAACCATCAATTCATAAAACTGTCCTTCCAAAGAACTTTAAGGTCCGCTTTGGAAATGACAGATTGATTGACATCAGGCGCGAGCTCGTGAAGATGAACCGCGCTGATCTTCCCAATGCTGGCGCTGTTCTGCTGCGGGTATTTTTTGAACTTTCTGTACTGCATTATCTGGAACGGACTGGAGAGCTTTCCCGAATTACTCAGAGCCTGAAGAACAAGGGGAAGCTCCAGTTCGATGCTCCGACTATGAAGCAGCTAATTCCCGAGCTGACTCGAATAGCTAAAGCGAAGCTGGAAAAGGCGGAAGCTACCAAGGTGGAAAAAGCAATCAAATACGATGCGGCTGCCCCATTTACTTTGAGTGATCTTCACGCGTTTGTTCATCAATGCACTGATTTGCCAGGAGAGCGAGATATCTTACAGTTTTGGTTACGGACAGAACCGCTTTTCCGTTTGATGCTTGAGCTAGACGAAAGTCTAGCAACCCAATGAAGATCGCTAGCCCTCTACGTTATCCGGGCGGGAAATCGGCCATGTCGAACTTGCTTCGCCAGATTAGAAAAGTGAACGGTCTAGGGTCATTTGAAATTGCTGAACCGTTCGCAGGCGGAGCTGGCGCGTCGTTATCTCTCCTATTTCAGGAAGACACTCCAAAAGTTCATTTGAATGATGCAGACCTCGCCATTCATGACTTTTGGTGGACACTCGTGAATCGACCAGAACCATTTTTTGAAATGTTGGATACCGCAAATGTCGATATTGAGGAGTGGTTTCATCAACGGGAGATCTATAGGAGACAAGGCAAGGTTTCACGATTGAGACGTGGCTTTTCTGCATTCTTCTTAAACCGATGCAATCGGTCTGGAATCATCATGAATGGTGGTCCGATTGGTGGCATTGAGCAGCAAGGAAAATGGAAGATCGATGCTCGTTTCAATAAGGCTGATCTTCATCGTCGCTGTAGAAAGGTGTCTGAGTATCGCGAAAGGATTTCCATATCCGGGTCCGATGGAATTACCTTCATTAGTCGGCTCGATCCTGCGACAGTACTCTTCTTCATCGATCCGCCTTATTTTGTGAAGGGAAGTCTTCTATATTTGAACCTGCTGGATGCCGGCTACCATGCAACGCTGGCAGCCAAACTTAAAGGCATGACAGAAGCCGCGTGGGTTGTTACCTACGATGACTGTCCGGAAATCAGAGACCTATATCAAGGTTGGGCAAACATAAGGCCATTCACGCTTCGATACGCGGCAGCGGAGCGAAGAAGTGGGAAGGAAATATTGATTACGACAAAATGGATGGCGCTTCCGAACGATCAAGATAGCTTGGCAATCTCTTGGTAAGAGCGTGAGTCGGTTATCAATGGACATCCTCGTCGTCACTCACTCCGACAAAAGTCGGCGTTGGCTGGGCGGCGCCAACTATGCGGCGGTATCCAGTTTCGCGGCAACAATTTGAGTGAGGGAGGGAATCCAGCCATGAAGTACCGCGAGGTTGTCATTTTTTCCGGCCATCGCTTCCAAGTCCCTGAGCACGTTCAGCGCCTGGACTCAAGGAACACCCGCGCCTGGCAGTTACGTTACGGAATATGGAAGACCTTCTCCGACCACACAACCGACGGTAGTGGTGCGGAAGCGGCCCTTGCCGCCGCCATCGAAGAACTTCACAAGCGCATAGATCGCTTGCCTGCGCCGACAGGCCTGAGGCGAGAAAACAATTCGTCGAAGAACAATGATTTGCCGGTCGGCATCTCCGGGCCGATTTCGCATACGCGAAAAGGTCGGCGCGTTGCTGAGTACAATTTCGGCATCACCATTCCCCGGTATGGAGACAAGCCGACCAATAAGAGCGTGTACATCGGCACCGAGAACACCATTACCGATGAGAGATTCGAAGAGGCTCTTTCAAAGGCGGTCGATATACGGAAGAAGGCCGAGAAGGCGTATCAAGCCGCTGCAACCAGAGCCAAGCGTGCTGCAAATCACTCTGAACCGCGAATTAACATGAAGAGGCCTCCCAAGTGATTACCCGATTGACCCTGCGCAACTTCAAGAGTGTCGGTGAACAGGTCTACGACTTCACCCAGTTCGATCTGCTGGTCGGCCGCAATAATAGCGGCAAGAGCACGGTGCTCCAGGCGTTGGCCATCTGGCAGTTCTGTGTGGATGAATTTCATCGATCCAAGCGAAGTGGCTCCAAGGGCATCCAGGTTGTGTTGCCCAACTTCACGGCTTTGCCGGTGCCGGAATTCAACCTGCTTTGGAAGGACCGTGATATTCGCCACTCGCCGAACAAAAAGCAGGAATACATCCTGATCGGCATTCATGTGGAATGGCGGCGTGCAACAGGCGGGACGGGCACGTTTGGTGTGGATTTGCGCTATCACTCGCCACAAACCATTTACGCTATTCCCGTCGGTGGCTGGACGAAATTTCGCGCATGCGAACAGGAGGGCGATCTGCCGATAGTCGCTTATGTGCCGCCATTTTCTGGCCTTGAGCCGACAGAGAAGGCACTGGATGTTTCTCCCATCCGCCAGCAGGTCGGCAAAGGTCAGCCCGGTAGCGTGCTGCGTAATTTGTTGTTGCGGGTCTGCCCTTCGCCTGTTCGTGGGCAGGATGGGCGCATCATCAAAGGCTATACGCAGCCTGCGGACTGGCAAGAGCTGGCTGGCATTGTCGAGCGTTGGTTCTCGGTCAAGATTAGTGAGCCAAAATATGATCCAGCCAAGGATGTCTACATCACGGTTGAGTACCGCCAGAACGGTAAGGACTACGACATCATCGCCGGCGGCAGCGGTTTCCATCAGACGCTGACCTTGTTGGCTTTTCTGTATGGCTATCAGCCGACGACCATTTTGCTGGACGAGCCAGACGCCCACCTGCACGTCAATCTGCAACGTGAGATTCTCGATTTCTTCAAGCGCAAATCGCTTGAGAGAAACACGCAGTTTTTGATTGCCACGCACTCGGAGGAATTCGCGCGCGGCGTGGATGCCAGCCAAATTGTTTCGCTGTTAAGCCGGGTACCCAAGCGGGTCCTGTCCAAGCCCGAAGTGCTGAGGGCAATGGCAGAGGTTTCGAACGAGGAGATTGCCCGGTTGATGGCATCGCCCTACATACTCTACGTGGAGGGAGAAAGCGACGAGCGAATTCTTCGCGCCTGGGCCGATCAATGTGGTGCTCAGGCGGCGATGGACAAAGTTTGCTTCAAATCGATGGGCGGTGGCGGCAAGGAAGCCATGCATGCTCAGGCAAAGGAACACTTTGCGGCGCTTAAGCAAATTGTTCAAGGCGTCACGCGTTTGGTGTTGTTTGACTATGACGACCAAGCGGAATGGCACCCGGCAGCCAATAACGCTTCGGTGTTCGAATGGAAACGCAAGAATATCGAAAACTACCTGCTGGTGCCGGATGTCTGGAAACGGGCAGCACTGCGTCAGATGGAGTGTGGTGAGGGCGACTTGTTTGCGAAGGAGAATTTGCAGACTATCGGCGCGTTTTTTGCCGACCAGAATTTGACCTTGCCGCCTGGAAGGACTTGGCGGAATGTTACCGCCAACGTATTTAGCGTGGTGGATGGCAAACGCATTCTGTTCGAGAACAACGATTCGCTTTTCCACCAGTTGCGAAATGGCTCGCCGCCCGTGAAGCTTGTTCGTGAGCAAATTGCCATGAGCATGGTTGCCGAAGAAATTCATGAGGACGTGCACCATTTCATCGGCAAGTTGGTTGCGCTGGCTGACAAGGGATGACGGGCTTCCGCGTCGTTCCTATCCGATGCCGCACCGTCTCGCCAGCGCCGACTTTCAATGAATCCCGTCTTCAGCAGTCGCACAATCCCCGCACGCCGATAAGTCCATGACCGTCCCCCAGCAATTCCTGATCTACCAAAGCGAAGACGGCGCCACCCGCATCGTCGTGATGCTGGAGGCGGGAACCCTTTTGCTGAACCAGAAGCAGTTGACCGAGTTGTTCGGCAAGGCCAAGGGGACGATCAGCGAGCACATCAAGAGTATCTTTGAGGACGGCGAACTGACGCAGGAGGCAACTGTTCGGCTATTCCGAACAGTTCAGAACGAAGGCGGGCGGGAGGTTGGCCGAGAGGTCGAGCATTGCAACCTGGACATGGTGCTGAGGTGATGAAGGTGTTCAGGATGGGAGGTCAGCCATGACAGCCCGGCAATTCCAGAGGGGTAAGAACCGGTCGATGCCAAAGGACGGCATCAGTCACAAGCTGAGCCAGTTTTACCCGATGAAAGCCGTTATGGTGTCGCTTCTCGGGTGCCGCTTCTACATGAACTTGCAACCGATCACGGGGCAACTATGAATGGAGGCCATGTTGAAAAGATCAGACGCGATTGACCTGCTTGCCAGCAGCAAGCCCATCCTGGCCGAACGCTACGGCGTGACGCATCTTGCGCTGTTCGGATCTTTTCAACATGGCCTCCATTCATAGTTGCCCCGTGATCGGTTGCAAGTTCATGTAGAAGCGGC
>JANXRC010000263.1 GCA_025353195.1 Rhodocyclaceae bacterium
CCGGGAAACTTGCCGTTGCCCCAGTCGAATTTTCCCGACTCGATCACCACGCCGCCCAGCGTGGTGCCGTGTCCGCCGAGAAACTTGGTTGCCGAGTGCACGATGATGTCGGCGCCGTGGCGGAAGGGCTGGCACAGGTAGGGCGATGGCAGCGTATTGTCGACGATCAGCGGCACGCCGTGGCCATGGGCGATCGCCGCCACCGCCGCGATGTCGAGCACGTTGAGCCGTGGATTGGCCACCGTCTCGGCGAACAGGCATTTCGTATTTTCCGACAGTGCGGCGCGGAAATTTTCGGGATCGTCGGAATCGACGAACACGGTCTCGATGCCCAGCTTGCGCAAGCTGACATCGAGCTGCGAAAAGCTCCCGCCGTACAACGATCGCGCGGCAACGATGCGGTCGCCGGCCTCGCACAAGGTCAGCAGCGCCACGATCTGCGCCGCCAGTCCGGTCGCCGCGGCCACCGCGGCGCGACCGCCCTCCAGCGCCGCCATGCGCTCCTCGAAGGCGGCGACGGTCGGGTTGCCGATGCGCGAATAGACGTTGCCGAAGGTCTGCAGGTTGAACAGGCTGGCCGCGTGTTCCGCCGAATCGAAAACGAAGGAGGTGGTCTGGTGGATCGGCAGGGCGCGCGCGCCGGTCGCCGCGTCCGGCTGGGCGCCGGCATGCAGGCAGAGCGTTTCGATACCGTATTGGCGATCCGTCATGGAATGGTGATCGGGCTGGATTCCGCCGATAATAGCGGCCTGTCATCTTGAATAATACGCGATCAGCCCCGCCTTTGACCTCATGTTTCTGCTGAAGAAGCTACTGACCGCCCTGATCCTGCCGCCCACCGGGCCGGTGTTGCTGGCGTTGTTCGGGCTCTGGCTGACGCGCGCCAGGAGTCGGCGTTGGCGACACGCCGGTTTCACGCTGGCCATCCTTTCCCTGCTCGGCCTGTTCGCGCTGTCGCTGCCGATCGTCGGCAACGCGCTGATGGCGACGCTGGAACCGCACCCGCCGATCACGCAACCGCAATTGCAGCGGGTACAGGCCATCGTCGTCCTCGGGGGCGGCACATATTTTGACGCGCCCGAATATGGCGGCGATACGGTCGGCTATGCGACGCTGGAGCGCCTGCGCTACGGCGCCCGGCTGGCGCGCGCATCCGGCCTGCCGCTGCTGGTCGCCGGCGGCGCCCCTTCCGGAGGCCGGCCCGAGGGAGAGTTGATGCGCGAAGTGCTGGAGACCGACTTCGGCGTCAAGGTGCGCTGGGTCGAAGCCGCCTCGCGCGACACCGCCGAGAGCGCCAGCCTGTCGGCGTCGATGCTGAAGACGGCCCGCATCACCCGGATTGCCCTGGTCAGCCACGGCTGGCATCTGCCGCGGGCAATTCCGCTGTTCGAGAAACAGGGGCTGGAGGTCACTGCGGCGCCCATGGCATTCAGCACACGCTCGCCGTCGCTGGCCGAATCTCTGCTTCCCGGTGGCCTCGGCTACAGCCGTGAGGTACTGAAGGAATACCTCGGCCAACTCTACAACCGCCTGAAGGAATAGCCATGAACGACGAACTCCTGATCGGCCTCGTGTCGATTTCCGACCGCGCTTCCAGTGGCGTCTACGAGGACAAGGGCATCCCCGCCCTGCGCGAGTGGTTTGGCCGTGCGCTGACTTCGCCCTGGCGCATGGAAACGCGCCTGATCCCCGACCAGCAGGCGTCCATCGAACAAACCCTGATCGAACTCTGCGATAGCGCCGCTTGCCGCCTGGTGCTGACCACCGGCGGCACCGGTCCGGCGCCGCGCGACGTGACGCCGGAAGCGACCCTTGCCGTGGCGCACAAAGTCATGCCGGGTTTCGGCGAGCAGATGCGGCAGATCTCGCTGAACTTCGTGCCCACCGCAATCCTGTCGCGACAGGTGGCCGTGATCCGCGGCAAATCGCTGATCCTCAACCTGCCGGGACAACCGAAATCGATCAAGGAAACGCTCGAAGGGGTCAAGGATGCCGCCGGCCAGCAGCTCGTGCCCGGCATCTTCGCTGCAGTGCCCTACTGCCTTGACCTGATCGGCGGGCCGTATGTGGAGACCGACGAGGCGGTGGTCAAGGCCTTCCGCCCGAAGTCGGCGATGCGGCCGACGAGCTGAAGCGGCCGATCAGCTGAACGACTGCACGAAGAAATTGGCGACGACGAAATCGGAGCCCGTCTCTACCGTCTCCCGCGGATGCAAACGGGCATTCTTGTCGTCGATGGCAAACACCAGCGCCACCTTTTCTTCGAGTGCGTTGGCCGGCAGCGCCATGCGGGCGTATTCGCCGACCTCGGGGATGTCGAGCAGCAGTGCCTCGGTCCACAGGCCGCCAGCATCGGCAAACACGGCGCGCGGGGATTTCGACAGGGTTTCGATACCGACCGAACCCTGATTGGGGCCAGTGCGAACGTAGCGGCGGACGACGCCGATCAGCCAGTTGTCGCCGCCCTCCGGCTGCATGCCGACCACGGCGCCGATGCGAATCCAGTCGTTGCGCGAAATGGTCACATGGGCACCGAAGCCGCCCAGGCTGACATCATCGACCACCCATTCTTCGACTCCCTCGGTGCCGCTGTTACGCCCCGAAAGCCGCTCATGCACCGCGACGAGCCCATTGACCACTTTCAGTGCCGAGTGGATCCGATGCCGGACGTTGCTGCGCATCGGCGGCTTGGGTGCCCAGCACAGCGCCAGATGCTTGAGCACCGGAATCGCCGTGCCGATGTCGTATTGCGCCCCGAGATTGATGCCTGGCGGCACACGGCCCTCGCTGCGGATCTGTTCGATGGTCTTGCCTACCGCCTCCACCGCCCGCGTGCCGTCGAAGAAACGCAAGGTCGGCGTAATCTCGGGCACTCTGGCGAGCCGCGTCGGTGGCAGCGGCTTGGAGACATCGACCCAATACACGTTCTCCTTGCGCAGTTCCCGAATCAGCGAAAAGTAGGGCAGGAAGTAGGCGATGAAGCGTTCGGCAATTTCGATCTGCAGCGGTTGCAGCTTGTCCATCGATGCGGCATGGAAGACCAGCACCTTGAGGTATTCCGCCTCGATCGTGCTCTCGCCGCCGCCGGGATAGAGTTGCATGGGCTTCTGTGCGGCTTTCGCCTCGACGGCAACCAGATAGATGCCGCCCAGCGTCTGCCAGAACTCGGGCTCGATCGCGACATAGCGAAACTGCTTCCACTTGAGCTTGGCCGCCAGCGCGTTGATCAGGCGGCCATAGACCAGCGGCAGTTGGGGCCTGACGGCATCCTCCTCCTTTTCGGCGGCGTGATAGCGGGCGATGCAGTCGAGATAGGCGGCGACAAGCAGCCGCCAATAGTCGATACCGACCTGCCATTGCCGCGATTCCTGGGCGCGGCTGCCGCCTGTCGAGGCCGGGTAGTCGCGGCCCAGACGTCGCGCCTGGGCCACGGCGGCTTCGTCGAGTTTGATTGTCAGCTCAAGGCGCTGCGCCAGCTTGAAACTCTCCTCGGCGGCAAGCGATTCGAGCCAGGCACTGGCATCCTCGACGGCACTTTGCGGCTCGCGACTGGCGATCTCGGCAACGATGCGCCTGGCTTCGCGCGCGTCGGCCAGCGGATGAACGGCTTTGTTGGAGAAGAATCCGAGCATGGAAGATTTGTCAGTATGTGGGTGACAGCATAGACGGTCCCGCCATCGCTGTCATTCCTGGGCAGACCGATGCGCAAGCAGGGTCAGCCCCCGGACGACGCCAAAACCGGCGAGGTCCGAGGCGGTAGCGCCGGGCCGCGCTTGGTTGTGCGCCGGCTGCACTGCGAGGCGGGGAGGCGTCATGGATGATTACTGCCCGAATAGACTCTAAAATGGGAGTCAATTATAAGTCCCGACGCCACCATCCATGCGCCCCTACCTCGATCTGATGCGCCACGTACTCGACCACGGCCACGAGAAAGCCGACCGTACCGGCACCGGGACCCGCTCGGTGTTCGGCTGGCAGATGCGCTTCGATCTGGCCGAGGGTTTTCCGCTGCTGACCACCAAGAAGCTGCACCTGCGCTCGATCATCCATGAGTTGCTGTGGTTCCTGCAGGGCGATACCAACATCCGCTATCTCAAGGACCACGGCGTTTCGATCTGGGACGACTGGGCCGATGCCAATGGCGACCTCGGCCCGGTGTACGGCCATCAGTGGCGGCACTGGCCGGCAGGCTCGGTTGACAACCCCGGCAGGGAGATCGACCAGATCGCGCAGTTGATCGAAGGCCTCAAGAAGAATCCGGATTCGCGCCGGCATATCGTTTCGGCATGGAACCCGGCCGATATTCCGCAGATGAAGCTGCCTCCGTGCCACGCCCTGTTCCAGTTCTATGTCGCCGATGGAAAACTCTCCTGCCAGCTTTACCAGCGCAGCGCAGACATCTTCCTCGGGGTGCCGTTCAACATCGCGTCCTATGCCCTCTTCACGCTGATGGTGGCGCAGGTCTGCGAACTCGCCCCCGGCGACTTCGTATGGACCGGCGGCGACTGCCACCTCTATTCCAACCACATGGAACAGACCCGCCTGCAGCTCTCCCGAGAACCACGCCAGCGCCCCACCATGCGCCTGAATCCCGCGGTGAAGGACATCTTCGGCTTCCGCTACGAGGACTTCACGCTGCAAGGCTACGACCCGCATCCGCACATTGCCGCGCCGGTGGCCGTGTGATTCTCGGCGCCGACATCGGCGGCACCAAGTCGCTGCTGGGCCTTGAACGCGACGGCAAGCTGGCGTCCAAACGCCGTTACGCCAACGCCGACTTCGAGGATTTCGCCGCTCTGCTGGCCGCCTTCTTCGCCGATACGCAGACGGACCCGTCGCTGATCAGTGGCGGCTGCCTCGCGGTAGCCGGCCCGATCGCCGACGAGGGTCGACAGGCGGTACTGACCAATCTGCCCTGGAGCATAGACGTCGACGCCCTGTCGCAGCGTTTCGGTCTGCCCGCCTTGCGCCTGGCCAACGACTTCGCCGCCGCCGCCCTGGGCGCCGTCGCCGCATCCGCGGCGCAACGGCTGACTCTGCAGGAAGGACAACCGCTGGCCGCCGCGCCGCGCCTGGTCGTCGGCGCCGGTACCGGCCTCGGCATGGCCATCGTTCTGCCGCAAGGCGAGCAATCACCCGCCATTGCTCGCC
>JANXRC010000057.1 GCA_025353195.1 Rhodocyclaceae bacterium
TGCACCAGCCGGTCCCCGGCAGCGCAATGATTTCGAGGCTGGCTCCATCGGCAATGCTGTCGCGCGTCACCGCATCGAAGCAGAACTTCATGGCCTCGACCTCGACCCCGGACAGTTGCCCGATCTCGAGCCAGACCCTCGTCACTTTGGCAAATTCCTGCTCGCGTGCCGCATCCTCTATCAACTGCAGTACGCCCTCGGCGAGCGACATTTCGTGCATGGAATGAAGTCTACGCCCGTTGTGTGCCAAGCACGCCGGAAAGAATGCCCCTGCACGACATAGGGGCTTGTTGTGCCAAACCGCCGGCGCTGCTGATCACTTCCCCGCTCAACGCACTACTGCCCGCTGCTCAGGAAGGCAGCGAAACGCCTGTCATGCGTGGCAATGTGATCGCCGATGAAACCAAGAACCTCCGCCGCCTTGCCCAATACCAGCGAAGAATTCCTCGCCTCATGGTCGGCGGCGATCTGGCCGAGCACGTCCATCATGTGCATGTGCTCATCGACGTGCCCCGCATAGTCGTCATAACTTTGCAGCCGCATCAGCAACTCTTCGGACATGAAGTGCGCCTCGCTGTAGGCAATCAACTGGCCGAGAATCTCGCCCACCGACTCGGCACCGCGCTGGTCCCGCACCGCGTCGCACAAAGCCTGCAACAGGCAGAGTTGAACCTGATGCTCACGATCGGTTTCGGCGGTTGACGCGATATTGAAGTATGTGAGTTTCGACATCTGCAGCCCCTATTCTTTCGACGAAAACACCAGAGACCCGAAGGTTACCGCAAAGCAAGGAAACGGCGGCGCGAAAGCGCGGGTTCGCCGGCGTGTTTCGCTGCCTTGGACCCTGTCTGCGATTGCTGCGCCGAAGTGAGCAAAGCGATCAGCGAAGCACGAGCCGTCATGCTTGCCTCCGACTGCGTCGAAAACTTGCTCATTGGCGAAAACAGGGGGCAACTCTGGTACTCGCCGAGTTCTACTTCCTCGCTGCCGAGGAATGCGAAATCACCCGCGGGAAACTTGACGAAGCGACGCTGGTTTTCGCCCGTGGAAACCCAGTTCTCGGCGCTGCCAGGCACCAACAGCATGCTCATGCACCAAGGGGTGACGACGATGCCCAGCCAATGCCCCTGCCAGCGCTGAAAATCGACGGCTTCCACGGACAGGGCCTGATTGAGGATCGGAACATCCGCCATCTGCTCCTGCTGGATGCGGAAGAAGGCCTCCTCCACCGCATCGGTAGGGCTCACGTCGTGGATGCGAAAGTTCATGCCGACTCAGAGCTCTCGCCCCAGCTTCGGGCGTCGCCCCCTTTTGCCATCAGTTCTTCCATCAGCGCCAGGGCCTCTTCAGCGCGCTCCGACTCGATCAGTTCGAAGGCGAAACCACCGGCCTGGATCAACAGGTAATCGCCTATCGCGACTTCTTCGGTCATCAGCAGCAGGCTCACCTCGCGCGTCTGCCCAAAACACTCGGTGACCGCCATGCCATCACGCACTTCAACAACACGGGAGGGGGCGGCGAGGCACATGTCAAACCACCGGCGTGGCGAGCGCTTCGAGCGCATAGCCGCGAGAGATAAGCTCGGCTGCCGCCATGGCAGCCAGTACAGGAACTTTCTCCGCGACTGTCGGTGTCATTTCCATGCCCAGTTCGAGCGAAATCAGTTCGACGCCCAGCACGATGATTTCCTTCGGCAATGTATCGAGCAACTCGAGGCTGGCCAGTACGTCCGGCAGCGCTATCTGGTGTGGCGACAACTTCCTGCGAAAGAAGATCGGAATCTCGTCCCCGGCTAACTTCACCACCGTGCCCGGCGCCGCGCCAGACTTGACGACATCAAGGACAATCAGAAAATCCAGATTCGAGAGATCCTCGATCATCTCCATTCCCGAGGTACCGCCGTCTATGGCCATCACATTCTCCGGCAGCTTCCAGGCTCGCTCCAGCGCCTCGACCGCACGCACTCCAGCCGCCTCGTCGGTGAGTATGGTGTTGCCGATACCGAGAACCACTGCACGCATGAAAGGAGACCCTGTCCGCGGGATGCTGTCCCGGCCCAAAGGTTCCGGGACATAATAAAAGAGGGCCGGCAGCCGCCGGCCCTCACATGTTACGCGCTACTAGACTGCCTTGATGGTAATCGCCGTATCACTATCCTTGTCGGTCAGGTGAATGGCGCAGGCAATGCACGGGTCGAAGGAGTGGATGGTGCGCAGCACTTCCAGCGGCTTCTCCGCATCGGCAATCGGGGTGTCGACCAGTGACGCCTCATACGGCCCCGGCTCATCCTTGTCGTTGCGTGGGCAGGCGTTCCAGGTCGAGGGCACCACGCACTGATAGTTCTTGATCTTGCCATTGTCGATCACCACCCAGTGCGACAAAGCCCCGCGCGGCGCCTCGTGGAAGCCGACCCCCATCACCTCGTCCTTGGGGAACACCGGTTTGTTGAAGGTGGTCAAGTCGCCCTTGGCCATGTT
>JANXRC010000093.1 GCA_025353195.1 Rhodocyclaceae bacterium
GTCAAATCCGTAGCGCCCCTGTCCGGGAAAGTGGGGCTGCGGATCGCCACCTGTAAGTTCAAGGAGCACAGTCCGCCAAGGCTCGGCATCATATTGGACGACGGCCGGGTGATCGACGTCGAAACCGAGGCCAAGCGTCAACGCATGGTCTTGGCCTTCTCGCCCAATTCCATGATTTCTCTTCTGGTCAGCGGTGACAAGGGCGTCGCTCAAGCGAAAGCTCTGGCCGACAAGGCCGGCGCGATGAAATCCGGAACGATGACGGTCAGCCAGGTGGAATTCCTGTCGCCCATCCCGAGGCCCGAGCGAAATATCTACTGTGTCGGATGGAATTATCTGGAACATTTCGAAGAAGGCAAGGAGGCGCGCGCCGACAAGGGAGTAACCAAGCTTCCTGACCATCCGGTCTTCTTCACCAAGGGAACGCACACGATGAATGGCCCATTCCATTCCATTCCTTACGATCCGACCTTTACGGAGACTGCGGATTGGGAGGCCGAACTGGCGGTGGTCATCGGCAAACGAGGCCGCAACATTCCGGAAGAGAAGGCGATGGACTACGTGTTCGGATACTCCGCCTTCAACGATACGACCGTGCGCGAGGTGCAGCAGAAGCGCCATGGCGGTCAGTGGTTCAAGGGCAAAAGCCTGGACGGCTATGGCCCCATGGGACCGTGGATCGTTACCGCCGCCGGCGTCACTCTCGACGATGTCCGGATCATCTGCCGGGTCAATGGCGTCGAGAAGCAGAATGCCAGCTACAAGCAGATGTACTTCAAGGTTCCCCGCATCATTGCCGAGTTGTCCCGCGGACTGACCCTCGAGCCGGGCGACATCATCGCCACAGGAACTCCTCCGGGCGTCGGCTATAGCCGCAAACCACCTGAATTTCTCAGGCCGGGCGACGTCATGGAGACCGAAATCGTCGGGGTCGGGGTTATACGCAACACCATCGCGACCGAGACTTGAAGTCGGTCAGTCCGCGAAGGCACAATGGGCCGCACCTGGCCCATTTGTGGCCCAAACGGAAAGTCGCCGAGGCGTCTCGGTGACTCAGCAGAACGCCAAGGCAAGCATTGCCGGATCATCCAGCAAGCTCATCATGAAAAATGCCGCGAGCCGGTAGATCAGCGGCTCTGTGGATTCGACCAGTTGCCTTGGCAGGTCGGCGATGGCGTCGCTCATGCGGATGCTACCGGCCGCCCCTACCCCGCAGCCAGCAATCGTTCGGCATTCAGCCTGGCCTTGACGCGCGCCTGATTTTCCGACTTGTTGATCATGGTGACGGTTTTGCCGAAAGCATCGCGCTGGGTGCTGCTCTTCTTCGTGGCCTCGATGGACTTGATGCAACGCCACTTTTTCCCGCCCTTGGTTTCGATTCGGCGCATTTCGCCGCTGGGGTGCTGGCGACCGCAGTGGTAGCAGTAGATGTTTTCAGAAGGGGACATGGCTGTACTGGGTGAATGATGGGTTTGGAAAGGGATGTGTTGCGCAGATCGGGATCGGTCCCGAGCCTATCGACTCATGAAAAGCAGAAGGCCACCCGACGGATGGCCTGAGTGCTTGCCAATTTTGGCTCCTCGATCCGGACTTGAACCAGGAACCATCGGATTGACAATACAACGTCATGTCCGCTACGCATGTGCCATGGTCGAAGAGTTCAAAGCGTCTTTCAGCTTCGTATTTTACCTCGATTTGCCGACCGAACGCATCCCGGATCCGAACCGCTCCGTATTGCCAATTTTCGCGCGCGACGACCGCGCGACGCAATCGTTTCCAGACATTGCGATCAAACGTCGCCCGAACCTCATCGCGGCTAGTGCAGCCGGCGGGGCCATGATTGTCAGCGTGTTACCGGTCAAACAATTTGTTACCTTTCCTGGTCATCATCGTCGGCAGCCTCACGTTACTCTATCAAGCGTGGAGCAAACATTTCGTGACCAGAGGTGGCGACCGTCGCCATGAATGTTGCGAGCCCAATTCCACCAGGAGGTTGACATGACACAATTTCTCAAATCCGCAGTCGTCGTCGCCGTCATGAGTGCGGTGGTTGTCTCGCCGGCATGGGCGGATCGATACGGCCACGAAGGCAGAGGGTATGGCCATCGTGGCGGCGGATACAGCCACAACGCCTTCGGTTGGGGGCTCGGAATATTGGCTGGAACGGCGGTCATCCTGGCTGCCACAAGCCAACCTCGCGTCTACTATCCGCCTGTGGTTGCCGAGCCAGTCTATTTTCCACAAGCTGTGATTGCCCCGCCCGCACCCGTCTATGCACAGCGGCAAGATTATTGGTATTACTGCGCCCAGGCTGGGGGCTACTATCCTTCTGTGCCGTCATGTCCGGCCGGCTGGATGAAGATAATACCGAACTGAATCGGTTTTCAGATTCCCGCGCCGTCGGGACGTGGCTACGGGGCAGGCGTCGGGATCGGTGCTTGCACCGACCCTCCATCGCCAAATTGCGGTGGCGTCCATCCCAGAAGTTCAGCCAACCTGAGGATGACCCACTCGGACTCATTTTCGGTGAAGTCCGACGCATCAGCCAACAATCCTTGATGGCAACGCGCAATAACTTCCGCTTCCGAGAAATCTTCCTTGAACGCCAGCCTCAGTGCATGTTCAGTCAGCATGCAGGCCATGTCCTCGCACTGCTCGTAACGAGCCAAAACCACCTCGTGAGTCGCGTTGGGTCTGCTGTGTCCCGGTGCGACGTGCAGGGCCATGAACGACTGCGGAATATCGATCTGATTGTCGACGGACACAGGATATCAATGACCGGGTCGTTGCCGGAGTGGATTCAGGATATCGGTCAGTCCGTTGTGATCGATCTCGTGCATCAAGGCCAGGAGCCGGCCAATCTCTCCCTGGGGAAACCCTTCGCGGGCGAACCAGTTAAGGTAGTTCCCGGGCAGATCGGCGATGAGGCGCCCCTTGTGTTTGCCAAAGGGCATCTCCCGCGTGACCAGCAATTCCAAATCCTCGGGCTTCATCGCGGACAGATGCCGCTTACTTCACCTCGGTCACGAACTGATCGCGAGGCTTCCTGACCTTTTTCAGATTGACAAGCCAGTCCTTGTCTGTTTCTCGATAACCCAGCGGCATGATCGCCACACTCTTGAGACCCTTGGCCGACAGGTTCAGGATGTCATCCAGGGCCTTGTTATCGAACCCTTCCATGGGTGTGCTATCCACCTCGTCAAATGCCGCCGCAACCAGCGCCACACCCAATCCGATGTAGGCCTGCCTCGCCGCATGTTGAAAGTTCTGATCTGCGCTACGCGGGGGGTAGGCGCCCAGCAGCATGTTGCGGTATTTCTCCCAGCCTTCGTTTGTTGACCCCCGCTCTTGATTGGTCAAATCAAACATCATGTTTATTCGATCGGCGGTGTAGTTATCCCATGCGGCGAAAACCAGCAAATGCGAGCAATCGGTAATTTGAGCCTGATTATTCGCAATTGCCCTGATTTTTGCCCTGACTTCCGGATTGGTCACCACTATGACCTCAAACGGCTGCAAGCCACTGGATGTAGGTGCCAAACGCACAGCTTCGAGGATGCGGTCTACCTTCTCCTGCGGAACCATCTTTTCAGCAGCCATCTTTTTCGTTGCATAGCGCCACTTCAATTTTTGAATTAGGTCCATCGTGCTTTCCTTCGGTTCGTTAAAGTGAGTTTCCTGGAGCCTTCAATTCGTCAACCTGTTGGCAACCCGGGGTCTGAGCAAGGAATCGGGCAGCTACTGCCGGGGTGGATCGCCCAGCAGGACATTGTTCGTTCCCACGCCGTATTCCTCAACCACAATGGCCTCGCCGTCGATTACCTGGCCGTCGGGGCTTTGCTCCTGCATTGCCCGACGGAACTTTCGTGTCTTCCACCGTAAGTAGCCCCATGCCGCAAGACCAAGTACTGCGACGACGGCAAGCACCAACACCGAGAACATGAATCCGAGGATCAGCAGGACGGCGCCGGCAAGAAGTGCAAACAGGTTTCTAAACACGTTGATTTGGGTTCATTCCGGTCATCAGGGAAGGGCGTTCATACGACTGGTGAATTCGATGATCGCAATGTCGATATGCCACCGTTCGACCACCGCTACTGGTCAACGCCCACGATGTCGTCAGCTTCGAATTCGTCCGGCACAGTGCCGTCTCCAATGCCTGTGACCATGGCGGCCATATTGTCGCTCTGCTTCACGAAGTACTCCGCGCTGATCGGGTCATAAAAACGCTGGCCGAGCGCAACATCGCTGAACTTGATTCGGTGAAGGGTAGGTTTGGACGTCATAAGGAATCGATCAGAAAAAACTATAGATAAGGGCGACTCGATGAAATTCCAGCCCGCCCCGGCAGGGAATCGAATACAGACCGCCGGGCTTTCTGTGTGGCGGTCCCAAAAATGCAAAAAGCCCAACTACGATGGCTGGGCCGAGACCTTCTACGCTTCAATGGATAGATTATATCGTTTGTCATCGCGTAGTGTTTGCGCAAGAGCGCCCGGCCAAGTCTGTCATTCCATTTGGGAGCCGCCCGGGCGAAATCAGTGGCGCGATACCGGTTGATCGAGGATGGCCTCGTAGGAATCGATGAAATCTTCAAACTCCTCCTGATCGTGCTCTTGCGTCAGGAATTGTCTGAATTCGCCGCGCATGCGGTCGGCCGTCGCGCCACGCAACAAACCCATGCGGCCATTGCGCTTGTCGAGAATCTCCAGGGCGTCATGGCCCGGATAATCGATCACGTAGAGCAGCGGGCTGTTGAAAAGGACATTCATGGCAATACCTCCGTCGTCGGCTGGAGTGGTAGATGCGGTCGATATCCCATGATTCAAGCCCCAAGCGGAGCCGAGAACCCGAAGCAGCCTCCGGTGACCATCATCTCCACGGCGATGGCAGCAAGAATGAAATGCCGCCGGCAGTCGCGGCCGGCGAAATCGTAACGCGACGTAGGGCACGGACACACGCAAGCATTCCATCCAGCCGCCATCGGGCGGACCCTAACCGGCCATGAACGCACGGCACCCCGCAATCAACTGGTCAAATAGACCGCGAGTAGCACCACCAAGATTGCGACAGCCTGAAATTCAACTCGTCTT
>JANXRC010000274.1 GCA_025353195.1 Rhodocyclaceae bacterium
CACTTTGCTACAGATCTTGTCGGTCTCGGTTTTCGAGAAAACCGAGATTTCATGCGCCTTGCAGCCAGATGCCAACAGAATGACCACGCTCATGCCAGATAACCAATTGACTCTATTCGGCATTTAACCGGACGCCACTGACAGTAAATATAGAAAAAGTTACGGCATCTTGGGAGTGACATATCACTTCGACGCTACGAACAGTTACTTGGGAGATCGCAATGATCCTTGGACGCCCGACCCTGCTTCTCTGCTTCTATGTTTTAGTAGGCCTAATGTATGGATGCGATAAACCAAAGGAAAGTGTGCCGTCTAGCGCGAACCAGACAGTAGAGTCAAAGCTCTCAGCTGACGATATCAAGAAGCTGCTAAATGAAGCGCTGAGTGAAATCGAAAAGAAAAATTATGGTCATGCGACTGAGATCACGATAAAAATTACCAAATCCGATCCAAACAATACAGAGGCATACTACCTCTCTGCGGAAGCAAACAGCGCGTCTGGGAACATAAAAGAAGCAATTGGTGCGTTGGAGCAAGCGATAAAAAATGGCTTCAATAATGCCGAGCGCGTTCTTAAAGACGAAAACTTGGCTACGTTGCGAGCAGCACCCGAATTCCCGTCTGTATTCATCAAAATTGGTCCGCCCCAGCCAGCAAAGGTAAGTGACACAGAGATTAGCGCTGGCTCCGTCAACATTAAGCAGGGAGCTGACGGCAGCCAAACAATAAAGGCTGGTGGTATTTCAATTCAGGTACCAAAAGACTGATTCTCGATTTGCTCAATTACCGGGAAGACAACACGTGAAGATCAAACTTTGCATAACGATAATTGCACTAGAGCTCTTTGCGGGATACGCAATTGCGGCAGATTTTGAAATGAATGGCCGGGCATCGGTATCGGCAAGCGGTGATCCACAAACGATCAAGGCCTTGGCCATTCGTGCGGCTAAGAAGCAAGCCGTAGTGGCGGGAATTGACCGCATCGTCGGACCGGACGCATCACAATCACCCGAAGCACAGAGCAAAATTCAGCGTATTACCGACAACATTAATGACAATAAGATCATTGATAGCAAAGGGTTGCGTGTCGGTGCCGATTACGAGATGGTCGTCACTATCGTAATTGATGACAACGACTTCCGTAACTTGATCACAGATGCCGGACTTGCCGCGAATACAAATGCTGTTCGCGCAGGTGGAAAAATTCTTGCGGTGATGGATGAGTTTTTGACGAATCCACGCGATTTAAAGCAGCCATTGGAAGAGCTGACCGAGTTTCGCTCAGAAAAAGGAAAATCGTTTAAGGACAAATCTGTGGCCGCGGGTGCTAATAGCTCGGCCGCAGCGGCTCAAGCCAGTTCTTCCAAAACCGTTGATGCAGCCGCGGCATCGAATGCCAAGGCTTCGGGTTCATACGATTCGCGGCTCGATGCCAGCGGGCGCGAATCAGTTGCTGGCAGTGCGCGAGATGGTAGCGGCTCGGTGGCTGTTGGATCTTCACGCGAAGGCAGCCTGAGTTCACGTGATAAAGGACAGTTTTCGGGAGAGGCGTCCTCTGCCGCAAGTTACAAGGAGCGGAATGCGTCCAATGCTGCCTCTGCCTCCGCACAAAACGCGTCCTCAATTAGTGCCAAGAACGTGCAATCTGAAGACCATGACAACGTTTACTACAAAAAATTGGTGAAGTACCAACCGCAGAACGCCGCTCCGGAGAAAGTCAGTCAAACATATAACGCCATGGTTGGCATGCTTAACAAATATGACCTACAAGTGGCAGACAACGACATGTTTCGTTCAAAGTACTTTAAGAATAAGCCAATAACAATTGAACAGATGCAAAATAGTGAGCAACTTGTAAAGTATGTCTCCTTCGCTCGGTCTGAAGCGAAGGCCGACTACTTTATGGTGGGCACGACCATCATTATTGATTCTGGGCTAAACCCAAATAGTGGCAGTGTGACCTGTACTGGTGTCACCACGGTAAAGACATATGCGACCGAAGGCGCAGAAAGCATCGCCTCTACCACCGTGTCAGAAGCTGCCGAGGGACGTCAAATAAATGAGTGCGCTGGAAATCTGGCTATAAAACTTGCTGCAATTGCTGGAGCTGAGCTTGGTGCCGCTGTACAAGAACGGGCGAAGAAGAGGACAACCTACGGCAATGACTATTTTGTAACGCTAACCGGCAAAGGCATGACTGCCATTCTCAAGTTGCAGTTTTCAAAAGCCCTAAAGTCTATCCCTGGTCTGGCTACACCGAATCAGCGTTCCTCATCCGATACTGAACTGCAATATGCGGTGACGTTTAAGGGAGACGCAGCGAGCCTAACGGATTCACTAATCGAAGCACTAAGCAGCAACCCTCTTTTTGGCAGCCTTCAAACGAGTGCCAGCGGCAATGATCTTCGTTTTTGCTTGGGTCCATGCGGCAAGGTTGTAAAAAAATGACTCGTGGCATTTATTTCATCGCCATACTGATCTGGTGTGGAACGGGTTGGTGCTTGGACGCAAATATTAAGCTCTACCCCGTTGCCGCTGTTTTTTCTGTTGGGGGCACCCGTGCCCCTTCGCGGATAGATAACGACTTTACAGCCGCTCTACCAAGTGCCCAAACCGGTAATGAGTTTGCTAAATCGATTCGCCTAGCCTTTCCTGACACGGTTGCAGCTATTACAGATGAAAACAAGCGACGAACATTTACGGTGTCACTTCAGGTAGCGAGAGCTTCAAAATACCTAATAGATAAAAAAGATGGAACTCTGGACGTGTATTTGCCGATAACGGCGTCGATCTATTTCACCAATCTAATGACCGGTGAGGTCCTGTTTACCGCAACAAGAACCCACATTACCCAAGGGACCTTCATTCGAAAGGATATTGAAACTGGGAGCCCCAAGATCCAGGCGCTGTATAGAAGCTCTTTCAATGAACTTTACGGTGAACTGATCAAAGAAGCGCGCGAGAAGTTTCAACCCCACACGATTCATGCTTCTGTACGTGGTGAGTGGAAAGGGCTCGCGATACTCGATAGTGGATCGCAATCAGGTATTCGACGTGGAGATAGCCTGCAAGATGCTTCCGGCGTTGAACTTCAGGTGATATCAGCAGGGCCTACCTACGCCATCGCATCAAAGCAGCTTGGAGAATTTAAGCCGGGAACGGCTTTTGCCAAGGTAACGAATCAAACGCTTGCGGAAATCAATCGACCACGGGTACTTCCGTTGATTGAACGCACACCCGCTGATCTTCCTGCGGAAACGATACTGCAACTTTTTTCGGATGCTTTGGGTTCGAAGGCTCCAATAAGTTTGATTCCGGTAAACCCTACGTTTGCGCAAGTATTGCAAACTGCAAGCGCGAACTCATCCATTAGTCAGCAAGTGATCTACAAGAGAGAACTGCCTGGATTCTTTCTCCGTCTAAAGGTGAGTGATCCAGTGGAGTACGAAATACCTACAAACCTAGCTTACAAGACTCGGCGGGTTTACGAAGCTATGGCTTTAGCTGACCTTGTAGATCGAGAAGGCCGGGTGTTGTTTTCTGGATATGGAATAAATCGCATTGAAGACGAGGTCGTCTCGGGCATTGCATTTAATCCAGCAGCACGTAGAGAAGTAGTGATTAAGAACGCGCTATTGGATTTAGCTAATCGTTTCGCACGTGAGATGAAGTTCGAAAACGCGCAATTACCAGTTATTAGCGCTATTACAAGCGAAAGAGAATTTGGCTTGCAAGATACGCACGGCATGCTTACAAAGGGTAGTAATTGGCGTGTATACCGGTCAATTGGAAATATCCCAGGTATCAGTGGACCAGTATCGGTGCCCACATGGGAAATTCGTGTTGCTGAGGTCTCTGGCGAGAAGGCCAGGGCAGTTCTTGACATGCCAATAGTAGAAGGGGCGCCAGAGCCAGCGATGGGGGATGTTGTTTTTCTCGATGGTGTTGCAGGTAGCCAGCTGATCACCCAAAAGCACTTCGGCTTATGTCCTGAACAAAAGCTGGGAGCGATTGAAATTCCCTATTACGGTGACTTGGCAGCGAACGTATTCGCTGCGAGCGTGCATGTTCCATATTTCTCGCCCGGTCTGGCTCAAAAGGTAAATGAGTTGGTTAGTTCAGGTAGTGGATTTCGAGCGAACGCGGCCTTCAAAGAATCCGGAATTGATTACTGTGTGGAACCAGTTTATCGAATTGATTCGGTCGGGTCGAAATGCGAAGACTCCTTCTGTCGAGAAACGGCCATGGTGCGGCTGACATACCGAATTCGAACAGGTGGTATCGCAACTGGAGAAATCAAGGCCAGACATGGGCTTGAAATGCGCGTGACATCTGCTGGTATTTCGAAGACCGCCTCTGATGAGGTGCGAATGAATGCATTGAAGTCAGACGTCATAGTTGAAATCATCAAAATGAATTCGCAGATTGGGGCGATCCTCAATAGAGAGAACTATTAATCAACAAACTGGAGAACTAGAATGAAAAGAATTACGTTAGCGGTATTCGTCGTTGCTTGTCTCGGTGTGACGCCATCCGTCGGCTTGGCTCAGTTTGGCGGGTTGAAGTTACCTGGAACGCCTTCCAGTAACTCCGCGCCGGCTGGAGACATAGACGCGTTCCTAAAAACTGCTGCAGATGCAGAAGGCCTCGTTCGCAAGTCCAGCGACGTGCTATTTCAAGCAGTGGCGACAAAAGATCAGATTGCGCAGCACGATGCGCAAGTACAGGCAGCCAATGCCATCGCTGATCCGAAGGAGAAGGAAGCTGCCCTAAAAAAGGCAGCTGACGATGAGCAAGCGCAATTGGCAAAAGTTGACTATGCAGCGTCGGCCAAGACGATGTCTGCGAATTTGGACGCCAAGAAGAAAGCGCAAGTCGGATCAGCCATCTGGAACTTTATGCTTGGGATGATGAAAGACAAGGAACTAATCGATCAGGGCCAGGGAATCATCGCCTCAGTTTCATCAAATCCGATGGCTGCTACTAAAGTTGTCAAAGCGAAGGACGTGGTGTCTTCCATTTCTAGCCAAATGGGAAATATCACGAAAATCGCGGCAGGTCTTCAAAAGCTCGCTTCCGTGGTTGGAATCGATAAACTGCCGTCAAAGTCCTCGGAGGCGCCGGTCGCTGCTGCGGATTAAATACTGCTCAAACCGCGAGACGATATCAACCCAACTCTCTTCCTTCGGAGAATTGGTGGCCTAGCTGCATGCGTTGTGCAGCATCGAAAACGGTTGGAGCGCCTGTTAGGAAGCCCAGCATTCGCTGGATCTTTGACCCCGGCGGTATCCTCTGATAGGGTTTCCGGGGCTTTCGATTTCAGCGACCAGCCCCAATGGATCCTTTACAGCCTCACTTGACCTGCTCCCGTCCTGCCACCCCCTGCCTCCCCCACCGACGGCGACGGACCGCTTCGGACCGTGCCGCGCTCATGGAAAGGAAGCAACTCTAGTGAATGGCTTTGTCCGATACGGAAAATGCCGTCTGGCGTATTCCTGCGGCTAACAGCAAGAGCAAGAGAACCCGTTCGGTGCCGCTGAACGATTCGGCCTTATGGGTGCTGGAGCAGATCGGCACTCGGGACGCAGGCGGGGTGGTGTTCGCCAATCCGGAAACGGGTGAAGCCTACACGCCCGTAACCCATGCCTGGTATCGCATCCGCAAGTTGGCCGGTATCCCGCATCTGCGCATCCATGACCTGCGTCATTCCTTCGCCAGCCTGCTGGTATCGGGGGGTCGATCGCTTTACGAAGTGCAGCAGATTCTCGGGCACTCAGACCCGAAGGTGACCATGCGCTATGCCCATCTCTCGACAAGGGCATTGCTCGACGCGGCCAACACGGCGTCGGTGATCGTGCTGAAACCGCAACCGGCGGCAACACCACCAGCAGCGAAGGAAGCTGAGGCAATACTGGCAGTAACCCAGACGGCAGAGGTATTGCAGTTCCCACGGGCAGCGTAGAGGTAAGCAGGAAAACACCTGAACTGGAGCAATCTGGTTCGGGCACTGCCTCACCATGAGTGCAACAGTTGCACTATAATGGGCGCATGCCTGTAATCGCACGATTCCCCAATTGCCGGGTCAGAATCAATGCCAACGACCACCCGCCTCCGCATTTTCATGTACTGATGAATGATGGGCGTGAGGCTTGGGTGACCATTGCGGAACTGAAGATTGTCTATGGCAAGGTGGTCGTTCGAGAGATTGCCGATGTGTTGTCTTGGGCTGCGGCAAACCGAAGCATGCTGGCCGCCAAATTCAAGGAGTTGCAACGATGAGCAAAGACCATTTTGTGCTGACTGCGGTAAAGGCTTTGCCCAACTATCGTTTGCGGCTGGCTTATGCCGACGATCAATCCTACGAGGTTGAACTGGGTGACTTGATCCGTAAATCCAAGTTTTTGGCAGCCTTGAAGGACGAGAAACTGTTCATGAAGGCCAGGAAAGGCTTTGCCGGTCGATCGGTCGACTGGATCGAGGATGAGCTTGACATGGGTTCCGATAACTTGCGCAACATGGCGGTTGAACAGGCAGGAGGAATTGGCCATGAGCGTATCTGGACATGGCTGCACGAGACCGGCCTGACACTGGAGCAAGCTGCGGAGGCCCTGGGTATCTCCAGGCGAATGCTGATCTATTACCGCGACGGAGAGAAGCCAATCCCGCGATCGATCTGGTTAGCCTGTCTCGGTTGGCAGGCAGTACGTCCCAAAGGGCAGGCGCTGCCTTTACATACACCCTCGCCAAAGGAGTATGCAGCGTTGCACGCGTAGCTGGGTTCGGCCAAGTTCGGCGATCCACCATACCGGGATCGGCCAAGTTCAGCAGCCAGCATACGCACGGCGTTGAACCGGTTCGATTTTCCGCATACCGCCAGCCCGAATGGTCAGTTTGGTTCGGTAGCAGGTTCGGTGGACGGGGCGGCAGACTGGTAAAATGCTGGAAAACCCTTACCGCTCTTTACCTTAGCCAGGGCGGAATATGACACTGTCCTGTTCTGAAAATCCGTGTGTCGGCAGTTCGATTCTGCCCCTGGCCACCACTATCAGTGCGGGGGTTCTCCGGAACCCCCGCAATTGTTTGCCGATCCGGTTGCCCGCCGACGATTGGAATCACTGCATGACTTCCACTCCTGACCACAGCCGCCGCTTCGGCGGCATAGAGCGCCTGTATGGCGCCGGGGCGCTGCTGCGTCTTGCGGCGGCGCACGTGGTGGTGGTGGGTATCGGCGGCGTCGGTTCGTGGTCGGCGGAGGCGCTGGCGCGCTCCGGCGTCGGTCGGTTGACGCTGATCGATCTGGATCATGTGGCCGAATCCAACGTCAACCGCCAGATTCAGGCTTTGGAATCGACCTTCGGTGCGGCCAAGGTAGCGGCCATGAAGGACCGCATCGCGGCGATCAATCCGGCCTGCGTGGTCGACACCGTGGAAGAGTTCATCGACGAAACCAATCTGGCGACACTGATTCCGCCCTGCGATGCGGTAATTGACGCCATCGACCAGGTGCGCGCCAAGGCGGCATTGATAGCCTGGTGCCGGCGCGTCGGCATCCGCGTCGTGACTACCGGTGCCGCCGGCGGTCGTACCGACCCGACGCAGATCGAAGTCATCGATTTGTCGCGTACCACGCAGGATGCGCTGGCTTCGAAAGTGCGGGCGCGACTGCGCAAGGACTATGGTTTCCCGCGTGACCCGAAGAAGAAGTTCGGCGTCGAGTGCGTGTTTTCGCCGCAGCAGATTCGCCGTATTGCCAGCACCAACTCTTGCGCGGTGGAGGGCGATGCCGTCGATGACGCGATTGACCCGGCTGCGGGACTCAACTGCGCCGGTTACGGCTCATCAGTGGCGGTCACGGCCAGTTTTGGTTTCGCTGCGGCGGCGCGGGTTCTCGCCGGTATACTTGAAGCATGACGAATGCCCTGAATCCTCCGGTAGTCCTGATTACCGGCGCCGCCCGTCGCGTGGGCGCCGAGATCGCGCGCACCTTGCATGCCGCGGGCGCTTGCGTGGCAATTCACTATCGTTCGTCGGCCGCTGACGCCGCTACCCTGGCGGCGGAGCTGAAGGCGGCACGACCAGGCGTGGCCGGCGATTCCGCCGCGGTGTTCGCCGCCGACCTGCTGGATCTGGACGCGCTACCGCGACTGGTGGAATCCGTCGTGGCACGCTTCGGCCGGCTGGATGCACTGGTGAACAATGCCTCCTCATTCTTTGCGACGAAGGTCGGCGCTGTCGACGCGGCGGCGTGGGACGATCTGATCGGCACCAATCTCAAGGCGCCGCTGTTCCTGGCCCAGGCTGCCGCACCGCACCTCGAGCGCAGTGGCGGCTGCATCATCAACATCACCGACATTCATGCCGAGCGTCCGCTCAAGGGCTACCCGCTGTACTGCGCGGCCAAGGCCGGGCTGCTCGGATTGACCCGCGCGCTGGCGCTGGAACTGGGGCCGCAGGTGCGGGTCAATGCAGTGGCGCCCGGCGCGATCGAATGGCCGCAAGGCAAGAGTGACTTTTCGCCTGCCGAGCGCGAGGCTATCATTGAGCACACGCTCTTGAAACGTGTCGGCGCGCCGGCCGACATTGCCCGCACCGTAAAATTTCTCGTCTTCGACGCGCCCTACGTCACCGGGCAGGTAATCAACGTCGACGGCGGTCGTACCGCCTATCTATGAACGCACCGCTGAACGCAACCCCGAGCTCGCCACCGACCGCCCGCCAGGTGCAGAAAGCCGCGTTCGAGGCCAACAAGCTGGCCAAGCGCTTGCGCCGCGAGGTCGGCAAGGCGATTGCCGATTTCAACATGATCGAGGCGGGTGACAAGGTCATGGTGTGTCTTTCCGGCGGCAAGGACTCCTTCGCGCTGCTGGATATCCTGCTGTTTCTGCGCGAACATGCGCCGATCGACTTTGACATCGTCGCGGTCAATCTGGACCAGAAGCAACCCGGCTTCCCGGCCGAAGTGCTGCCGAACTATCTGCGCGAGATCGGCGTGTCTTTCCACATTGAAGACGAAGACACTTATTCGATCGTCAAGCGCGTGGTTCCGGAGGGCAAGACAACGTGTTCACTCTGCTCGCGACTACGACGTGGCGTGTTGTATCGCGTCGCCGGCGAACTCGGGGCGACCAAGATCGCGCTCGGCCATCATCGCGATGACATCCTGCAAACGTTGTTCCTCAACATGTTTTTCGGCGGCAAGATGAAATCCATGGCGCCCAAACTGGTGTCGGACGACGGCCGCAACATTGTCATCCGGCCACTCGCCTATTGCCGCGAGAGCGATCTCGAAGCGTGGGCCGCGGCCCGTGCCTTTCCCATCATTCCCTGCAATCTGTGCGGTTCGCAGCCCAAGCTGCAGCGCCAGCAGGTCAAGCAGATGCTGCAGGACTGGGACAAGCGTTTCCCGGGGCGCATCGAGAGCATGTTCCGCAGCCTGGGCGACGTGGTGCCTTCGCATCTGCTCGATGCCGGCTTGTTCGATTTCGCCGGCTTGAAGGCGACCGGAATTCCTGATCCCGAAGGGGACACCGCCTTCGATGCTCCCGTTCTCGCCACCGCTTTGCCGCAACCCATCGGTTTTCAGGCCAAGGAAGACTGATGGACGCGCGTCGTCTCCCTGCCCGCCACGGCATCCTCTGGCTGCTGGCCGGCTTTGCGCTGTTTCGCCGCCATCCGCCGCTGGTGACTGCGCTTACATTCGGCTATCTGCTGACCGTGATTCTGGTGAATCTGATTCCGAAAATCGGGCCCTTTCTCCTGCCCTTGCTGTTGCCCACCCTGACCGTCATGCTGGCCAACGGTTGCCGCGCGATTGAACGCGGGCAGCGCTTCACCAGCGAGACCCTGATCGCCGGTATCAGCGCCCAGCGCGTCGGCCTGATTCGTCTCGGCGGACTGCATCTGGTCGGCTCCAGCCTGCTGGTGCTGGGGGGCTTTGCGCTGGGCGAGCCGATCAACATCAGCGACGGCATCGATCCGGCCGAGGCCATCGAACTCGCCAACGATCTGGCGGTGATCCTGCTGGTAGCCTCGCCGATGTTGATGGCTTTCTGGTTCGCGCCGCTGCTGACCGCCTGGGATGGCGTCGGCGCGGGCAAGTCGCTGTTCTTCAGCTTCATCGCCAGTTGGCGCAACTGGCGCGCCTTCCTGATGTATGGGCTGGCGCTGATCCTGGTGGGCGCCATATTGCCGGGTTTGATTCTGGTCATCGCCGGACTGCTTTCGGAGGCCTTGCTCACCATCCTCTCGATTGCGCTGCGCATGCTGCTGATCTTCGTCCTGGCGCCGACCATGGTGGCCAGCGTTTATCTGTCCTACCGCGACGTGTTCGGGACGCCGGCCAATCCCGATGAGTGATTTTGGCGAGGGAGTGCTCGGCCTCTTCGGCGGCACCTTCGATCCGCTGCATGTCGCGCATCTGCGCCTGGCGATCGAAGCACGCGAGGCGCTGGATCTGGCCGGGGTGTGTTTCATCCCGGCCGGCATCCCGGCCTTGCGCGAGACGCCGCATGGCGCCGCGGCCCATCGTCTGGCGATGGTCGAACGGGCGCTCGCCGATGTCCCGGGCTTTAGCGTTGATGCGGCGGAGGTGGCGAACGCGGCGAGCCGGCCGAGTTACACCATCGAAACGCTCGAACGTCAGCGCCGGCTGCATGGCCCGCAGCGCCCTCTGGTGCTGCTGCTGGGCGCCGATGCCTTCGCCCGGCTGGAGGCCTGGCACCGTTGGCGCGAGCTGTTTGATCTCGCGCACATTGCCGTGGCGACTAGACCGGGCCACGAGTTGAAAGTTATGCGCAGCGGTATCCCCGGGGACGGCGCTGCCGGTACGGCGCTCGACAGCGAATTCGCCGCCCGCCGCGGCGAACCCGCCGATCTCGCCAAGGTGCCTGCCGGCCGCATCGTTCCCTTCGCCATGACCGCGCTGGAGATATCCGCCACCGCGATTCGCCGGCGACTGGAGCAGGGCCTCAGTGTGCGCTATCTGGTTCCCGACGCCGTTCTCGACTATATTGATTCCCATCAGATCTACCGGACCCCGCATGGACATTAGAAAACTACAGAAACTCGCTGTCACCGCCCTCGAAGACGTCAAGGCCAAGGAAATCGAGGTCCTCAATACCAGCAAGCTTTCCGCGCTGTTCGACCGGATCATCATCGCTACCGGTGATTCCAATCGCCACGTCAAGAGCCTGGCGCGTAACGTCCATGACAAGGTCAAGGAGGCCGGCGGGCAAGTGATCGGGATGGAAGGCGAGGAAACCGGCGAATGGGTGCTGGTCGATCTTGGCGACATCGTGGTGCATGTCATGCAGCCCGCCGTGCGTGCCTACTACAACCTCGAAGAGCTGTGGAAGGTCGTCCCCAAGCGCGCCAGGAAGGCGACCGGCAGCGACGCAGCCGGCGAATGAAGTTGATTGTCGTGGCGGTGTCGAAGCGGCCGCCGCAATGGGTGGTCGCCGGCTGGACCGAATACGCAAAACGGATGCCGCGCGAGTTGCCGCTGGAACTGCTAGAGATCAAGCCCGAGCCGCGCACTACGGGCAAGACGGCCGAAGCCATGATGGCGCTGGAGGCCACCCGCATCGAGGCGCAACTGCCTGTCGGCGCTCGCCGCATCGCGCTGGATGAACGCGGCGATGCACCGACCACGCGGCAACTGGCCGACCGTCTGGCAAAATGGATGGCGAGCGGCGATGACGTCGCCTTCATCATTGGCGGCCCCGACGGGCTGGATGCCCGGATCAAGAACAGTGCCCACGAAACCATGCGCCTTTCCAATCTGACCCTGCCTCATGCCCTGGTCCGGGTGATCCTCGGCGAGGCGCTGTATCGCGCTGCGAGCGTGTTCAAGGGCCACCCCTATCATCGGGACTGAAATGATCAATCCGCGCATCTACCTTGCCTCCAGAAGTCCACGCCGCCGCGAGTTGCTGACGCAGATTGGCGTGCGCTTCGACTTGCTGCTGTTTCGCACTGCGCCGCGGGAAGACGAGGCGGTAAGCGAAGCCTGGTTGCCCGGCGAAACCCCGGAAGCCTATGTTGAACGGGTGGCGCGGGCCAAGGCGGTTTTTGCCGCAGGCCTGTTTACGCAGCGGCGCATTGTCGCGCGTCCGGTGCTGGCAGCCGACACGACCCTCGATCTTGACGGGGAGATCATCGGCAAGCCGCGCGACGAAGCCGACGCGGCGGCAATTCTGACGCGGCTTTCGGGCCGCAGCCATCGCGTACTGACGGCCATTGCCGTGGCGCGCGGCGAGCGCGTCGAACACCGCCTGTCGGTCAGCGAAGTGCGCTTTCGCCAACTGGCCGCAGAGGAGATTCGCCGCTACGTTCAAAGCGGTGAGCCGATGGACAAGGCCGGCGCCTACGGCATTCAGGGTCGCGCCGCCGCCTTCGTCGAAGAGATTCGCGGCTCGCACTCCGGCATCGTAGGGCTGCCGCTGTGCGAAACGGCGCTGCTGCTGCGCGATTTCGGCTATCCGCTGTGACTGAGCAATTCCTGATCAACTTCACGCCGCAGGAGACCCGTGTCGCCTTGTTGCAGCAGGGGGTGGTGCAGGAGCTTCACATCGAGCGAACCAACGGACGCGGCATCGTCGGCAATGTCTATCTTGGCCGCGTCGTGCGGGTGCTGCCCGGCATGCAGTCGGCATTCATCGAAATCGGACTGGAACGCACCGCGTTTCTGCATGTGGCCGACATCTGGAGCGAGCGTCCCGGCGGCAACGGTTATGGCAACCACGAGACGCGTCCGATCGAACGCATTCTCAGCGAAGGGCAATCGCTCATGGTGCAGGTGCAAAAGGATCCGCTCGGCACCAAGGGCGCGCGCCTGACTACCCAGATTTCCATTGCGGGGCGCCTGCTGGTGCACCTGCCGCAGGATACCCACATCGGCATCTCGCAACGCATCGGCGAAGAAGCCGAGCGGGAAAAGCTGCGCGCCCGCATCCAGGCCTTGCTGCCGGCCGATCAACCCGGCGGCTACATTCTGCGCACGGTCGCCGCCGATGCCGGCGACGACGAGCTGGCGGCTGACATCGCTTATCTGCGCCGCATCTGGCGCGAGATCAAGAGCCGCAGCGTCGGCGCCCTGCCGCCGACGCTGCTGCATCACGACCTGACCCTGGCGCAGCGCGTATTGCGCGACCTGGTGAGCAATGAAACCACGGGCGTCATCATCGATTCGCGCGAGAATTTCCAGAAGCTGCAAAGCTTTGCCCACGAGTACGTGCCGCAGGTGACCGAGCGGCTCCAGCACTACACCGGCGAACGGCCTTTGTTTGACCTGCACGGCGTCGAGGACGAAATCCAGAACGCGCTGGCGCGCCGCGTCGATCTCAAGTCGGGCGGCTACCTGATCTTCGATCAGACCGAGGCGATGACGACCGTGGACGTGAATACGGGCGGCTATGTCGGCTCGCGCAATTTCGACGACACCATTTTCAAGACCAATCTGGAAGCGGCGCAAACCATCGCCCGCCAACTCAGGCTGCGCAATCTCGGCGGCATCATCATCGCCGACTTCATTGACATGGAGGATGAGGAGCACAAGACGGCGGTGCTCGCCGAATTCAACAAGGCGCTGTCGCGCGACCACACGCGCATTACCGTTTCCGGCTTCACCCAGCTCGGGCTGATCGAGCTGACCCGCAAGCGTACCCGCGAGAGTCTTGCCCATGTGCTGTGCGAGCCCTGTCCCACCTGCGGCGGCCGCGGCGAGGTGAAGACGGCGAAGACCGTGTGCTACGAGGTGCTGCGCGAACTGCTGCGCGAGGCGCGCCAGTTCACCTCACGCGAGATGCGCGTGCTGGCTTCGCCGGCCGTGATCGACCTGTTCCTCGACGAAGAATCGCAGGCGCTAGCCATGCTTTCCGAATTTATCGGCCTGCCGATTTCGCTGCACGCGGAGAGCGGTTACACGCAGGAGCAGTTCGACATCGTTCTGATGTAGCGCTAGAATTCGTGGCCGACGCGGGTGTCGTATAACGGCATTACCTGAGCTTCCCAAGCTCATGAAGAGGGTTCGACTCCCTTCACCCGCTCCAGTTTTTTGCATCAGGCAAATCCCTCGCTGCCCTTACTGCTGGGTCGTTTCCGCCTTGATCGAGAGCCATTTCCCGTCTCGCAATTCAAGCAGATACTCCTCCATGGATTCAAATCGATAGGGCTTGCCGCCTTGCCGCCCCTGCTCGATCACCACGGACCGTAGACTGATGATGCGATCGCAGGCGGTGCCCGCCGCGGGATTCGCCAGTTTGCCCTCGGTCCACACGCGGCGCTGTTTATAGCTCTCGAGCCCCTTCATGGCGGCGATCGTGCTCTGCGCAAGTTCCTCGCGGCCGAGGTCGACGCTGGTCATCGTGCCGTCGGTGCCGCGTACCGTGGCGCGGACGGCCGCCTCCGGTGCGAACATGGCGATGACTGCCTTTGCGTCGTGCCGCGCAATCGCGGCATCCAGTTGTCCGAGCCAGGTCGTGGCAATCTTCGTCGGCGCGCATTCCCCGACCGCCGCAGACGCCGGTGCCATGCCAGGTGCCGCGCGCGACGTCTTGCGCCTTTGTTCCAATTCGCGCTGACTTTCCTCATCAGCGGTCTGCGAGTAGCGGTCAAGCTCGGCGTCGAATTCGCCGGGAACATAGAAGTTCGGTACCTTGTCGAGCAATACCGGCAGCAGGATGGTCATCAAGGCGCGTCCCTTGACGCCGCTCTTGCCGTCTGTTGCGGCAGCGCGGGCGAAGCCGACCCGACCCGCGTCGATGTCGAGCTTGTTCTCGCCGACCTCCATGGTCGTTCCGCCTCGATTGACCTTGTCGTAAGTTCCTTCCTTGTTGGACGTGGCGGCGGCCAGTTCCGCCGACAGCACGTACGGTTCATGGTCGGTGCCGCGAATGCCGATGATGGCGTTGGGAGTGACAACCAGATGCCCGGCGCGATTGGTGCGGGCGATCCAGCCGCTGATAACACGCAGCGAACCGGTGACCAGACGAAGGGTGAGACTGTCGGTCGGCTGGTCTTCGGCGACAAAGCGTTCGGCGACGAACTCGGTACTCGGACGGACCGCGACGAAGCCGGCATCCTCGGTCTTGAGTACCGCCTCGGCCAGTGCGGCGGCGCGCACGCGTTCGCCGACGTAGACCAGGTCCCCCTCGTGCAATTTTCTTTCAATCCCGGCGCCGCTGCCGGAGGCAGATGCGGCGACCTCGCCGCGGACGCGCAGGACTGCGGCAAATCGTTTGCCGGGTTCCGGGGTTGCCGCAGACTCGGCCGCTGATGCCGATTGGCCCGGCATGGAACTGCCCATGAGGATGCAGAAGAAAGCCAGGCTGGCCGTGATGGTACCCAGCCTTGTGCGAGTCATCGACCAGTTCATGCTGCGTTCCTGCACTTTCTTGAAGATTGAGGAATCATTTCTGTCGCTATTGAAGCACACTCATTGGCAATGGGCCAGCGCAGCCTTCGCCACCATCTTGCGCCGCACCTGGCCGCCAGCCTGAATTACGCCGGCGATTTCATTCTTCATCGCCGCACCATGTTCCAGACCATGGCCACGCCATCCTGCAGCAGGTCGCCGATGTCGGCGTTCAGTCCGTGGCCGCGTTCGCGCTGGCGCTGGCTCCGTTCGCGTTCGCTGAACAGGATTGCCTCGGCCAGCAGCGCCGGGTTTGGCGGTGCTGCCTGTTTCATTGCGGCCTGCTGATAGCCGGCCAGCGCCGCTTCGACCGCCTGCGTGTCGAGAATTGCAATCGGTGCGCGGCAATGGGTGCAGGCACTGTCCTTGCGGATATCCACGGGTGCGCCGCAACCGGTGCAGCGCACCACGCCGATGCGTACTTTGAGTTCATCGATTTCGGCACCGGTCAATTGACGCACGAATCCCTTCTCGATCATGAACTGGCCAAAGGTGATGAAGCGGCCGTGTTGTTGCCCGCAGCGCAGATAGTTGAACAGACCGCTCTTGACCCGATCCTGCGATTGAATCAGTCGCTCGTTGCAGCGCGGGCAACGCAACGGACTGGCCAGTGGCAGGCGCTGGTCGTCGCGGTGCTCGTGGATCAGCTTGAACAGCCCGATCACGCCGGCCGGCGCGAGTTGCAGGCTTTCGTATTCGTCGAACCAGATGCCCTGGCAGGCGAAGCAAAGATCAAGCGCGACCTCGCCGTTGAGCTTGCGCTGGAAGCGCTGCGCGCTCATCGGCGCCCGGCAGGATGGACAGCTGGCGATTTCAGTTTCAGACATCGGGCTCAGAGCCTCCTCTCGGGACACCCGCGTCGCCCGCTGCGGATCAAGCGCGCTTGCCACCAGGGATCTGTCAGATCGAACGGATGACGCCGCAGGCCACGCGCTTGCCCGAGTTGCCTGCCGGCTGCGACTTGTAGTCGTCGGGATCGGCATGAATCACCACGCTGCGCTTGAGGATGCCATCCGGGCCTTCGCTGAGCCCAAGCATATCCAGCTCGGCGGAGAGCGTGGCTCTGCCCGAACTGTCGGCGACCAGGTTCGGCATGTCGCCGGCATGTCGGTCGGCGCCGCCTTGATGGCCGTGCGGCTTGCCCGCCGGATTGAAATGTCCCTTGGCGCTGCTGGCATCGGGCGCGCTGCAATCGCCGGCTTCATGAACGTGGAAGCCATGCGCGCCGGGCGTCAGCCCGGCAACACTGGCCTCGACACGAGTCTTCTGGCCGATGGTCTGAAAACTGACGGTGCCGGTGACCGTGCTGCCGGAACGGGGTTCAAGGGTGGTCGCGGCTTTGGGGCCGGCCGCCTCCATGCTCGCGCAGGCGGTGAGCAGGCTGGCCGTGGAAACGAGGCAGGCGATGCGAATTGCGGGATGGAGAGTCCTGTACGGTTTAGTTACGGCCGCAGCGCCTAACGCCGATGAAGCCGGCGTTAGCCTGCACTGAAACGTCGTTTTCATGAAGTGTTCTCCTTGCTTGGTTGGGGTGGCGAAAGCGATCAGGGAGGCGACTGACGGGCTGGACAGCAGGTGATCGACAGCTGGCGGCTGGGATAGTGCATTCATGGTTCTCCCGGCACGGGCAGAAACGCAATGGCGCGATTGTAGCGACTTCGACCGCTTTCGAGCGCTGAAGATGGGCGGAGCGACAGGCTGCCATGCCTTGACGTGGGGGCGATACCGTTCTTCATGACCTCATGCGAATCTGTGATGATCGAACTGGGATGAGTAATGTATGGTTCACCGCCGACCCCTGTCGAGGAATTGAGATGACCGCTACGAATCCGGCGCCGCAGTCGCCGTGGCAGAAAATGCTGGGTATCGAATTCAGCCCGGTAAGTCACCGTGAGCGGCTGGTATCCGCGCTTGGCGGTTTTGTCGGCCTGCTTGCGGTCTATGTTGCCAGCCACGCATTCGGCAGCCCGCCATCGGGGCCGCTGTTGATCTTTTCCATCGGTGCCTCGACGGTGCTCGTCTTCGCTGTGCCCCATGGAGCGCTCTCACAGCCATGGCCGGTGTTCGGCGGGCATCTGGTGTCTGCGTTGATAGGCGTCTCCTGCGCGCAGCTGGTGCCGGACGCGGCATTCGCAGCCGCGGTCGCGGTGGGCCTGTCCATCGCCGCGATGCACTACCTGCGCTGCATCCATCCGCCAGGCGGGGCAACGGCGCTGGCGGCCGTGCTGGGCGGCGAGTCTTTGCGCGCCCTGGGTTTCGGCCTGGTGCTGGCGCCGGTGCTGCTCAATGCGCTGGTGTTGCTTGCCGCAGCTGTCGTATTCAATGCATTCTTTCCATGGCGCAGGTATCCCGTTTCCCTGGCGCGTCATGCTGTCAAGGCGCAAGCCGCCAGCGCCGGCTACGAGGCGATTTCGCATGAGGACTTCGTCTTCGCCCTGACGCAAATGGATTCCTTCATCGATATTTCAGAAGAGGATCTGCTGCGCATCTACGGCCTCGCTACGGGACGGCACCGCGAGGTGGAGGCACAGGCCGCCGCTGCCCGAACCATCAACCCTGCGCCAGGCTAAGACACGCGGCATCGCAAATCGCCGTACCGCCAGCGCCGACTCTCAAGATCCTATGCGGCGAAATCGATACGCTCGGCGCCATTGAAGACCATGAAGCGTTCGTTGCGGGCGCGACCGATCAGGGTGACGCCGCACTGGCGCGCTACGTCGAGACCCATTTCGGTGGTGCCGGAGCGGGAGACCAGCACCGGGATGCCCATCTCGACCACCTTGATCACCATTTCCGAGGTCAGCCGGCCGGTCGTATAGAACAGCTTGTCGGACCCCGCTTCGCCCTCCATCCACATCAGGCCGGAGATCGAATCCACTGCATTGTGGCGACCGATGTCCTCGACGTGATGGAGGATGCGGCTGCCGGCTGCGAGCACGCAGCCATGCACGGCGCCTGAGCGCTTATATACGGTGTCGAGTTGACGCACCTGATCGACCAGGGCGAACAGGGTGGAGCGGGCGATGCGGAAGCCGTCGTCCCGCAGCGGCGCCAAGCGCTCCAGCGCGTTGCCGAACTGGGTACCCTGGCCGCAGCCGGCAGTCACGGTACGACGGCGCAGCAGATCGTCGCAGCGCTCGCCGCCATCACCGTTGAGCGTGGCAATGGCCGCCGCGCCGACGTCCCAATCCACCTGGATCGAAGCGATGTCGCGCAGGTTCTCTACCAAACGCTGGTTGCGCAGGTAGCCGAGCACCAAGGCTTCGGGTAACTGGCCGAGGCTCATCAGGGTGACGATCTCGCGCTTGTCGAGATACAGGGTCAGCGCGCGTTCGCCCGGCATCTGCGTCGGCAGCCGGTTCCCGTCCTGATCGAGCACGCTGCCGGCAATCACCGGTTCGCAGCGCGCCTCGGAGAGCAGGGGGCGACGTTCCATCAGCATCGTGGTTCCCCTATTTCTTTGCTGGTGCGGCGGCGGCTGGAGCGGCTGCCGCCGGTGGAGCAGGTGCAGCTGCCGGTGCTGCGGCAACCGTCACCGGCGGCACGAACTTGCCCGGATCGGCGCAGGCAGTCCCGCTCGCTGGTTTCTTGCCCTTGCCTTCCGGCGTGGCGAGGTAGCGTTTGGCGGTCTTGTCCTGCGACTGGCAGAGCTGGTAGGCGGCGATCTTGTCCTTGTGCGCGTTCTCGGCCTTGGCCAAGTCTGCCTTGGCCTTGGCTTCGGGCGAAGCATCGGGCAGCTTGGCGAAGGCGCTGCCGGCAACAAGGGCGATGCTGACGATGAATGCGGCAACTTTCATGGTGGGTTCCCCTTTACTGGACGCGCTTGTATTCGTTCTGGCTCTGGTTGCGGGCACGCAAGGTGGATTCCCACTTCGCCTTGTCGCCGCCGTAGTTGGCCTCGTAGGGCTTGGCATCGGTCTTGCCCCGATAGTCGCCTGCCGTCTGGACCGTTTCGCCGCAGCCGGCCAGCAGGCCGGCGCTGATCAGCATCGCTGTGAGCATTCTCATTTCTGGACCTCCTTCTTTGCCGGTGCCGGTGCGCCGTCCTTGCCATACGCCTGTTGCCAGCCCCAAAGCTCGCCGCCTTTGCCGCGAGTCAGAGCGCGCTCGCGGAAGATCTCCGAGATCACGTCGGCATCGCCGGCGAGCAGTGCCTTGGTCGAGCACATTTCTGCGCAGAGCGGCAGCTTGCCTTCGGAGAGTCGGTTGCCGCCGTATTTCTTGTACTCGTCAGGCGAGCCGTCCTTTTCGGGGCCACCGGCGCAGAAGGTGCATTTGTCCATCTTGCCGCGGATGCCGAAGTTGCCTTCCTGCGGGAACTGCGGTGCGCCGAACGGACAGGCGTAGAAACAGTAGCCGCAGCCGATGCACTGGTCCTTGTCGTGCAGCACCACGCCTTCGTCGGTGCGGTAGAAGCAGTCGGTCGGGCAGACCGCCATGCACGGTGCGTCGGAGCAGTGCATGCAGGCCACCGAGACGCTCTTTTCGCCGGGCAGGCCGTCGCCGAGCGTGACGACGCGCCTGCGCTGGATGCCCCACGGGGTTTCGTTCTCGTTTTTGCAGGCGGTGACGCAGCCGTTGCACTCGATGCAGCGCTCCGAATCACAGAGAAATTTCATGCGTGCCATCGTCTTCTCCTCAAGCCTTCACGACCTGGCAAACGGTCGTCTTGGTTTCCTGCATCATCGTCACGCTGTCGTAGCCGTAGGTTGTGGCGGTGTTGACCGACTCGCCGCGCACGATCGGGTGCGCCCCCTCCGGGTAATACTTGAGCATGTCCTCGCCCATCCAGCGCCCGGAGAAGTGAAATGGCATGAAGCAGGTGCTGGCATCGACGCGTTCCGTAACCTGGGCCTTGACCTTGAGCTGAGCGCCGGTCGGCGTCTTGACCCAGACATCCTCGCCATTGCGGATGCCGCGATCGTTGGCCGCCTTCGGGTTGATCTCGACGAACATGTCCTGCTGCAACTCGGCCAGCCACGGGTTGGAACGGGTCTCCTCGCCGCCGCCTTCGTATTCCACCAGGCGGCCCGAGGTCAGGATCAGCGGGAAGTCCTTGCCGATGTCCTTGTTCTTCTGCTGCACGCTCTTGAACAGCGTGGGCAGACGCCAGAAGGCTTTTTTGTCGTCGTGGGTCGGGTATTTCTCGATCATGTCGGCGCGCGTGGAGTACAGGGGCTCGCGATGCAAGGGCACGCCGTCTGGGAAGTTCCACACCAGGGCGCGCGCCTTGGCATTGCCGAAGGGGTGGCAACCGTGCACTTGCATCACCACGCGCTGGATGCCGCCGGACAGGTCGGTCTTCCAGTTCTTGCCTTCGGCTTCCTTCTTTTCTGCCTCGGTAAGGTCGTCCCACCAGCCCAGTTTCTTGAGCAGGACATGATCGAATTCCGGATAGCCGAACTGCAGGTCGGCGCCTTTCGACGCCGAGCCGTCGCCGGCCAGGAGCGAGACGCCGTCGCGCTCGACGCCGAAGTTGGCGCGGAAGTTGCCGCCACCGTCCATCACGTGCCTGCTGGTGTCGTATAGATTCGGACTGCCCGGGTGCTTCATCTCCGGCGTGCCGTAGCAGGGCCAGGGCAGGCCGAAATAGTCACCATCGCACGGGCCGCCCTTGGCCCTCAGCGTCTTCACATCGAAGGTGTGCATGTTCTTCATGTGCAGCTTGAGGCGCTCGGGCGACTGGCCGGTGTAGCCGATGGTCCAGGCGCCCTTGTTGATCTCGCGCAGCGTGTCTTCCATGCTCGGCTCGTTGTTCGTCACCTTGATGTTCTTGGTGAATTCCTTCTCGAAGCCGAACTGCTGCGCCAGCAGATACATGATGACGTGGTCGGGCTTGGACTCGAACAGCGGTTCGATGACCTTCTCGCGCCACTGCAACGAGCGGTTCGACGCCGTGACGGAGCCGACCGTCTCGAACTGGGTCGATGCCGGCAGCAGGTAGACGCCGTCCTTGCGCGCCATCGCCGCCATCGACGCGGTGGCCGAGGGGTAGGGATCGACCACCAGCAGCAGATCGAGCGCCTTCATGGCCTCGATCATGTCCTTGCCGCGCGTCTGCGAGTTGGGCGCCATGCCCCAGTACACGACAGCCTTGAGGTTGGGCCCCTGGTCGATGTTCTCGTTCTTTTCCAGTACGCCGTCGATCCAGCGCGAGACCGTGATGCCCGGCTTGGTCATCATCGCCTCGGAGGCGTAGCGGCTCTTGATCCATTCGTAATCGACACCCCAGACGCGCGCCCAGTGTTTCCATGCGCCGGCGATGATGCCGTAGTAGCCGGGCAGGGAATCGGGATTGGGGCCGAGGTCGGTGGCGCCCTGCACGTTGTCATGGCCGCGGAAGATGTTGGCGCCACCGCCGGATTTGCCGATGTTGCCCAATGCCAGTTGCAGCACGCAGAAGGCCCGCACCATGGCGTTGCCTATGGTGTGCTGGGTCTGACCCATGCACCAGACGATGCTGGAAGGCCGGTTCATGGCCATGGTTTCGGCGACCTTGAGCAGCGTTTCGCCATCGACGCCGGATACTTCCTTGACTTTCTCCGGAGTCCATTTGGCGACTTCCTCGCGCACCTTGTCCATGCCATAGACGCGATCGTTGATGTACTGCTTGTCTTCCCAGCCGTTCTTGAAGACCTGGTGCAGGATGCCCCAGATCACCGGAATGTCGGTGCCGGAACGGAACCGCACGTACTGGTCGGCCTTTGCCGCCGTGCGTGTGAACCGCGGGTCGGCGACGATGATCTTGGTGCCGTTTTCCTTGGCGTGCAGCACGTGCAACATTGCCACCGGGTGGGCTTCCGCCGCGTTCGATCCCATGAACAAGATCGCCTTGGCGTTCTGCATGTCGTTATAGGAGTTGGTCATCGCGCCATAGCCCCAGGTATTGGCGACGCCGGCGACGGTTGTCGAGTGGCAGATGCGGGCCTGGTGGTCGCAGTTGTTGGTACCCCAGAAGGAGACGAACTTGCGCATCAGGTAGGACTGTTCGTTGCTGTGCTTCGAGGAGCCGATCCAGTAGACCGCGTCGGGACCGTGTTGCTTGCGGATCGCCAGCAGCTTTTCGCCGATTTCCTTCAGCGCCTGGTCCCAGCTGATCTTCTGGTACTTGCCGTCGACCAGCTTCATTGGGTACTTGAGGCGCATCTCGCCGTGGCCGTGCTCGCGTACCGAGGCGCCCTTGGCACAGTGGGCGCCGAGGTTGATCGGTGAATCGAATACCGGTTCCTGGCCGACCCAGACGCCGTTGACTACCTCGGCATCGATCGCACAGCCGACCGAGCAGTGGGTGCAGACGGTGCGGCGTATCTCGACCTTGCCTTCCTTTCCCGGGTCGGCGGCTTCGGCTTGGCGCATCATGCCGCCGCCGAGCTGGCCGGCCACCGCACCAACGCCGAGGCCGATGCCGGAGCGCTTGAGGAAGGTGCGCCGGTCGATGGTTTCCGGTGCGCTGAGCGAGACATCGCGGGTCAGTCGGGACCGGCGCGTGGCGGCAGTCTTGTTCTTTTGCATCAGCATGGTGTCCTCCTCAAGTGCGCGTGGTGCGGTAGTAGTGCAAGACGTGATCGGAACTCTGGTAGCCGCTGCCCTTGGCCTCCGATTCGGCGGCCGAGATCTCCGGTGTAATCGGGCTGTGCGTTGCCATGGCAGCGGCAACTGCGCCCGCACTGCCGAGCGAGGCAGTTAGCAGAAAACTGCGCCGGCGCAGATTGGCTTCGGGTTTTTGGCGATCTTCAGGTTTCATCATCTCTCCTCCTCAAGGACACTCGGATGGCACACACAAGAAAACCTAGCGTGCCAACAATTCACGTTCGCCATCGAGGACGCCGCGCGCAAAACGCGCCGCCGCCCGATAGAACTCGCTGTTATCCGCTTCCAGCCGCTGACACGGGTGTACGTACCAGGACGCCAGGTGGCGGCGGAAAAAATCGGCCTGCTCGGCGCGCCCGTCGGCCACCAGCATCGCCATTACTTCGAGCAGGGCGGCGAAATGGTCTTCCGGCTCGCGCACTTGCGGATCGCGCTGGAAGCCCAGCCGCGCCAGGTGATCGCGCAGACGGGCGAGCGGCACATCCATCATAGAACCGCTCTGGTACCAGGATCCATACAGCATGACGCGCGGTTCACCGACGCCGAAGAACAGTCCGCTGTATTCGTCGGCAAGGCGACTCAGCGCCGTATCGTCAGCGCCGTCCCCGCGGATACCGCTGCGCATAACTCCCGCAGCTAGCGTGCAGAGCTCGTTCCAGGCATTGCCCAGTTCATCGTCGGTGCCGCTTGCGGCGTCTGCCAGGATGGCCAACAGCGCGGTATCGGGTGGCGCCGCGAACAGGCGTGCCAGCACCCGGTAGCAATCGGCGCGCACTTCATCGTCGGTAGCGACCAGCAGCGCGGCGGTCATGGGCGCGCTCCCGGGAAGTCCGCCATCACGGACATTTCCTTCGGGTTTTTCATCATGTCGATGACCCGGCAGTCGGCACACATCTGCAAGCGGCGGAGCTCGGCTGCGCCGGAGAACATGCTGTGACCAGAAAGGCGGGTGAGCATGGCGGAAATCATCTGCTGCGTGCCGAAGACCTTGGCGCAGGAAACGCAGTGGAAGGGTTCGGTCGCGTTCAAGGTGCGCGCGCGGCGGGCATCTTCGTCAAGCCACAGGCGCGGCGTGAGCGTGATTGCCTGCTCGGGACAGGTCTGGGCACAGAGGCCGCACTGCACGCAATTGCGTTCGATGAAGCGCAGTTTCGGTTCTTCGGGGGTGTCCAGCAGCGCACCGGTCGGGCAGGCGCCGACGCAGGACATGCACAGCGTGCAGGTGCCGGCATTGACCCCGATGGCGCCGAACGGGGCTTTCGCCGGGAGATCGATGGTGCTCGGCGCCGCGGGCGACCGCAGGGCAAGATGGGTGAGCGCCATGTCGAGCGCGCTGCGCTTCTCGATGGGGAAGACGAAGGAAGCGGGTGCCGGCAGCGCCGCCTGTACGGGCAGACTCCACAGTGCGCCGGCCAGATCGTCTTCCGCGACCAGCGCCAGCCGTCCGCTGCCCATGCCGAGCGCGGCGAGAATCAGATTGCCCAGATCGACCTGCTTCTGCAAGGCCTGGCGGTAGCCGTCCGGTTGGTCGGCGTCGACCATGATCCTCAGCTGCGCGGCGCCGTAGCAGATAGTCGCCAGCGCGTAGTCGAGGCCGAATGCCGCAACGTCGTGGACTTCAAACGGGATCACGCGTGCGGGCAGACCCTTGCCGTCGCGCCCGAGTTCGATCAGGGCGTCGCGACGGCTGGCGGCGTGGATCAGCAGGCAGGAGTCCCGACCGCCCACCTCGGCATAGCGCACCAGCCCGCGCCGGATCAAGGCCATCAGCTCGGTCGGCGACGGATAGACATGGCGCGCGGCGCCGGTCGGGCAGACCGTGGCGCAGCCGCCGCAGCCGGCACAGAGTTCGGCGCTGACGACGATGCGGTTGTTGACGCTGCTGATCGCGCTGGTCGAGCAGACGTCGATGCAACGCGTGCAGCCGGTCTTGCCTTGGCGATGATGAGCGCAGCGCGCTTCGCTGTGCGCCAGATAGAGCGGCTTCTGGAATTCGCCGACCAGGCCGGTCAGCGCGCGCGCCGCCTCGCTTTGCGCCAGAGGGTCGGACCCTGGCGCCAGGTAGCCGTCGGGCAGGTGCGGCGAACGCAGCAACGGCTGCCGCGAAAGATCGAGCACCAGGTCGAAGCGCTCCACGGTGGCGGGTGCCGCCAAGCGCGCAAAATCGATTGCGGCAAGATCGCCGCAGGCACTGATGCAGGCATCGCGGCAGGCGCCGCCGGGCGTGCAGCGCGCCGCTTCGTGGTGCGGGCCGAAGCCGCCAGTGATTCCGCTGCCACGGGTAATCGCATGCTCGGGGCAGGCGCTGACGCAGGCGCCGCAACCGGTGCAGCGCTCCAGGTCGATCGGTCCGGCGGCTTTCCAGGAGAGCTCGAAGGCGCCGAGATATCCGGAAAGCCGGATGTCTCGGCCGTCCCGGATCGGGAAGTCGCGTCGGGCAGGCAAGCCTGCGCCGTCGGTGGCCAGCACGGTGACGTCGAGTTGGTCGCCGAGCCGCTGCGCCCAGTCAATGGCAACTTCGGCCGGGCCAACGATTACCAGGCTGCCGCCGGAGCTCAGGTCGACGCTGGGCACCGGCGATGGTGCCGGGGCGGTGGCCATCGTCAGCAGAGCGGCAATCTTCGGTCCGGCCGCCGCCGCCTCATGCGACCAGCCGGCCAGTTCGCGCAGATTGACAAAGCGCAGTTCGGCCGGTGACCCGAGACGATCAGCCATTTCGCTGAAGAAGGCCGCCTCCTGGGTGCAGCCAACCAGCACCGGGCCGTTTTGCCGCACCGCCTCGCGAAAAGTGCCGACGTCGCCGCGGCACAAAGCCTTGACCGGCGCTTCCTTGCCGACGAAACCACCGGCGGCAAACGCCGCGGCCGGTATGCTGCCGTTGCAGGTGCAGGTCAGACAGGGGACGGCGGACCTGGATTGATTAACCGACATCACTGCTTCCTTCCGCGGTTGCCCGGACTTCTTCCGTTGCGGGGGCGGCATTGGCCGCCGGCCCGGCTGCTGCAACCGCCGCCGATGGCTCGTCGAACAACAGTTCCCTGGCGTGGACCAGCGAACGGAGCGTCGCCTCGTCGATCGGGTCGGGTAGCGAGTAGTCGTCGATATAGGTATCGAGGCCGTCCATCACATTGAACTCAGCAGAATGAAACAGCTTTTTCAGCGCCACGCGCTTGAGTCGTTCTTCGACTTCCTGGCGCAGGAAGCCGGTGAAGTCGTCTTCGAAACGCAACGTCGCCGGGTCAGGCAACGGAACCGTATTGGCTGGCGCCGGGGCCGAGGCCGGCATCGGTTCGCCGCCTGTTTGTTTCAGGCGCGCCCAGCGCGAGAAGAAGTTCTCGCCGTGCTGCGCGATCATGCGCGATGCTCCTGCCGGCTCGTTGCATAGCGTTTGTTCTTCGTCTTCTTTTCCGGCGGCTGGTAATGGTGACGGGCGAAATCCTCGATCCATCCCTTGAGGTCGGGCGGTAGCGGCGCGCCCTCGACGTTTTCGCCGGCATCCAGCATGCGCGCCGCTTCGCCGTAACTGACCGTCACCATCAGCACCGTCGGTCGCTCTTCTCCGTGTTCGTCCTCCAGCCGCCAGACCACGAACATCATGGGCTCGGGCGTGGTGAGATTGAGCAGGTAGTTCTCGGCCTCGTCGGAATGCAGCCGCAGTTCAAGATTGTCGCGCACCAAGTCAGCGCCCGCGAGCTCGGCACCCGCCGGCGCCATGGCGACCAAACGCCAGACATGGTCGGCCCAGCGGCTGACCAGCGTCAGACGCGTGAAACCAACGGCGACGACGACTGCCTGCGGAGGATTCATCAGGCGCGCTTGTTCTTGGCGGTGACTTGCTCGAACCAGGCCGAGTGGTGATCCTTGGCCCAGACTTCATCGACCTCGCCGGTCTTCATCGCATCCAGCGCCCCTTCGACCCCGATCGTGCCGATATAGATGTGGCCCATCGCCATCAATGTCAGCATCAGGGCGCCGATACCATGTACCAGATTGGTGGTCTGCAGGCTGGCGCGCAGTTCGAGGATGCCTGGAAAGTCGAGCAGGAAGCCGGAGGCGCTGACGGTCAGGCCGAGGATGGTGACGCCGAACCAGAACCAGGCCTTTTCGCCGAAATTGAAGCGCCCGGCAGGGACATGACTGTGGTCGAGCAGCCCGCCGGCGCGCCGTATCCATTCGGCGTCGAATCGGTCCCAGATATTGTCCTTGGCCCACATCACGATCATCACCACGAGGGCCGCAGCGAACACCAGGCCGAGGAAATTGTGCACCGGTTTCAGCAACTGCATCAGTAACGAAAACACCGTGTGGCCAAGCCATGGCACCAGTACGTGCTTGCCGAAAATCATCATCAGGCCGCCGGTCGCGAGCAGCACAAAGCAACCGGCCACCGTGTAATGCACCACGCGCTCGGTCAGCGTGAATCGGGGAATCTTGCGCCCGGTAGGCGGCGACGACAGCCGCAGTTGGCCCTTCCACGCGTAATACGCCCAGATCGCGCCAAAGACGACCAGCAACAGTATGCCGCCGGTCAGCGTGACCGGGCCATTGCGCAACCTGCGCCAGGCGTTACCTTCGGATTGCACCAGAACGCCGGTCTCGGCGCCCTTGACGGTGGTGACGCCGGGATCGCCGCGACGCACGTCGCGCCACATCGGCGCTGCGTTGTGGCCGTCGGTCTGGCTCAGCTTGAGCGGACCGGCGCCGGCACTGGCCGGTGCCGGATCGGCGGCCTGGGCGGGGAGCATGGCGCCCAGCAGCAGGCTGCTGCAGACGCCGATGGCAAACGTACGCAAGCAAGCGTGTAGTTTCATGTCTCCTCCATTATTCTTGTATGAATGTCGCCTAGCTTGAGATATAAAGCGATTTCCATGCCTGTATCGGCATGGAGGAAAATCAAGATGTTGCAAAGATTTGCAAATTTGGTGCAATGAGTTGAGACAAATCGACGCAATCGGATCGGTCCATGCTGGACAAAATGTCCAAATCGGAGGGAAAATCAGTAGATGGGGCGGAATCAAATGGAAATGGAACAAATCGGCCCCTCTGCCGTGACCGGCCTGCTGATCGCGGGTGGGCTCGGTCGCCGAATGGGAGGAGCAGACAAGGGGCTGATGGCCATCGACGGGAAACCGATGGCAAGCTGGGTGCTCGAACGGCTGCGACCCCAGGTTGGCCAAGTGCTGATCAACGCCAACCGCAATCTCGAGGAGTGGCAGAGCTATGGCTTGCCGGTCGTGAGCGATGCAATCGGAGGCTTTTCCGGCCCACTGGCCGGGTTCCATGCCGGATTGTTGGCCTGCACCACTCCTTGGCTGGTAACGGTGCCCTGCGATTCGCCGTTTCTTCCGCACGATCTGGTGACGCGCCTGGCCGCTGCCGCTGCCGAGGCTGGCGCCGAACTCGCGGTGGTGCGCAGCGAACAGCGACTGCAGCCGGTATTCGCCTTGCTGAAGCGCAGCCTGCTGCCCTCGCTGGAGCACTTTCTGCAAGGCGGCGGTCGCAAGATTGACCGCTGGTTCGAGGAGGTCAAGCTGGCCGTGGTGGATTTCGACGATACGGCCGCCTTCGCCAATATCAACACCCCCGAAGATCTCGCCGGCGCGCGCCGGCACTGAGCGTCGTCGGCCATCGAGGAGATGCCATTGGGTTCATTGCCCGCCGTTGCGGATGTTGATCTTTCGACATGGAAACACCAGTCGGTACTGGTGGTCGATGACGAGCCGGGCATGGTCAGCTTTCTCCAGCGCTCGCTGGCCCAGCGTTGCGGCTGGGTGGCTACCGCAGGGAGCGTGGAAGAGGCCGCGGAATTGCTCAGCCGGCGCCACTTCGATCTGATCGTGCTCGACATCTCGCTGCCCGGCCGTTCGGGTGTCGAATGGCTGCACCAGTTGCGCGACCAGGGCTTTGTCGGCGACGTGGTGCTGATGACTGCCTACGCCGATCTCGAAACTGCGATTGACGCACTGCGGGCCGGTGCCGCCGACTTTCTGCTGAAGCCGTTTTCCGTGGCGCAGATGCTGAACGCGGTGAAGCGCTGTTTCGAGCGCTCGTCGCTGCGGCGCGAGAACTTCGTCCTGCGTCGGGAACTGGATCAGCGCGCTGACAGCATCGAAGGAATGATCGGCAAGTCGACCTCGATTCGCGATGTCTGCGCCCGTATCAAGCGCATCGCACCGACACCCTCGACCGTGCTGATCCATGGCGAATCGGGCACCGGCAAGGAACTCGCCGCCCGTGCCCTGCATCGCATGAGCCAGCGCGCCGACGGCCCCTTCGTACCGATCAACTGCGCGGCGATCGCCGAACATCTAATCGAGTCGGAGCTGTTCGGCCATGTCAAGGGAGCGTTTACAGGTGCCGCAGCGGGCCGTGAAGGCTTGTTCTATTACGCGCGCGGCGGCACGCTGTTTCTCGACGAAATCTCGGAGCTGCCCCTGCCGCTGCAGGCTAAGCTGCTGCGCGTGCTGGAAGAGCGCAAGGTGCGCCCGGTGGGGTCGGAGCAGGAAGTGCCGGTGGATGTGCGTGTGGTCGCCGCCACCAACCGCAAGCTGGTCGAGGAAGTCGCGGCGGGGCGTTTTCGCCGCGATCTCTATTACCGGCTGCAGGTGGTCGAGGTGGTGTTGCCGCCGTTGCGCGACAGGCTCGACGATGTGCCGGACCTGGTCGATTACTTCATCGGCCAACTCTCGCCGCGCCTGGGCGTGGCCGAACTCGCACGCGACGCTGCGGCGCTGGCGCGCCTGGCCCGCTACAGTTGGCCGGGAAACGTGCGTGAACTCAAGAACCTGATCGAACGCTCGCTGATCCTTGGCTACTTTGCCGACGATTTCGTGCCCGATGAGGAGGCCAGCGCCGCGTCGCCAGCGCCGACTCTTGAGCCGAGCAGCGAGGCATCGCTCGCCGCCATCGAGCGCCGCCACATTCTGGGCGTGCTCGAAACCTGCAAGGGCAACAAGTCGGAGGCGGCGAGACGGCTTGGCGTTTCGCGCAAGACGCTGGAGCGCAAGTGCGCGGCGTGGGGAGTCTAGGGATTTTCTCCCGCCTGCGCGAGCGTTTTCACGGCTCGCTGCGCTTCAAACTGCTGGCGCTCGCACTCGGCCCGCTGCTGGTCGCGGTGCCGATTCTGATCGGCATACTCGCCGGCTGGGGCGCGGTGTATTACGACCGCCTGTTGATCACCAAGGTGCGCAGCGACCTGGCGGTAGCCCATGGCTATTTCGAACAGGTCAAGGACGGCGTCGGCCGCCGCGTCGAAGCGCTGGCCGGCTCCGAGCGGCTTGCGCGCGCATTGCGCGCGCGCAGCCCGGTTTCCGCGACGACCGCATTGCTGCACGAAGCTCGCGCACAACTGGGGGTGGATTTCCTGATTTTGCTCGACGCCGAGGGGCGGGTGCGCGCCGCCAGCGGTGGCCCGACCGCGGGGATGGCGTATCCGCTCGCGGCGGCGCGACTGAAGCAGCCTGACGCCCGCACCGAAGTCGACATTTTCGCTGCCGGCGTGTTGGCCGCGATCGATCCGGCGCTGGCGGAAAAGGCCCACACGCCATTGATTGCCACGCGCAACGCGACGCCCACGGTTCAAACCGATGAGTCGCGCGGCATGGTCATTCACAGCGTGGCGCCAGTTGCGGTCGACGGCGAGGCGTTGACCCAGTTTCTGGTCGGCGGGCTGCTGCTCAACAAGAATCTCGATTTCGTGGACCGCATCAACGACATCGTCTATCCGGAAGGCACGCTGCCGTCGGGCAGCGCAGGCACAGCCACGCTGTTTCTCGACGACGTGCGCATCGGCACCAACGTCCGACTGTTCGAGGGCGAACGGGCCATCGGCACCCGCGTTTCGGCGGCGGTACGCCACACCGTACTCGATGAAGGCCGCACCTGGCTGGATCGCGCCTTCGTGGTCAATGACTGGTATGTCTCGGCCTATGAACCCATCATGGACAGCGCGGGGCAGCGCGTCGGCATGTTGTATGTCGGCTTTCTCGAGGAGCCTTTTCAGCGCGCGCGGCAGTTGGCGCTGGCCGCGGTGGCTCTGCTGTTTGTGCTGACCGTGGCGCTGGCGGCGCTGGTTTCCCGGCGCCTGGCGCGGCATGTCTCGCAGCCGGTGGAGCGCATGCATGGCACCATGAGCGCGATCGAGTCCGGCCAGACCGAGGCGCGCGTCGGCGGCGATTTGACGGACTCGACCGCAGCGGACGAACTGGCCGAACTGGCCGCCCACTTCGATCGCCTGCTCGATCGCCTGGCGGCGCAGACCGATGCACTGCAACGCTGGGGCAGCGAGCTTGACAGCAAGGTGGCGGAACGCACGCAGGAACTGGCTGCCGCCAACCAGACGCTGCGCTCGGCGCAACAGCGCCTGGTGATGTCGGAGAAGCTCGCCGCGATCGGTCAGCTTGCCGCCGGCGTGGCGCATGAAATCAACAATCCGGTGGCGGTGATCCAGGGCAATCTCGATGTGCTGCGCGAAACCTTGGGAGACGCGGCCGAGCCGGCACTGCCGGAAATTCGCCTGATCCAGGATCAGGTGTTCCGCATTCGCCTGATTGTCACCAAGCTGCTGCAGTTCGCACGACCCGCGGAATATGCCGGCTATCTGGAGCCGGTGCGTCTAGACCAGGTGGTGCAGGACAGCCTGGTGCTGGTGGCGCACCAGATGAAGAAGACCAGCGTTGCCGTGATGCAGGAAATGCACGCCACACGGCCGGTGACGGTGAATCGCAACGAGTTGCAGCAGGTGCTGATCAATCTCATCGTGAACGCGCTGCAGGCTATGCCCGAGGGCGGCACGCTGCTGCTGGCCAGCGGCGACCGCGAGGAGGGGGGCATCAAGGGCGGCTTTGTCGCCGTCGGCGACAGTGGGCCCGGCATCGCACCACAAGACCGGGAACGCCTGTTTGACCCCTTCTTCACCACCAAGACCAGCGATGGCACTGGCTTGGGTCTGTGGGTGAGCCTCGGCCTGGTGCAGCGCTACGGCGGCCGAATTGACGTGGCCTGCCCGCCGACCGGCGGCTCGGTGTTTACCGTGTGGCTGCCGAATGAGGCGGTGGCGGCCTGACGCCGGCCCGCAAAGGGCCTGCTGTTCAGCCGCCCGTTGCGGCGAAGTGCTTTTCGATTTCCGAGGCCGGAATGTAGCCGGGAACTCGTTCGCCGTTGGCGAAGAAGATCGAAGGCGTGCCGTTTATGCGCAATCTCGCGCCAAGCTGCGCAGATTTGTCCAGCCCTGCGGTATCGCACTTGGCGGGTATGGCGGGCAACACCTTGCCGTGGTTCATCCAGTCGGTCCAGGCCTTGGACCTGTCCGGCGCACACCAGATCGCCTTGGACTTCTCGTAGGAATCATCACCTAGTACCGGCAAAAGGAAGGTGTATACCGTCACATCCTTCAGCGCCTGGATCTCTTTCGCCAGCTTCTTGCAGTAACCGCAATTAGGATCTTCGAAGGTCACCAGGATGTTCTTACCGGACCCGCGCACCTGCTTCAGGGCCAGATCGAGCGGGAGCGCATTGAACTGGCGTTCCGCCGTGACATTCTTGCCCGTCTTGGTTTCCAGCAGAGAGCCCAGCAACACGTAAACGGCTTTGTCATCGGTGTAGAACGTCTGATTGTTCGCGGTCACTTCCCAGATGCCGGCTATGGGCGCCCTGGTGATCTTTTCGACCTTACCGAGCTTGGCCTCGACGGCTTTCTTCACATCGGCCTCGTCGGCAATCGCGACGATGGATACACAGGCCAGAGCGGCCGCAAGCAGGGGTAGTTTCATGAGTTCTCCAGGGGGTTTCAGGATGCCGGCGATTCAGGACGCAAGTGCGTAGCGGACCAGCAAGTCCTTTACGACCGGCAAAGCATTGGTGAGGTTCAATCCGAAGTTGCGCAAACGGGGCAAAGGGCCTTCCGTGGGACGGAAAAGGTCGTGCAGACTATCAGTCACGGTCTGCAAAGTCACCACTTCTTCCTTGCGCGCCCGCTCGTAGCTGCGCAACAACGCCAGATCCCCGCAATCGACGTGACCAGGTTTGTCGCACAGCACGGCCGCCAGTGCTTGTGCGTCCTGGAAACCCAGGTTGATGCCGTGACCGGACAGCGGATGGATGGTATGCGCAGCATCGCCAATCAACGCCAACCGCGGTGCCACCGAGTGCGGCGCACGCATCAGGCGCAGCGGAAAGCCGGCCGGCGGTGTAATCAGCTCCAGCGCTCCCAGACGCAGGTCGCCCGCTGCGGCCACACGGGCGCATAGCGCCGCGTGATCGAGTGCCAATAGCTCGCGCCCATGCTCTTCCGGGGTGGACCAGACCATCGAGATGCGATTGCCCGGTAGCGGCAGCCAGGCCAGTACCCCGTCGTTGCGGAACCACTGAAACGCCGTGTCGCGGTGCGGCTGCTCGACCGTGAAGTTGGCTACCACTCCGAGCTGGTCATAAGGGTCAAAGCGCACGTCCACGCCTGCCGCAGCGCGGGTCCAGGAGTCGGCACCATCCGCGGCGACTATCAGTCGCGTGGAAAGTTTGCGCCCATCCTCCAGCGTTAGTTGTGCCGCATCGGGTCCCAACGCGAGTGCTTGCGGGCGCGCCGGGCAAAGCAGGCTCAAGTTGCCCTGGCGTTTGACCGTCTCCCACAACTCGCGTTGCATAAGCGATGATTCAAGGATCCAGGCCAGTTCCGACACGCCGCTGCCGTAGGCGGTGAAATCCAGCCGGCCGCCGGCGTCGCCGTGAATCTCCATGGCCCGCACGGCCTGCATACGTGTCACATCCAAGTGACGCCACGCGCCGATGGCGTCGAGGAAGCGAGCATTGCTCGGGCTGATCGCATAAATGCGCGAATCCCAGTCCTCGGGGAGAACCGGCAGCTTGCCTTCGATCAGCGCCACCGACAAAGTCGAGCGGCGCAACGCCGCTGCCAAGGCCAAGCCCGCCAGGCCACCACCCACAATCACGATATCGAAGTCCATGCCGCAATTGTCGCCTACCGGTGCTTGCCTTGACAAGGCAAGCGTGCGACGAGGATAATTCCGCCCCTTTGCAGGGTGATGTAGCTCAGTCGGTTAGAGCATCGGATTCATAATCCGGGGGTCGGTTGTTCAAGTCCACTCATCACCACCAGTAATACCAAGGCCCCCAGCGATGGGGGCCTTTTTCGTTGGTAAGCAAAAAATCGAAATGTAATCACTGTGTACTCGTGGTGGCCCGTTCGTACCATTTCTACTTCTTGACCGAATAACATGGTCTGCCTTTTTCAGTCATCGTCCACCGCACTGTTGACGCCTGCTTGTAAAGTATATCCGTACTGATATACTTGGCCACATGAAACCATTGCGATTCATAGGCGACTCACTCAAGTGCTTGCGTGAGTTTCCAGTAGACGCACGGCAGGATGTAGGCCGGCAACTTGACCGGGTGCAGCGTGGCAAGCAACCCAACGACTTCAAGCCGATGCCCTCGATGGGCAAAGGAGTTGAGGAAATTCGGGTGTGGGACGATGCAGGTACTTTTCGCGTGATTTACACAGCCCGATTGGCTGATGCAGTCTATGTTCTGCATGCTTTCCAGAAGAAAACAAAGGCAACGTCGAAGCGCGATATTGAAACAGCCAAGGCGCGTTTCGCCCAACTGATGAGAGGTGACATATGAGCAAGCCAAAAATCGAGAGCTACCCCAGCGTATGGGACGCCATTGCTGATACCCCCGAAGAGGCGGTAAATCTTCGTGTGCGCTCTGAATTGATGGACAAGATTACGGCCGTGATTGAAGAGAGCGGCTGGACACAAGTTGATGCGGCCAAGCGTTGCGGCGTGACTCAGCCACGGATCAATGACCTCTTGCGTGGCCGAATTTCGCGTTTCTCGCTGGACGCCCTGGTAAACATTGCGGCAGCTCTTGGTCGGCGTGTGCATATCGAGCTTGAAGCCGCCTGAGGAATTGATCAAGCCGCGAGGGGGTGCGTACAATTAAACGTGCAGCTGATTAAGTCAGCCAACGGCGCTTAAATGGTCAATTTTCAGTGAGCGTCAACACGTGGGTTTTGGAACGGCCAACAGGTTCTGCCAACACGCCCATATCGAAACGTCGATCACGTCAGCGAACACTGGCGAGCGAGGGCGGCTCCCAGCGACGGGCGCGTTAGTCTTGGTGCCACAGGGCCGAGCGCGACTGCTCTCCACCAGGTGCCAAACACGACGAAAGAGAAACCTGGGCCGTTACCGGCGCTAAGTTTGGGGCGAGGCCTGCTCAACGGTTCTTCTGCGTTCGCCGTTGCAGAGCCGGGGGAGTCTGGTGGTCCTTGAAATAATCACGCAACTTGCGCCACACCTGCCAACCGACAAAAGCGCGGCGCGCCCAGCGCCAGGCTCGTTTCGGCCGGATGACGGCGAGCGCGACACCTGCGGCAACGGCAAATTCCGGGTGGCGGCGTAGCCACCGGGCCCCTTCGGCCACGCTGTCTGCTCCGCTGAAGACAGGGGCCAGTCCGGCCGCGCAAGCGCCGAACTCGGCGCGCAGAGCTTCGCCGGCGATCTGGAGCCGCTGCTTCCTTAGCGCGAGTTCCAGCGTGCTGGAGTTCATCTCGGTCTTGTTTGGTCGCCGGTCGACAGTGCGTCACGATCCCTGCGCAGTTCGGCCAGACTCGCGGAAAACAGTTGCGAGCCTGATCGCGCCAAACTCATCGCTAGTGTCAGGCTGGCGATGCCGGCGCCGAGGAAGAGCACGGAAAAAATGCCCAGCGCCAGCAGTCGGTTGCTGTCCCACAGCAGCACGGTGAGAAAGATCGCGAGAAAGATCAGACCCGCCGCAATGCAAAGGAATGCGGCACCGCCGTAGGCAAGCAGGGAAGTCAGGCGCACTCTCTCCTCGGCGAGTTCCACGCCGAGAAGTTCGAGGCGGTTATGGAGCAGGGTGACGCCGGTGCCGAGCAAGCCCTTGGTCGACGCGAACAAGCCGCGCTGGCCCGACGCCCTGCCCGCCTCGTCACCCATTGCTGCGCTCAGCGACGGCCGATCAGCAGACCGACGATGAAGCCGAAGCCCGCGGCCACGCCCACCGAGCGCCAGGGATTGTCATGCACGTAGTCGTCGGCAACGCGGCCGACCTCCTTTGCCTTGTCCACCAATGCGGCTTCGGCTTCGGCCATCTTGATCTTGGCGGCAGCAAGGCGGTCCTGGGTTTTGGCCCGGATCTCGGCAATCTTTTCGCCCGTCTGGCCGGCTGTGGCGCGCAGCAGTTCTTCGGTGTCGGCAATCACCAGCCTGACGTCGGCAATCAGTTTGTCTTTGGTGACATCGCTCGTGTCGCTCATGGTCTTCTCCTGAAATGAAAAACTGAAACGACAAGACTACCGATTTTGTCGCTGCGCCGCAATGACGTTTGTCACGTCGGTGGGAGATGGTAATCAATCGTCAGAGGCGCATGATCCGAGAAACGCTGATCCTTATAGACCGCCGCGCGGCGCGCCGCCGCGGCCAGGCCGGGTGTGGCGATCTGGTAGTCGATGCGCCAGCCGACGTTTTTGGCCCACGCCTGCCCCCGGTTTGACCACCAGGTGTAGGCCTCGCCGGTTGCCTCGGGCAACAAGCGGCGATGCACGTCGATCCAGCCCAGATCATCGAAGACGGCAGTGAGCCAGGCACGCTCTTCAGGCAGGAAGCCGGAGTTCTTCTGGTTGGCTTTCCAGTTCTTGAGGTCGATCGGCCGGTGCGCAATGTTCCAGTCGCCGCACAGAAGGATTTCACGTCCGTCGCGTCGGGCTTCGTGCGCCAGACATTCGAGTTGCGGCCGGAATTGATCCAGGAAGCGAAATTTGGCCTGCTGGCGCTCGTCCGAACTGGAACCCGAAGGCAGGTACAGCGAGACCACCGACAGCTTGCCGAAATCTGCTTGCAGGTAGCGCCCTTCGGCATCGAACTCGGCATTGCCAAAGCCTTCGACGATGCGGTCGGGTGCCTGCCGGGAATAGATGCCGACCCCGCTGTAGCCCTTCTTCTCGGCGGCATGAAAGCAACCGGTAAAGCCCGCCGGACCCCGCAGCGCGGGGGTCAGGTCCGCCAGTTGCGCCTTGAGTTCCTGGACGCAGACGATGTCGGCCTGCTGCGTCGCCAGCCACTCGAAAAACCCCTTGCTGGCGGCGGAACGGATACCATTGAGATTCAGAGTGAGTATTCGGAGCATGTGCCTGAACATGTAGAATGCGTTTGATGAATGCGAACGTCGCCTTTACTGTTGCCAGCGCCGTCACCAGCGAGCTGAGCCGCGAGTTTATCGCCTTCGCTTGCGAACTGGGCGTGTTGCGCTTCGGCGAATTCTAGACCAAGGCCGGTCGTCTGAGTCCCTATTTCTTCAATGCCGGCTTGTTCAACGACGGCGCTTCGTTGTCGCGCCTCAGCGATTTCTACGCGCGCCGCATTCTTGCGGCCGGCGTTGATTTCGACGTCCTGTTCGGGCCGGCCTACAAGGGTATTCCTCTCGCCGCCGGGGCAGCCATGGCGCTCGCAGGGCTTGGGCGCAACGCCCCGTACGCCTACAACCGCAAGGAAGCCAAGGATCATGGTGAAGGCGGCACGTTGGTCGGCGCGCCGCTCAAGGGACGTGTACTGATCATCGACGACGTGATTTCTGCGGGCACGTCGGTACGCGAATCGGTGGACCTGATCCATGATGCCGGAGCGACGCCGGCTGCGGTGGTCATCGCGCTCGATCGTCAGGAATGTGGTCAGAGCAAGCTTTCGGCAGTCCAGGAAGTGGAACAGAATTACGGCATTCCGGTGATCAGCATCGCCAGTTTGACGGACCTTATCGAATATCTTTCCGGTCATCCGGAACTTGAAAGCAAGCTCGCCGCCGTGCGCGCTTATCGCGTTCGTTACGGCATCGAATGACGCCTATGACACCTCTTCCGGGAGAACCCCCATGCGCCTGATTTCCGTCCTGCTGTTTATCTTTTCTGCCGTGCTTGCCCAAGGTGTTGCTGCCCAGGTACGCATCTATTGTTGTGATGATGCCAAGGGGCGCAAGGTGTGCGGTGATTTTTTGCCCCCGGCATGCCAGGGCCGGGCTTATGAAGAGCGCGACAATCTCGGCTTTGTCTCAAAAAAGGTGGAAGCTCCGCTGACCGAGGAGCAGCAGGCGCGCCGCGACGCTGAAATGGCGAAGAAGGAAGAAGCGAAGAAAAAGGCGGGCGAGGAACGCCGCCGCACGATTGCCTTGCTGTCAACCTATTCCAGCGAAAAAGATATCAATTCGGCGCGAGATCGCGCCTTGGCCGAAATTGACAAGAACCTGAAGCAGGCCCAGCAGCGACTGGAGGAAGCCAACAAGAAGAAACAGAAGCTTGACGGGGACAAGGAGTTCTACAAGGGCAAGCCGCTACCGGATCAGGTCAGGGCGGAGGTCCGCGACAACGAAAAGGAAATCAAGGCGCAACAGGGGACGGTGGATGCCAAGCTCAAGGAAATGGAAGAAGTGCGTGGCCGCTTCGCCGAGGAGAAGAAGCGCTATCTCGAGCTGACGGGCAAGAAGTCGACCGAAGCGACGCCTGCGGTGCCGGCTACTGCACCGGCACCAGCAGCACTGCCCGAAGCCGCACCGGCGGCGCAGCCGCCGGCTGCAGCAGCCAAACCGGCCGCGAAGAAGTAATCAGGCGCCGAGTTTTTTCTTCAGCAGGTCGGTGACCTGCTGCGGATTGGCCTTGCCGCGGGTGGCCTTCATGGTCTGTCCGACCAGCGCGTTGAAAGCCTTTTCCTTGCCGGCGCGATATTCCTCGACCGATTTCTGATTGGCAGCCAGTACCTCATCCACCAGCGCCTCGAGCGCGCCGCTATCGGTGATCTGCTTCCAGCCTTTCGCCTCGATCACTGCGTCGGCATCCTTTCCGTCACCGGCCCAGAGGGCCTCGAACACATCCCTGGCGATCTTGTTGGAGATCGTATTGTCGGCAATGCGGCGAATGATGCCGGCGAGTTGCTGCGCTGAAAGCGGCGCCGCGGCAATCTCCAGTCCTTCCTTGTTGAGTCGGGCTGCCAACTCGCCCATTACCCAGTTGGCGCAGAGCTTGGCATTTTCCAAGCCTGCGGCCGCTGCGCAGTCCTCGAAGTAACGGGCGGTGTCGCGGGTGGCGACAAGCTGAGCTGCGTCGTAAGCGGAAAGGCCGTACTGGACTATGAAACGCGCGGTCATCGCGTCAGGCAGTTCCGGCATTCCGCGCTTCACTTCCGCGATCCAGTCCGCCGTGATTTCCAGCGGCAGCAGATCGGGATCGGGAAAATAACGGTAATCGTGCGCGTCTTCCTTGCTGCGCATCGACCGCGTTTCACCACTGTCGGGATCGAACAGCACGGTGGCTTGCCGTATGGCGCGGCCTTCCTCGATCTCGTTGATCTGCCATTGCACCTCGAAGTCGATCGCCTGTTGCATGAAGCGGAAGGAGTTGAGGTTCTTGATCTCGCGCCGGGTGCCGAATTCCTTCTGTCCCGTCGGTCGCACCGACACGTTGGCATCACAGCGAAACGAGCCTTCCTGCATGTTGCCGTCGCAGATGCCGATCCACTGCACCAGGGCATGCAGCGCCTTGGCATAGGCAACGGCCTCGGCGCTTGATCGCATGTCCGGCTCGGTGACGATTTCCAGGAGAGGGGTGCCGGCGCGGTTCAAGTCGATGCCGGTCTTGCCGTGAAAATCCTCATGCAGCGATTTGCCGGCATCCTCTTCGAGATGTGCTCGTGTCAGATGCACGAACTTCTCGGTCGCCGTCTCACCAGCGCCGACTCTTATGTTCAAGCCGCCGCCCAACACTACGGGAATTTCGAACTGGCTGATCTGGTAGCCCTTGGGCAGGTCCGGGTAGAAATAATTCTTGCGCGCGAAGACCGAGCGCGGCGCGATCTTCGCCCCGACGGCGAGGCCGAACTTGATGGCGCAGACCACCGCTTCGCGGTTGAGCACCGGCAGGACACCGGGCAGCGCGATGTCCACGGCGCTGGCCTGCACATTCGGCTCGGCGCCGAAAGCGATGCTGCTGCCGGAAAATATCTTCGACTGCGTCCGCAGCTGGGCATGGGTTTCCAGCCCGATGACGACTTCCCAATTCATTTCACGCCTCCCGGCATCCGCGTGTGCCAGTCGGTGGCTTTCTGGTACTGGTGCGCCACGTTGAGCATCTTCGCCTCGCCGAACCAGTTGCCGATGATCTGCAGGCCCACTGGCATGTTGTTGTTGCCGAAGCCGCAGGGCAGCGACATGCCCGGCAGTCCGGCGAGGTTGGTGGAGATGGTGTAGATGTCGGACAGGTACATCTGCACCGGATCGGCGCTCTTGGCGCCGAAGGCGAACGCCACCGAGGGCGAGGTCGGCCCCATCATCACGTCGCACTGCTTGAAGGCCGCAACAAAGTCGGCGGCGATGAGACGGCGGATCTTCTGCGCCTGCAGGTAGTAGGCGTCGTAGTAGCCGTGCGACAGCACATAGGTGCCGATCAGGATGCGCCGCTTCACTTCGGCGCCGAAGCCCTGCGCCCTGCTGCGCGAGTACATCTCCGCCAGGTCGGCATACTCCGGAGCCCGGTGGCCGTAGCGCACGCCATCGAAACGAGACAGGTTGGAGCTGGCCTCGGCCGGTGCGATCACGTAATAGGCGGGCACCGAGAGACCGGAGTTGGGCAGGCGCACTTCCACGGTGGTGGCGCCCAGCTTGCGGTACTCGGTCAGCGCGACGTCGACGGCGGCGCGCACGTCGGCATCCATGCCCTCGCCGAAAAACTCCTGCGGCAAGCCGATTCTCAGCCCGGCCAGCGGTTTCTCCAGATCGCGGCTGTAATCCTCGCCGGGACGCTCGAGCGAAGTGGAATCACGGGGGTCGAAGCCGGCCATCGCATTCAGCAGCAGCGCGCAGTCTTCCGCGCTCTTCGCCATCGGACCGCCCTGGTCGAGACTGGAGGCGAAGGCGATCATGCCGTAGCGCGATACCACGCCGTAAGTTGGCTTGAGGCCGGTGAGACCGCACAGGGCCGCCGGCTGGCGGATCGAGCCGCCGGTGTCGGTGCCTGTGGCTGCGGGCGTGAGGCGTGCCGCGATGGCCGCAGCCGAACCGCCCGAAGACCCACCGGGCACGCAGGAGACATCCCAGGGATTCTTTACCGGCCCGAAATACGAGGTTTCGTTCGACGAGCCCATGGCGAACTCGTCCATGTTGAGCTTGCCCAGCGTCACCATGCCCGCGGCGGCGAGCTTTTCGACCACGTTGGCGTCGTAGGGCGAAACAAAGTTGGCGAGCATTTTCGAGCCGCAGGTCGTGCGCCAACCCCTGGTGCAGAAGATGTCCTTGTGCGCCAGGGGTATTCCGGTGAGCGCCGTAACGTCAGCACCGACTCTTAGTTTCTCGTCGGCGTTCCGCGCCTGGGCCAGCGTCTTTGCGCGGTCGGTGGTGATGAAGGCGTTGAGCGCGCGATTGAACTTGTCGATGCGGTCGAGAAAGAGGGTCGCCAGCTCGACGGCGGAAACCTTCTTCGCCGCCAGCGCCGCAGAGAGCTCGCGGAGCGATGAATTGATCAGGTCGCTCATTCGACAACTCTGGGTACTAGATACAGCCCGGCCTCGGTTTCCGGCGCAAGCGCCTGGAAATCCGCACGGCGATCGGTCTCGGTGATCCTGTCGGGACGCAGGCGCTGGACCACGTCCACGGCGTGAGCCATCGGTTCAATGCCTGTGGTATCAACCGCTTGCAGTTGTTCGATAAAGCCGAGGATGCCGTTCAGCTGGTCGCGCGTGGTTTCCCGCTCCGCGGCGGAAAGCTCGATGCGGGACAAAAGGGCGATGCGGGCGACGTCTTCCAGGGTCAGGGACATGATGACAAGTGGGGGCGAGTGAGGTTGGACCGGCGTGAAACAAGGCCTGATCGGCGCTTAAATTGACCGGCGCGATAGGGTATCATAAGCGGACTTTTTTGCCCCAGCCCTCTCTGGGCGGGCTTCAACACTGGGACCACGATGTTCGGCTTTCTCCGCTCCTATTTTTCCAACGATCTTGCCATCGACCTCGGTACCGCCAACACGTTGATATATGTGCGCGGCAAGGGCGTGGTACTCGATGAACCTTCGGTCGTGGCGATTCGCACCGAAGGAGGCCCCAACGCCAAGAAGACCATCCAGGCGGTCGGCCGCGAGGCCAAGACCATGATTGGGCGCAATCCCAAGGAAATCCAGGTCATCCGCCCCTTGAAAGACGGTGTCATCGCCGACTTCACGGTCACCGAGCAAATGCTCAAGCAGTTCATCAAGCGGGTGCATGAGTCGCGCCTGTTCTCCCCGTCGCCGCGCATCATTATCTGCGTGCCTTCGGGCTCGACCCAGGTGGAACGCCGCGCCATCCGCGAATCGGCGCTGGGCGCCGGCGCTTCGCAGGTGTATCTGATCGAGGAACCGATGGCCGCCGCGATTGGCGCCGGCCTGCCGGTATCGGACCCCACCGGTTCGATGGTGGTGGATATCGGCGGCGGCACCACCGAAGTGGGCGTGATTTCGCTCGGCGGCATGGTCTATGCGAGTTCGGTGCGCGTCGGCGGTGACCGGTTCGATGAGGCGATCATCTCCTACATCAGCCGCAACTACGGCATGCAGATCGGCGACAACAGCGCTGAAAACATCAAGAAGCAAATCGGCTCCGCGTTTCCGGGTGCCGAAGTGCGCGAGATGGAAGTCTCCGGCATCAACCGCGCCGAGGGCATTCCACGCAAGTTCACGATTTCCTCCAACGAGGTGCTCGAGGCGCTTTCCGAGCCGCTCAATCAAGTGGTCAAGGCCGTCAAGGACGCGCTGGAAAAAACCCCGCCCGAGCTCGGCGCCGACATTGCCGAGCGCGGCCTGGTCCTCACCGGCGGCGGTGCGCTGCTGCACGACATGGATCGATTGCTGACCGAAGAGACGGGCCTGCCGGTGATCGTGGCCGACGATCCGCTGACCTGCGTCGTCCGCGGCTCCGGTATGGCACTCGAAAAGATGGACAAACTTGGCAGTATTTTTGCCAACGAGTAAGGCTCGCCCCGTGTAGTTTGCAAGCTAGCCCCGCGTCCGCTGACCTTGGGGCGCCACCGGGTTCCCATCTTTTCTTGAGAGCACACCTGCCTTGATGTCCGCTGTTGGTCATGCTCCGCCGCCCTTCTTCAAGCGGGGTCCGGCGCCGCTGGTGCGGCTGGCCTTCTTCGTCTCGCTTTCGCTGATCCTGCTGGTTGCCGATCTGCGCTTTCATACCCTGGAGTGGGCGCGCCTGGCAGTCGCCACGGTGGCCTGGCCCTTGCAGCGCATGACCTGGATTCCGATTGACGTCGCCGGCGACTTCGGCAGCTATCTGGCGCGGCAATCCACGCTCCTGAAAGAGAATGAGGAACTTCGCCGGCGCCAGCTCGGCACCGCCAACCTGTTGCTGCGCCAGCAGCATCTCGAGCAGGAAAACATGCGGCTGCGAGCGTTGCTCGACATGCGGGCGCGGCTACCGGCCGAAGGGCGCATCGTCGAGATTCTCTATGCGGCGCGCGATCCTTTCTCGCGTCGGGTGATTATCGACAAGGGCATCCAGCAAGGCATCAGCGCCGGTCAGGCGGTAGTCGATGACGTCGGCATTATCGGTCAGGTAGTGCGCGTGTTCCCGCTTACCGCAGAAGTGTTGCTGCTCACCGACAAGGATCAGGCCATACCGGTAGAGGTGCAGAGAAATGGCCTGCGCGCCATCCTCGCGGGTGCCGGAGCCGGCATGATGGAGCTGCGCTTCCTGGCGGCGAACGCCGACGTGCAGGCTGGCGACATTCTGATGACCTCGGGGCTGGACGGCGTCTATCTGCCGGGCCTGCCGGTGGCCAAGGTGGTCAAGGTCGACCGCGACAGCGCCTACTCGTTTGCCCGCATTACCTGTGCGCCGCTGGCGGGTGTCGAGCGCCACGGCCTGGCGCTGGTGCTCGGCGGTCGCACCGCGCTGCCGCCGCAACCGGACGATTTGCCGACAGCCGAAGAGCCAAGCCGCGGCAAGCGGATAAAGAAGAAAGCACGATAGATGCAACCCACCCACGCCTCGCGCCGCATTTTGCTGCCGGTCAGAAACTGGTTCATCGTGTTGACGCTCTTTCTCGCTTTGCTGCTGAACCTGATTCCGTTCGGGAGGCTGCCCGGCATTCCCGACTGGGTGGCCCTGGTGCTGGCGTTCTGGTGCGTCCATCAACCCCTGAAAGTAGGCATGGCGGCCGCCTTTGTGCTCGGTCTGGCGATGGACGTGGCCGACGCCAGCGTGATGGGGCAACATGCGCTGGCCTACGTGTTGCTGGCTTTCGCCGCTGCCGGGCTGTCGCGTCGCGTGCTGTGGTTTCCCCTCTCGCAGCAGGCGTTGCAGCTGCTGCCCCTGCTGCTTGGCATGCAATTGGTCATGTTGGTGACGCGAATGATCAGCGGTGCCGAATTTCCCGGCGTGCTGTGGTTTCTTTCCAGCTTTACCGCTGCGCTACTGTGGCATCCGGTGACCTACCTGCTCCTGATTCCGCAGTTCCGGCCGGAAGACAAAGATGTGCACCGGCCGATCTGAGAGCCAAGGGAAAGGGCAAACCGCAGTGTCCGTCGAGCGCAGCGAGCAAGCTAGTCGCCCCCGCCCCGGGGCGGGGGGCGTAACGGGGA
>JANXRC010000183.1 GCA_025353195.1 Rhodocyclaceae bacterium
TCGTCGGTGTTGGCGCGCAGCACCCAGGTCAGGTAGGCGCTGCGATCCTTGATCCATTGCTCGGAGAGATCGCCCTTGCCCGTGGCAGGGTCGTAGAGATCGAGTTCACCGTTCGGGTTGTGCGGGGTGTAGAGGTCGGGGGCGCCGAGAATGGCGAAGGGATTGCCGGCTTTGAGGGCGTAGCGGTAGGCGGTGGCGTCGAGGTCGCCGTTTGTGGCAAGGCCGGCGAGGGCGGCAGCGGGTTTGTCGGTGAGGAATTCAATGACAACCTTCCCAGCCACTGATGTGAAGGCGTTGTTTGATTGCAAGCCGTAGAGCGCTTGATAGAGATTGTCTCGATTAAGGTTTCCAGTCGGCAGATCTACTATGTTGATGCCAAACAGACTTTCCATCGCGTCCACGATGCGCTCAAGGCTGGCGGCGGTTCCAAGCGTTGCCGCTCCCAGTATTGCCTTGAAGGATGATGGGGTCAGGCTGGAATCGACCTGACTGAGCATCGAATAGACCGCCAGCGCATCGGTCAGCGTTTGCTGGCTGTGATTTTTTGCGCTAGGCGAATTGGGCTCGTCGCTTTGCCACTGGTTCTCGACCGAAATATCAACCGCCGTGCCCGGACGGCTTTTCAAACCGGCAATCGCGCTCCACGGCGCCGCGCCTAGCTTCGCCTCGTCGGCGATCACGTTGGTGGTGACTGCTCCGGAGGGCATGCTGCCACCCAAGGCGGAGAAGAAAGTCTGGTTTGTCGCGCTGCTCGTAAAGCCGGGTGCGTTGAAGGTAGTAACTTGATTCGTCATGCCGGGGAACAGGGCGCCGAAGGCCATGGCGAGGTGCCCGCCAAGGCTGTGTCCGGTCACGTCGATTTTGTGATCGGAGTCGGCACCGAGGGCAGTAAGCAGCGCCTTGCCGGTACCGGAGACCGCGGGCAGGATTTGCAGCCAGCGTATACCGAACTGGATGCCGTCGTGCGGATCGAGCGGGCCAGGGACGATCTTGTATTGCGGCACCGTGTCGGTCGCGGGCGTACTGGCACGTAGCCACCAGTTATACATGGCGATGATCTGGTCGTAGCCGGCGCCATAGGCAGCAATGTCGCCATCGGTGGTCAGATCATTCGGCGTACCGGTCAGCTCCGCCGTGCCACGGATCGCCAGCGTGAGGTTGCCGCTGGTATCTTTGAAGATCGTGGCGCTGAAGCTGGTACCCATGCCTCCTTCGGCAAGGGTGTCGTTGAATTGGGCGAGGACGGCGTAACGCGAGGCGAACGTATCAGCCTGGACGTCAGAAAGTCCTGCGTCTTTAAGACTCGCTTTCTGCGCACTCAATGCGCTGGTATTTAATGTTGCATAGGCCGCCAGCGCCAGTTCGGATTGCCCAAACATTATCTGAGTGTTCATTTCTTGTCTTTCTTCAAATTAATCACGGACGCGAAAAAGTCCTTCGGTGCGCTAGGACATGAGAAGTGGCTCGGATGCAGTGCAAATAAATCGCCCCCAACGCGCGAATACGTAGTGCTCGTAGCAACTACTACGCCGCTGGATCCCTTGGTAACAGCGAGTTCCGATCTACGGACTTCTGGATCGCTGCGTCGGATGTAAACATCCTTATAGGAATGAACTGCAATTGACCCAATGCTTCTTGGATCACCCTTACTCGGAATATCGATCTGCCCAAACTTGTTTTTAAGGGATTCATAAGTGCCTTCATCCACGTCAATAATCTCTTTTGTTTTCACTCCCCCATCCTCCTCACACATCTCTCTCACTCGGTAGTCCCAATACGCCTTGCGTCCCTCGAAGAACCCAACCACGAGGATGGGCACCAGAACGAACGCAACTGGAATCAGCACCAATAGCTTGACGGTGCTGGCACCGCGCATTCGGCGGGCGATGCAATAGGTATCGGCGTCATATTTGGTATTCATCCCAGTCTCCCAATCTCAAACACCGAATCATTCGCGCACGAGCGAACACTGCCAAAGGGGTCAGAGTCATTTCGCATCATCGCTTCCTCCATTCTCAGAATCCAAATCCTTGTTGTTCAGCGTGCTCCGGTCGTGATGCCGGCTCGTCGTTGGGTGTCCGTCCCCGCTTGCCGGTGTTGCGCCGAATACCCAGTCGGAAGCAGATCGCTTCGGCGAACCGTTCGCTACCGAGTGGCATGCCCAGCTTCAGCGCCTTGCGAACTTCGCTGGCCGCCGTTGCCGACCAGTGTGTCGTCGCCGGCACTACCAACGAGCAGGTCGTTGCCTTCGGGTTCGGTCGCATAGTTGAGACCCAGATCGCCTTGGAGGTAGCTCGCCCGTCGCCCTTCCGCTTGGCTGCCGTCGCGCCGGCGCCGACTGTTGTTTCGCCATACCGTGCCGTCGTCTCTCAAAGGTACTGTCATTCTGTTGCCCCTCCCATTACCCCGTCCTCCACCAATTCCATCCGCGCTGCCCCCTCGATGCCCCGCAGGTGATACACCTCATCCACCTGCAAACCCCGCGGTACGTGGTGGGTGATGAACAGGATGGTGACCCGCCCCTTTAGCTTGTTGATGGTCCTGGCAAAGTGTTCGGCAGTGTGCTGGTTGAGGTTGGATACGGCTTCGTCGAAGATCAGCACGCGCGGCTGCTTGAGCAAAGCGCGGGCGATGGCGATGCGCTGGCGCTGGCCGCCGGAGAGGCCAATGCCGCGCTCGCCGATTTCGGTGCGGTAGCCTTGGGGCAGGGTGTCGATGACGTCGTGGATCTCGGCCATCTTGCAGGCTTCGATGACGTCCTCGAAGCCTGCATGGGGATGCGCCATGATCAGGTTGTCGTAGAGCGTGCCGGAGAACAACACGGTCTCCTGCGGCACGACGCCGAAGGTGGTGCGCAATTCGTTGGCTGCCAGGTGGCGGATGTCGCGGCCGTCGAGCCGGATGCTGCCTTCGCTTGGCTGGTAGAAGGCCTGCAGCAGCTTTGCCAGCGTGCTCTTGCCGCTGCCCGAGGGACCCATGATCACGGTGAGATGTCCCTGCTTGAAGTCGAGATTGAGGCCGCGGTAGAGCCAGGGCTGCTGTTCGGAATAACGAAAGGCCACGTCGACCAGTTCGATGTGCCCCTTGCCCGTGTTCTCGCGCGACGGGACCAAGGCATGGGGTTCGACGGGCATGTCGAGAATGTCGCCCAGTCGCTTGACGGCAAGGTTGGCGTGCTGGAATTCCTGCCACAAACCGACGATGCGCAGCAGCGGCTGGCTCATGCGGCTGGCGAACATCTGGAAAGCCACCAGCATGCCGACGGTGAAGCCTTCGTTCTGCATCACCAGCAGTGCGCCGGCGATCAGGATGCCCAGCGTCATGACCTGTTCCAGGCCGTTGGCGAAGGTGTTGTAGGTGTTGGCCACTTGTTTGGTGCTGAAACTGGACGCCAGATAGCTGCCGAGGAAATTGCTATAACGGTGCTCGACGTGGGGTTCCATTTGGAGCGACTTGACGGTATCCATGCCCGCCACGTATTCGGTCAAGTAGGACTGGTTGCGCGCGCCGAGCAGGAACTGCTGGTTGAGCCGTTCGCGGAACACGGGCGTGACCAGCACCGAAGCCAGCGCGATGAGGCCCATGATGCCCACCGCGATCAGGGACAACTGCCACGAGTACCAGAACATCACGGCGAGGAAGATCAGCAGGAAAGGCAGGTCGAGCACCAGTGTGACGGAGGCGCCGGTGATGAAGTCGCGGATGGTCTCGACGCCATGCAGGCGGGCTACCACGGTTCCCGTGGCGCGGTGCTCGAACCACGGCATGGGCAGCCGCAGCAGGTGGCGGAAGACCTGGCTGCCGAGCACGGCGTCGATGCGGTTGCCGGTATGCAGCACCAGGTACTGCCGCAACCAGCTCATGACCGAGGTGAAGACCATGAACATCAGCAGCGCGATGCCGATCACGGTCAGCGTGCTGCTGCTCTGATGCACGACCACCTTGTCGATGATGACCTGGGTGAACAGCGGCGTGGCGAGGCCGACGAGTTGGATGGAGAGCGAGGCGATCAGCACGTCGCGCCAGATGGTTCGATGTTTGGCCAGTTCGGGCAGGAACCAGCGGAAGCCGAAGGCCGACTTTTTGTCTATCCCGTCGGGGTCGGCGACGGGCTGTTCCTTCAGTGCGAACTGCAGCACCTCACCCTTATAACGGACGGCGAAATCAGCAAGCGGAATTTCGCGTGCGTCCTTTGCGCCCGGCTCAAGATAGGCAATACGTTCGCCATCGCAGCGCAGAAAGAGCACAAAACCAAGGTCGGAATCAGAAGCGTCGTCAGCGGCGATGGTGAGAAAGGCCGGCCCCGCAAGCCGTGCCAGTGTGTGTGGTGGCAGTTCCGTCAGCGCGACCGTGAAGCCCAAGCCCTGCAAGGCCTCGACCACCGTTGTCCGGGTCTGGGGCGGAGGAAACTGCTGCACCAGCAGGCGCGAATCGAAGGGAACGCGAAAAAGCTGGCAAGCGGCGCCCGCCAGCCAGACGAACCCGTCCGCATCCAGAATCCCCGCTCCCTGCACAGCTCCTCCCCGAAGCCTTACAGCAAACTTTCCATTTTTGTTTTTATGGCGCTATTACTTGTTTTTATCGAGTCAATGATGAAGGAGTTCCCGATGACTGTCAATGGAAAGCATTGTCCAATGGGGTTTGAGTCTGAGCGAGGGGTGTGAATCCAACGGGGTTTGAGTCTGAGCAGGTGGCCGGGGTCGATCAATATGCGGAGCATGGTGATCGATATGAACGACGAGCAATTGAAGACCCTGGGGGATG
>JANXRC010000185.1 GCA_025353195.1 Rhodocyclaceae bacterium
GCGCTGCTGCAGCGTGACGGCAAGACCTTCCGCGAAGAAATACGTCAGGCGCGCGAGCAGCTTGAGCGCTACTTCGATGGCCTCGCCAAGCCGGTGCAGGCTGCGCAGGAGACCTTGAAGACGCTGGCGAGCACCGATGTCAGCTTTGATCTGCCGGGCCTGGCGGAAACGCTGACGGCCCTGCGCAACCTGAAGTTTGCCCGCGAGCGGGGCGCTGGCGGCGCGGCCAGCGCTTCACGCAAATAAGGATCTCCATGCGCGCCCTGTTCTGGCTGCTGATTCTCGCTGCGCTGGCGGTGGGGCTGGCACTGGCCGCGCGCTACAACGACGGCTATGTGTTGCTGGTATTGCCGCCATGGCGTGCAGAAGTTTCGCTCAACCTGTTTCTGCTGGCGTCGGCGGTCGGCTTCTTCGTCATCTATTTGCTGGCGCGCGCCGTCAGCCATACCCTGGCCTTGCCGCGCGCGGTGGCACAGTTTCGTCAGCGGCGACAACAGGAAAAGGCTGCGCTGGCCCTGCGCGACGCTTGGCGCCTGTTGCAGGAAGGCCGTTACGGCCACGCCATGCGCGCTGCCGAAAAGGCCCAGCCGGAGCCCGCCACCTCAGGCATGCTGGCGCTGGCCGGCTGGCGCGCCGCCCACGCCATGCGCGACGCCGAGCGCTCGACGGAATGGGCGATGCGGGTACGCGGCCACGACGCCGCCGGCCTGCAAGCGGCGCGATTGATGACCGAAGCCGAATTCGCCCTGGAAGACCGTCGCTTCGAGGATGCCCGCGATGCCTTGCAACAGCTCGCCTCGCGTCAGGGGCGGCACATCGCCGCCTTGCGCCTAAGCGTGCGCGCCGAGCAGGGCTTGGGCAACTGGCGCGAAGTGGCGCGCCTGGTGCGCCAGCTCGAGAAACATCAGGCCTTGACTGCGGAACAGGCGGCACCGATTCGCAGCCGAGCCGTGCGCGAGGCTCTGCGCAGCTTGCGCGAAGACCCGTCCGGGCTCATGCGCTACTGGCGCGAACTGGACGACAGCGACCGCGCCGAAGCGTCGCTGGCTTTGGAAACGGCGCGTGCGCTGGTGGCATCGGGAGACTGCCGCGAGGCCCAGCGCGTGATCGAGGATGCGCTGGACGAACGCTGGGATGGCTCGCTGGTGCTGGCCTATGGCGAGTGCGGCGAGCCCGGGGCGCCCGCCGGGGACGTCCTCGGACGCATTGCGCAGGCGGAAAAATGGCTGCAGCGGATGCCACGCGACGGCGCCCTGCTGCTTACCTTGGGCCGGCTGTGCCGCCAGCAGCAACTGTGGGGCAAGGCGCGGAGTTATCTCGAGGCCGCACTGGCCATCGCTCCTTCGCGCGCAGTCCATGTCGAACTGGCGCAGCTGCTCGACCAGCTCGAAGAGTCGGCGCTGGCGATACGGCACTATCGCGCGGCGGCGGTGCTCTAACGAGCTTTCTGAACCGGATCCTGCGGCAGCTCGACCCACTTCGGCACGATACCGCGCGCCGTGAGCCAGTCGGCCAGGGCAAAGCCTGTTCCGGCGCCCCAGCACTTGAGTTCTTCGGGGCGGAACAGCTTGTATTCGGCGAGTTCGGGAGACAGGGTGATCTCGCCGCTTGCCATCACGTGGTAGGCGATGATGATCTGGTTCATGCGCTGGAAGTCATACACGCCGACCAGGTCTGGCGCATCGATGCGCAAACCGGTTTCCTCCAGGACCTCGCGGGCGATGCCATCCTGAGGCGCTTCGCCGGCTTCCATGAACCCGGTGATCAAGGCGAACATCCGGCCCTGCCATGCCGCGTTGCGCGCCAGCAGCACCCGGCCATCGCGGTCGGCCATCTCGATGATCGCGGCGAGCACCGGCGTCGGATTGTTCCAGTGGGTCCAGCCGCAGGCCGGGCAGCGCAAGCGAAGCTTCGGGCCGCCGTCCTCCACCGCGGAGAGCAACTGCAGGGGCGTTGCGCAACTGGGGCAGAAATTGAATTGATGGTCCATGCAGTGTCTCGAAAAGGGAATACGTCGGTGTGCGACCAGGATGCGCGTCTAATTCCTCGGTAATTTCACGTACCCCTGCTCATACTTGGCCACGTCCGGCGGGAAGACGATCCAGTCATGGGCGGAGTGGGTCCAGATGTGGCGCTCCACCTTGAACCAGCGCGGATCATCAAACGTTCCACCCGAGACGACACGAACGCCGGGGTTCCTTTCCAGCGTGACCATCACCGTGGTACCGCAGCGACTGCAGAAGTGGCATCGAATCCATCGATTGCTTTCGTCGGATCGATGTTCGTACTGCGTCATTGTTGTGCCGAGTACTTCAACCTGGTCTTCCGCGAATGCGACCACCAGCGCAAATGCGGAGCCTGTGCGGCGCTGGCAAAAAGTGCAATGACAAGCTTGAGCGATCGCCGGTTCTCCGCTTACGCGATATCGAATCGCACCGCACAAGCACCCGCCTTCGTGTATTGAATTCATCGGGAAGCCCTTTGTTCTCATTGCTCAAGAGTCGGCGCTGGTGGTACGCCGTCAGCGTGCCGCTGCGGTGCGCTAAACCCAGTCGCGCGGCGGCAGAAAGTGGCTGTAGAGCCGGGCTTCCTCGCTGCCCGGCTCGGGCTGCCAGTTGTAGCGCCACTTGACGATGGGCGGCAGCGACATCAGGATCGACTCGGTGCGGCCTCCGGACTGGAGGCCGAACAAGGTGCCGCGATCCAAGACCAGGTTGAACTCGACGTAGCGTCCGCGCCGGTAGGCCTGGAAGTCGCGCTCGCGCTCGCCGTACGCGATGGCGTTGCGGCGTTCGATGAGCGGCAGGTAGGCGGCGGTGAAATGGTTGCCGACGCCTTGCGTCAGCGCCCGGCAGCGCTCGAAACCATCCTGGTTGAGGTCGTCGAAAAAGATTCCGCCGATGCCGCGGGCTTCATCGCGGTGCTTGAGGAAGAAATATTCGTCGCACCATTTCTTGTAACGCGGGTGCGCCTCGGGGCCGAAGGGCGCCAGCGCGTCCTTGCAAGCCTGGTGGAAGTGCCGGGCGTCTTCCTCGAAGCCGTAGTAGGGGGTCAGGTCCATGCCGCCGCCGAACCACCACACCGGCTCCTCGCCGTCTTTCTCGGCAACGAAGAAACGCACGTTCAGATGCGAGGTCGGGCAATACGGGTTGCGCGGATGCAGCACCAGCGAAACGCCCATCGCCTGCCAGCGGCGACCCGCCAGTTCGGGGCGATGCGCAGTGGCCGAGACCGGCATCTGCTCGCCCTTGACGTGCGAGAAATTGACGCCGCCGCGCTCGAACACCTTGCCGTCTTCGATCAGGCGGCAAATCCCGCCGCCGCCCTGCGGCCGGTCCCAGGCGTCGCGCAGGAAAGGCTGGCCTTCGATGGCTTCGAGTTTGCCGACGATGCGATCCTGCAAGCCGGTGAAGTAGTCCCGGATCGAAGCAATATCCATCAAAGGTCGGGCAGTTTCATTTTCCGCACCTTCTCCGCCTGCGTGGCGCGGAAGGCGGTGAGCTTTTCGGCGAGCGCGGCATCGGTGCCGGCCAGAATGGCCACCGCGGCCAGAGCCGCGTTGGCGGCGCCCCCCTCGCCGATGGCGAAGGTGGCGACCGGAATGCCTTTCGGCATCTGGACGATGGCCAGCAGGGAATCGAGACCCTGCAAGTGCTTCGATGGGATCGGTACACCGAGTATCGGAATAATCGTCTTGGCGGCCAGGATGCCTGCCAGATGGGCGGCGCCGCCGGCGCCGGCGATGATGCAGCGCAGGCCGCGGTCGCGGGCGCCGGCCGCATAGTCTATCGCCAGATCGGGCGTGCGGTGGGCGGAGAGGACGCGCGCCTCGTAGGGCACGTCGAAGTCCTTCAGTATGCGGGCCGCCGCCTGCATTATCGGCCAGTCGGAATCCGAACCCATGAGGATGCCGACGATGGGACTCTTGGTGTCGCTGTCGTTCATTTCGCTTCTCCTTTTGCAATTCCGGCGGCGACGCGCTCCGCGGCCTCCAGGGTGTTGGCCAGCAGCATGGTGATGGTCATCGGGCCGACGCCGCCGGGCACCGGGGTGATGGCGCCGGCGACTTCCCTGGCGCTTTCAAAGTCGACGTCGCCGCACAGCTTGCCCTCGGCCGTGCGGTTGATGCCAACGTCAATTACCGTGGCGCCGGGTTTGATCATGTCGCCGGTGATCATCTTGGCCCGACCGACGGCGGCCACCAGAATGTCGGCGCGGCGGGTATGGAACGCCAGATCCTTCGACTGCGAATGGCAGATGGTGACGGTGCAGCTTTTGGCCAGCAGCAGCATGGCCATCGGCTTGCCGACGATGTTGCTGCGGCCGACGATGACGACTTCGGCGCCCTTCAGGGGCACCTTCGCGCTCTCCAGCATCTTCATGACGCCGTAGGGTGTGCACGGGATGAAACGCGGGTTGCCCTGCATCAGCGCGCCGACGTTTTCGGCGTGGAAGCCGTCGACGTCCTTCTCGGGAGAGATGGATTCCAGCACCGCCGCGGAATCGAAATGTTTCGGCAGCGGCAGCTGCACCAGGATGCCGTGCACCGACGGGTCGGCGTTGAGCTGCGCGATCCGGGCGAACACCACGGCCGGATCGACATCGGCGGCATACACGTCCTTGATCGAGCGCATGCCGGCCTTCTCGCAGGCGGCGACCTTGTTGCGGACATAGACCGCCGAGGCCGGGTCTTCACCGACCAGGATCGCGGCGAGGCAGGGGGTGATGCCCTGGTTCTTCAAGGCGGCGGCACGCTCGGCCAACTGGCCGCGGACTTGTGCCGAAAGGGCGGTGCCATCAATAATCGTTGCAGTCATGTTGTCTTCCGTCTGCTTTTGTTTCAGGCTCGTGCAGCCGCCGCGGAGGCACCGAGTTGCTTTGCCACGGCCTCGCGTCCTGCGGCAAATGCGCGGCGATTGGCGTCGACCACGTTTTCTCCCTTGCGGGCGAAGCGCTTGACGATGCAGGCCAGCAAGACGTCCGGCGCGAACGGCAGGTAGTCGGCGATGGCGCCCAGCATGACCGTATTGCCGAGCCTGATCTCGCCCAGTTCGCGGGCGATCGACATGGCGTCGAAGGAGACCACGCGGCGACCGGCGGCGCGCATCTGGCCGGTCGGATCCTCCGGGTAATCGAAGAGGCCGAGCTCGACCACCGGCGGTACCAGCTTGGCATTATTCACCAGCGCCAGGCCGTCCGGTCGCAGGTAGTGCGACCAGCGCAGCGCCTCGGCGCCCTCGAAGCCGAGCAGCACCTGCACCGTGCCCGGCTCGATCTGCGGCGACAGCACCTTGCGGCCGAAGCGTAGATGCGAGGTAACCACGCCGCCGCGCTGCGCCATGCCGGCCACTTCGGTCTTCTTGACGTCGTGCCCTTCGGCAATGGCGGCCTCGGCGAGAATCTCGGTAGCCGTCATGACGCCCTGGCCGCCGATGCCGCAAACGAGGATGTTGGTGATGTCGTTCTGGCTCATGACGGGTTCATGTCTTGACGATGTGGATCGGAATGTCGCGCCGCGGCACGTGCTGAATGGCGTCCGGCGCGCAGGGCTGCACGCACAGGCCGCAGCCGGTACAGGCCTGATTGTCGATATTGACGAAGGCCAGTTCGACCTCGCGCCCCGACGGCTTGATCACCTTCTCGCGGCGCGTGACGTGGATCGCCGGGCAGCCGACCTCGATGCAGTTGCCGCAGCCAGTGCACTTGTCCTCCTCGACCAGATACGGGCGGAAGGGCTTGAAATCGTCGATCAGCACGCACGGCCGGCGGGCAATGATCACCGAGGGTGCGTCGATCTTGATTTCTTCGCGGATGGTCTTGAACAGGATCGGCAGTTCGTACGGATCCACCACCTTGATCCGCTCGTTGGCCACGCCGAGCGCTTCGACCACCTTGGCCAGGTCGACGCGCGGCGCTTCCATGCCGTGGATGTCCTTGCCCGAAGCCGGGGTGGCCTGGCCGCCGGTCATCCCGGTGGTATTGTTGTCGAGCAGCAGGACCGTGATGTTGCCCTTGTTGTAGGTGATGTTGAGCAGGCCCTGCATGCCCATGTGCATGAAGGTGGAATCGCCGATCACGGCAACGATGCGCTTGTTCTTGTCGACTGCGCCGCGGCCCTTGTCGATGCCGAGCGCGACGCCCATCGTGGCGCCCATGCAGATCGTGGTATCGAGCGCGTTCCAGGGATGGCCGGCGCCGAGCGTATAGCAACCGATGTCGCCGGTGACGATGATGTTCTTGATCTGCGCCAGCGTGTAGTAGATCCCCATGTGCGGGCAGGACGCGCACAGCGTCGGCGGCCGCGGGAACACTTTCATCGGCGCTGCGGCGGGTGCCGGGGGCGCTGGTTCCTTGCCGAGCAGCCGGTCCACCGCCGGGATCAGCACCTGCGGCGACAGTTCGCCCATCCTCGGCAGCACGTCCTTGCCATGGCAGGCAATGCCGGCTGCCTTGATTTCGGTTTCGAGCAGCAGTTCGGTTTCCTCGACCACCAGCAGCTTGTCGCACAGCGCCGCCAGCGCACGCATTTTTTCCGGTGGCCACGGCCAGGAGAATCCCAGCTTGAGCACCGGAGCATCGGGAAAGGCTTCCTTGACATGCATGTAGGCGGGGCCCGAGGCAACGAAACCGACACGGCGGTCGCTGCCCGGCTCCAGCACGTTGAGCGGCGATGCTTCAGAAACGCCGCGCAGGGCTTCCTCGCGCTGATACAGGCCGGGAATCCGCGTCTTGGCATGGGCCGGCACCATCACCCAGCGCTGCGGATTCTTGATGAATCCCCCCGGTTCGTGGGCCTCGCGCTGGCCCACGGTGACCAGTCCCTTGACATGGCAGATGCGGGTGGTGAGGCGCACCAGCACCGGCGTCTCGTATTGCTCGGACAGCGCGAAGGCATATTGCGTCATCGCATAGGCTTCCTGCGAGTCCGCCGGTTCGAGCACCGGCAGATGCGCAAAGCGACCCCAGAAGCGCGAGTCCTGCTCATTTTGCGACGACGACAGGCCGACGTCGTCGGCGACGGCAATCACCAGGCCGCCGTAGGCGCCGGTGATGGTCATGGTCATCAGGCAGTCGCTGGCGACATTGACGCCGACGTGCTTCATGGCGCAGAAGGCCCGGGCGCCGGTCATCGAGGCGCCAAGGGCAACTTCCATCGAAACCTTTTCATTGACCGACCATTCGGTGTGGAGATCGGGATAGCGCGCCAGCGATTCGATGATTTCGGTAGCCGGAGTTCCGGGGTAGGCGGCGGCAACTCGTACGCCGGATTCCCATACGGCACGGGCAACGGCTTCGTTGCCGGAAAGCAGAAGCCGGCTGGCGGCGGGGGCGGGCATGACGGCGGCCATGGTGCTCTTTCGGAGAAGGGAAAAAATTGACCCGCGCCAGGGCGCACCCTGGCGCAGGTCATCGTCAAATGTATCCAGCCGAATTATCCGGATTTGCGAGCCGCGCGTCCAGAGCTAGCATTGTCCAATGGGGTTTGAGTCTGAGCGAGGGGTGTGAATCCAACGGGGTTTGAGTCTGAGCAGGTGGCCGGGGTCGATCAATATGCGGAGCATGGTGATCGATATGAACGACGAGCAATTGAAGACCCTGGGGGATG
>JANXRC010000187.1 GCA_025353195.1 Rhodocyclaceae bacterium
AACAGCGGCTCACCGCTGACGCCGTACCAACGCACCTCGCCGTGTCCATCTGAAATGGGATATTCAAGATCCTTGAACGGAAAATGAGCATTGAGGATGGCGCGGTGCGCGGCCCATTGCTCTGGCGTCAGGTTGATATTGAGTTCCCAGCGGGTTTTCCCCAGCGTGTCGGCTGGCGGCGTGAAGCCGCTGGCAAACGCCCCGGAGAATTCCGTGAACCGAAACTGCTCGTCTTGCTGCCAGAACCAGTCGGACGACATGGTGGACAGCGCCTGAAATCGCTTTTCGCTCTTCTTCAACGCCTCTTCCATCCGGTATTTCTCGGTGACATCGCTGAATACCAGCACCACGCCGACGATCCGACCATCGGCGCTGCGGATGGGTGCCGCGCTGTCGGCGATCTGGAATTCCTGCCCGCCGCGGGCGAGCAGCGTGGTGTGCTGGGCAAGGCCGACCACCTCGCCACACGCCATGACCCGGTGCACCGGGTCGGGGACCGGCTCGCGGGTAGCGCCGTTAATGGTCCGAAATACCTCCGTCAGGGGTCGGTCGATGGCCTCGGCCAGAGGCCACCCGGAGAGGCGTTCGGCCGCCAAATTCATCCGGGTCACCCGTCCGGCCGGGTCGGTGGCGATGACTGCGTCGCCGATCGAGTGCAGCGTGATGGCCAGGTTTTCTTCGCTCTCCCGCAGCTCGCCTACGGCTTTTGACAAGTCGCGGGTGCGGGCGCCAACCCGTCTACGCAGGGCCCAATTCCAGGCAACAAGGGACGCGATTACCAGGATCACGCCAAGGAGAACAGGGGGGCCGTAGCGGACAACGCCGGGCCAAACTCCGGCGGCCAGTTTTTCCCCGAGCCAGCGAGCCTCGATGGCGGCGCGCTCGTCCTCGGTAATCCGTGAAAATCCCTCTTCGACCAAACGCTTGAGGTCGGTCCTGCCTTTGGTTACGGCCCAGTGAAAATCCCCTATGTAGAGCGGTGCTGTATGGCGGAATGCATCTGCCGCGCCCTCCCGGTTGAAGAAGTAGAAGGCAGGAGGCTTGTCAATACAGAGCACCCGAATTTCCTGCCGGATGGCGGCTTTGACCTGCGCTTCATAGCTTGCGTAGCGCTTGAGTTCGGTAATGTTGTGTGCCTTCAGGAAGTCAATGCAGGCATCGCCTTCCTTGACGCCGACTGTAAACCCCTTGAGCGAGGTCACATCGGTAATGCCGCTTATGCTTTGGTGGAAAAAGATCGGAACTTCGATCGTCGCATAGGGTTGCGAGAAGTCGTAGGTCTTCCGCCGTTCCTCTGTTTCAAAAATCGTGTCGATTACGTCGGCCTGTCCACTTTCCATGATGGCGCGGGCCTTGCTCCAGTCCATTGGCTGAAAATCCACGGCGATCCCCGTACGCTTCTGCCAAAGGTCCCAAAAGTCCTTCAATATGCCCTGTACGTGACCATCGGAATCCCGAAATACGTAGGGCGGGTAGTTGTCGTCAAGTACTACCTTGATGGACGTTGGCGGAGGCGCAGCTTGCCCAGGGATGCCGACAACTGCCAGCAACAGCAGTACAAGCAGGCGATCGAGGGAGGAAGGAAGCCGCATAATCCTGACAGTCGGGGCGAGCGGACACTCTAGCATGGTGCAGCGTTCAGACCGGTTCCTTGACCGTCCGCTTAATGCCGAGAAGTGATTGATCTGTAGCGCTCTGAAGCGACAACCTCAATGGCGGCAATGCGCCGAGAAACAGAATTAGTACGGCGATCCACTCGGCACTTACGCAGAAACCGATCGGTTTGGAGTCAGACCAAGCCGACCGATCGCAGTCTGGAGTTGGCCGAATTCGGCCCATGAACCAGGTGGCCCAGTTCGATGACCGCCCTGTTCCAATTCCTCGTACTTCGCAGCCGACCGCATGCGGGTGGCTGCGGATCGACTTTACTGCTTGGGCTCGGGCGCAGGGGAAGCAAGCGGCTTCCCTTTTTCGACGACGTATACGCCAACCAGTTTGATGGCCGCCGCACCGTCGTTCCTGGCGTTGTGCACTACTCCGGCCGGTATCACGAAGCCTTCCCCTGCGGCGACCTTGCGTGGTGGCTGACCGGCTATCAATAGCGTTGCTTCTCCCTCGGTGACGTAGCTGATTTCGTCACCGGGATGAGTGTGCCAGCCCGCAACGCCGCCCGGCGCGACCTCGACACGTGCGATTACGGCTTCGCGATTGGGAACCGACACGTCAGCCTTGGTAACAATCGTCCGCGTGAGTCCGGGGTTCTGGGCAAAGATGACACCTGTGAACGCGACAAGTGCGGTAGCGGCAGAAGCGGCAATAATTCTTGAAAATTGAGCCATGATTTCTCCTCGGGATTTTGGGTCGCCTTATTAGCGTCACCAAGCTTAGATCTAAACGATTGCCAATTCAACCGTTTGTGCCTGGATTGCGATCTGCATGCAAGCGGCGAATCACCGCAAAGGTCGGCCGGCGTCATTGGGCAAGGTTCGGATTTCGGTTACCCTTCCGGTTTCATTAAACGCTTCCTTCGCCATGTGCGGACGTTACGTGCTCTATGGCCCCCATTCCCGGCTCAGGGAATACTTCGACCTGCGCGATTGCGCGGACTGGGAGCCGCGCTACAACATCGCGCCGCAAAGCGACATCCTGGTCGTGCGCCAACGGCCGGAGTTGGGCCGCGTCGGACAACTGGTGCGGTGGGGGCTGATTCCGCACTGGGCCAAGGATGCCAGCATAGGGCTCAAGCTGAACAATGCCCGCGCCGAAACGCTGGCGGCGAAGCCGTCCTTCAAGTCCAGCTTCGAGCGCCACCGCTGCCTGATTCCGGCCAACGGCTTCTACGAATGGCAGGTGGTCAGCGAAGACGGCAAGTCCCGCAAGCAGCCCTGGTACATCCGTGCCGCCCATGACGGCGAGTTCTTCGCCTTGGCAGGGCTGCTCGCGGTCTGGAAGTCGCCGGAGGGACAGGACATCGTTTCTGCCTGCGTCGTCACCACTGCGGCCAATGCCGTGATGGCGCCGATCCACGACCGCATGCCGGTGCTGTTGCCGGCGGAACATTTCGCTGCCTGGCTCGATCCAGCCTATCGCGATGTCGAGGCGCTGAGCCGGTGGCTGCTGCCGGCACCGGCGGCAGCCATGGTCGCCTGGCCGGTGGTTACGCGGGTCAACAACGCCAGGAACGAAGGCCCGGAACTGCTGGAGCCGCTTTGAGATGACCGCCAAGTCGATTCGCGTCCTGTCCGTCATCCCGCCGATGACGCAGCTCAACACGCCCTATCCGTCGACCGCCTACCTGACCGGGTTCCTGCGTTCGCGCGGCGTCGATTCGGTGCAGGAGGATCTGGCCCTGGCGTTGGTCCTGCGCCTGTTTTCGCGCGACGGGTTGCTGGCCATCCGCGAGTGCATCCATGCTGTGCCGATGCAGCAGCGCACGCCGCTGGTGCAGGCCTTCGACAGGGATTTCGACCGCTATCTGGCCACGATCGACGCTGCGGTGGCCTTCCTGCAGGGTCGCGATCCATCCATCGGGCATCGCATCGGCGGCCGCAACTTTCTGCCCGAAGGGCCGCGTTTCGCTCCACTTGACGCCTATATCGATCCGGAGGGCGGCGATCCGCTGGCCTGGGCTTTTGGTGCGCTCGGGGTGCAGGACCGCGCCCGGCACTTCGCCACGCTCTACCTCAACGACGTCGCCGACGTGCTGCGCGAGGCGATCGATCCGCGTTTCGAGTTCGTGCGCTACGCGGAATCGCTGGCCCAGAGCCAGGCCAGCTTCGACCCGCTGGCCAAGGCGCTGGCGGCGCCGCTCAACCTGGTCGATCGCACCCTGCGCGAACTCACGCTGGCGGCGCTGCAGAGGCATGCGCCGAACGTGGTGCTGGTGTCGGCGCCCTTTCCCGGCAACGTGTACGGCGCGTTTCGCATCGCGCAGGCGATCAAGCTGCACGATCCGTCGATTGTCACCGTGCTCGGCGGCGGTTTCGTCAATACCGAATTGCGTGAGCTTGCCGAGCCGCGGGTGTTCGATTATTTCGACTACGTGACGCTGGACGACGGCGAGCGCCCGCTGCTGGCTCTGCTCGAACATCTCGACGGCAGGCGACCGCAAAGCCGGCTGGTGCGCAGCTTCGTGCGCACGGCCACCGGCGTACGCTACATCGATGCCGCCGAGCCGGACATAGCCTTGGCCGAAGTGGGCACGCCCACCTGGGACGGCCTGCCGCTCGACCGCTACCTGTCGATCCTCGACATGCTTAATCCCATGCACCGGCTGTGGTCCGACGGGCGCTGGAACAAGCTGACCGTGGCGCACGGCTGCTACTGGAAGAAGTGCAGCTTCTGCGATGTCTCGCTGGACTACATCTCGCGCTATGACGCGGTCGCCGCAACGACCCTGGTCGACCGAATCGAAGCCGTCATCGCGGAGACCGGGCAGACCGGCTTCCATTTCGTCGACGAGGCCGCGCCGCCCAAGGCGCTGAAGGCGCTCGCCGTGGAACTGCAGAAGCGCAACCGCGCGATTTCGTGGTGGGGCAACATCCGCTTCGAGAAATCCTTCACTCCCGAGTTGTGCGCCCAGCTCGCCGACAGCGGCTGCATCGCGGTCTCCGGCGGCCTCGAGGTGGCTTCCGACCGACTGCTCAAGCTCATGCAGAAAGGCGTCTCGGTGGAGCAGGTGGCGCGCGTGACGCATGCCTTCACCGATGCCGGCATCCTGGTGCACGCCTACCTGATGTACGGCTTCCCGACGCAAACGGTGCAGGACACGGTCGACGCGCTCGAATACGTGCGGCAACTGTTCGCTGCGAACTGCATCCAGTCCGGCTTCTTCCACCGCTTTGCCTGCACTGTGCATTCCCCGGTCGGCCAGCATCCGCAACGCTACGGCATCACGCTGAAGCCATTGCCGGCGGCGTCGTTTGCAAAAAATGACGTCGGCTTCGTCGATCCCACCGGCATCGATCATGCGGCGCTCGGTCTTGCGCTGAACAAGGCGCTCTACAACTACATGCATGGGCTTGGTCTGGATCAGGACGTGCGCAGTTGGTTCGCCGGTCGCGTGCCGCGGACGCAGGTGCCGCGGCACTTCATCGCCCGCGCACTCGACTGAGTCTCATCGGCGGGGACTTGCAGGTAAAATTTGGCGCAAGACCGAAAAAAAGGGGAGTCCGCATCATGGCCAGATACACCACTGAATCGATCCGCGCCGTCGCTCTCGTCGGCCACGGCGGCGCCGGCAAGACCACGCTGGCCGAAGCCCTGTTGTTCAAGTCGGGAGCGATCAACGCCAAGGGTAGTGTCGAGAAGGGCAGCACCGTCTGCGATTTCGACGCGCAGGAAAAGGCTGCCGGCCATTCACTGAATTCGGCACTGGCCAACTTCGTCTGGGAAGGTGTGCACGTCCATCTCATCGACACCCCCGGCTACCCCGATTTTTCCGGGCAGGCCACCGCCGCGCTGGCCGGTGTCGATACCGCCGTGGTGGTGATCAACGCCCAGACCGGGATTGAACTGGCGACCGAGCGCATGATGCACGCGGCCCAGGCCCGGGGCCTGGCGCGGATGATCGTGATCAACAAGATCGACGCCGAGAACGTCGACCTGCCGGGGCTGGTCGGCGAAATCCGCGAGCGCTTCGGCAAGGAATGCCTGCTGCTCGACCTGCCGGCGCATGATCGCCACGATGTGGTCGAAGTGCTGGAACACGCCGCCGGCGATACAGATTTCGATTCGATCGCCCATGCCCATCGCGAACTGATCGACCAGCTGGTGGAAGAGGACGAGTCGCTGCTGGCCCGCTACCTGGAGGAAGGCAAGGATCCCGACGCGAAGGAATTGCATGCGCCGTTCGAGAAGGCCCTGCGCGCAGGGCATCTGGTGCCGATCCTGTTTGCTTCGGCGCGCACCGGCGCCGGAATTCCGGAATTGCTGCATGTGCTCGCGTCGCTGGCGCCGAACCCGGCCGAGGGCAACGCGCCGCCGTTCTATCGCGGCGAGTGGGCGCAGGCCGGCGAGGCATTCGCTGCCCGGCCCGATCCCGCGCTGCATGTGCTCGCCCACGTGTTCAAGATCATCGTCGACCCCTACATGGGCAAAGTCGGCGTCTTTCGGGTGCATCAGGGCACCGTGAAAAAGGACGGCCAGCTGTTCGTCGGCGCAAGCAAGCGACCCTTCAAGATCGCGCATCTTTACCAGTTGCAGGGCAAGGATTACGTCGAAGTCGATGAGCTGCTGCCGGGCGATGTCGGTGCCGTGGCCAAGGTCGAGGAGATCGATTTCGACGCGGTGCTGCACGACTCCCACGACGAGGACAACATCCATCTGCTGCCGCTGGAGTTTCCGCGCCCGATGCAGGGCCTCGCCGTCGAAACCAAACGCAAGGTCGACGAGCAGCGTTTGTTCGACATCCTGCACAAGCTGGAGCTGGAAGATCCCTGCTTCGAAGTGGAACGCCATCCAACCACGCATGAAACCGTAATCCGCGGCCTGGGCGAGATGCATCTGCGCTACAAGCTGGAAAAAATGGCGACCCAGTACAAGCTCGAGCTGGACACCCGGCTGCCGCTGATTCCTTATCGCGAGACCATTACGCTCGCCGCCGAAGGCCACTGCCGGCACAAGAAGCAGTCGGGCGGCGCCGGACAGTTCGGCGAGGTGTATCTGAAGATCGAACCGCTGCCGCGCGGCGCTGGCTTCGAGTTCGTGGACATCGTCAAGGGCGGCGTGATCCCGGGCGTGTTCATGGCGTCGGTCGAGAAGGGCGTGCGCCAGGCGCTGACCGATGGCGTGATCGCCGGGCATCCGGTAGAGGACATACGGGTCATCGTCTATGACGGCAAGACCCATGCGGTGGACGGCAAGGACGTGGCTTTTTTCAGCGCCGGGCGCAAGGCGACGGTGGAAGCCATCCGCACTGCCGCGGCGATCGTGCTGGAGCCCATCGTCAGCATCGAGATCGTCGCGCCGGAAGCCGCGATCGGCGATCTCACCGGCGACCTGTCGAGCCGCCGCGGCCACATCACCGGCACCCACCCGCGGCCGGGCAGCTCGGCGTCGATCACCGGCGAAGTGCCGCTGGCCGAGATCACCGATTATGCGTCGCGGCTGAAATCGATGACCGGCGGTCAGGGCACCTACAGCATCGAGTTCGCCCGCTATGCCCAGGTGCCGCCGCAAATGCAGCAGAAGCTGGCGGCCAGCTTCAAGCTGAAGGACGAGGACGAGTAGGCGGCACCGCGCAAGCAAACCGAAAGTCGGCGCTGGCGATACGGCGTTCAGGACCGACGACCGGCCTCGCGCCACGCCAGACCGGCCGGCAGTCGGCAGGACTTACTTGCCGTCGCGCGGATGCAGGTGCCGCGCCTTGTCGCTCTTCGCCTTCGCGACTTTCTTGTTGGACTCCGGGGCGGCTGGGGCAGACTTTTGCGGCATCATGCCCATCTTCTCTTCCATATGGGAATGCGGCTTGCCCTTGGTCACTGCCGGGGCCTCGGCCGGAGGCTTGGCCGTGTCGGTATTCTCTGCGGCGTAGGCGCCGACAGGCAGGGACGAGGCGGCGGCCAGCAGCAGGGCCGCAAGGCTGATGTGCAGTTTCATGATGTTCTCCTGAGAGGTGGGTAGGGAAACTTGGATTCGGCCGGGGCTTCCGGTCAGTTCAAAGTCTGCGCCGTTGCCACTGTCGGGAGCATGACCGGTGGATTACATTCCTGTCAGGCGGCGCAGGGATCCCGCTCCCCCACGGTTCAAACGACTGCCCGGCGCAGGCGCAAGGCATTGCTGATGACCGAGACCGAACTGAAGCTCATCGCCAGCGCCGCAATCAGGGGTGACAGCAACAGGCCGCTGAAGGGGTACAGCAGTCCCGCCGCGAGCGGCACGCCGAGCGCGTTGTAGACAAAGGCGAAGGCCAGGTTTTGGCGCATGTTGCCGACCGCGGCGACGGACAGCGCCCGCGCGCGCAGGATGCCGCGCAGGTCGCCCTTGACCAGCGTGACCTGGGCGCTGTTCATCGCCACGTCGGTGCCGGTGCCCATGGCGATGCCCACATTCGCCTTGGCCAGAGCCGGCGCATCGTTGATGCCGTCGCCGGCCATGGCGACCTTGCGGCCCTCGCGCTGCAAGCGGTCTACGAGATTTACCTTGTCGCGCGGTTTGACTTCGCCATGCACCTCGTCGATGCCCAGACGAGCGGCCACGGCACGGGCAGTGGTGAGGCCGTCGCCGGTCGCCATGACGACGCGGATGCCGGCCGCTCTGAGTCCCGCCAAGGCTTCCGCGGTCGACGCCCTGATCGGATCGGCGACTGCGAGCAGGCCTGCCAACTGCGCGTCGACGGCCAGGTACATGACGCTGGCACCTTCCTGCCGCAGCGCCTCGGCCTGATCCGCCAGCACGTTCCAGGCAACGTGTTCGTCGTCCATCAGGGTGGTGTTGCCCAGAACCGCCGCACGCCCCGCGACCTTGCCGCGCACGCCGATGCCGGAACCCGATTCAAATTCTTCCGGCGCATCCAGTGCGAGCTTCCGCTGCCGCGCCTCGGCGACGATGGCATGGGCCAGCGGGTGCTCGCTGCCCTGGTCGAGGCTGCCCGCGATGCGCAGCACCTCGTCCTCGGTATAACCCGGCGCCGCGAATGCGCTGTGGAAAGCCGGCTTGCCTTCCGTGAGCGTGCCGGTCTTGTCTACGAGCAGCGTGTCGATGGCGCGGAATTGCTCGATCGCGGCGGCATCGCGGAACAGCACGCCGGCCGTGGCCGCCTTGCCGGTGGCGACCATGATCGACATCGGCGTCGCCAGCCCGAGCGCACACGGACAGGCGATGATCAGCACCGATACCGCGTTGATCAGGCCATAGACCCAGCTTGGTTCGGGGCCGAACAGACCCCAGCCGAAGAAGGTCAGCAGGGCGACGCTCATCACCACCACCACAAAGTAGCCCGCCACCACATCGGCCAGCCGTTGCATGGGCGCCCGCGAGCGCTGGGCCTGGGCCACCATCTGCACGATCTGCGCCAGCACGGTTTCCGCGCCGACTTTCTCGGCGCGCATGATCAGGCTGCCGTTGGCGTTGATCGTCGCCCCGATCAGTTTGTCGCCGGGCTGCTTGGACACGGGAATGGGTTCGCCGGTCAGCATGGATTCGTCCACGACGCTTTGTCCTTCCTCCACCGCGCCATCCACCGGCACCTTCTCGCCGGGGCGCACGCGCAGCCGGTCGCCGATATGGACATGGGTCAGGAGAATGTCTTCCTCGCCGCCGTCAACAGCGATGCGTCGCGCCGTCTTGGGCGCCAGCCCGAGCAGGGATTTGATCGCAGCGGAAGTCTGCGAGCGTGCCCGCAACTCGAATATCTGGCCGAGCAGGGTCAGCGAGACGATCACCGCCGCCGCCTCGAAATACACGCCGACCCGGCCGTGTTCGACGAAGGAGGCGGGGAACACCTCCGGCGCGACGGTCGCCACCACACTGTAGCCAAAGGCGGCGGTGGTGCCCGAGCCGATCAGGGTCCACATGTTGGGATTGCGCGTCAGCACCGACTGGATGCCGCGCACGAAGAACGGCCAGCCGGCCCAGAGGATGATCGGCGCCGAGAGGATCAGCTCGACCCAGCTCTGGCTTTGCGGCGCCAGCAGTTCCATGCGATGTCCGGCCATGGCGAGCGTCGTCACCACCAGCGTCAACGGCAGCGTCCACCAGAAGCGGCGGCGGAAGTCGATCAGCTCGGGATTCTCGTCGTCGTCCAGCGCCGGCAGTTCCGGCTCCAGGGTCATGCCGCACTTGGGACAGTTGCCGGGTGTCGGCTGGCGGATCTCCGGATGCATCGGACAGGTGTAGATCGTGCCTTCGACCACGATCGCCGCCGCAGCCGGTTCGGCGGCGGCGTGCAGGTAGCGTTGCGGTTCGGCTGCGAACTTGGCAAGGCACTTCGCGCTGCAAAAATGATGGGTTTGTCCTGCATGCTCGAAAACATGGACGGAATCGGGCTTGACCGTCATGCCGCATACCGGGTCGATCATTGTTTCGTTCGCTTTCATGGGATTCGTCTCCTTGCCAGCCACGCCACGACGGGAGGCATCGGCAGTCATTGCAGCAGCGGCAGCCGTGGCATTTGTTCCGCATATTCCCGGCGTGCGCCGACCTCAGTGGCCCGGCATTCGAGCGCGGTCGTGACGGAGCTTGGCACTCGTCCATGTCCGTCACCACGGCCAAAGCGCCGGCGTCCTGGCGCGGTAAGCGGCGTATTCATCGCCGAATTCGGTTGCCACCTCCGCTTCCTCCCGTCCGGCTAGACGCGCATACACGGCGACCAGTATCGGGAACATCACCAGCGTAGGTAGCGTTGGCCATTGCAACAGGAAGCCGAACATGATGAGGACGAAGGCCACGTATTGGGGATGGCGGATGCGTGCGTAGGGGCCGCCGGTCGCCAGGCGGTGTGCGCGCTGGGCTTGGTAAAGAACATTCCAGGCAGCAGCCAGCAGCCAGAAGCCACCGAAGATAAAGGCCGTGCTAAGCAGGTGAAAGGGGCCGAAGTGGGGATTGGCGCGCCAGCCGAACATCACTTCCAGCAGATGACCGGCGTCGTGGGCAAGGAAATCAACACCGGGGAAGCGCTGCGCCAGCCAGCCCGAAAGCAGGTAGATCGTCAGCGGAAAGCCGTACATCTCGGTAAACAGCGCAACGATGAATGCCGCATACATGCTGAAGCTGCGCCAGTCGCGGGAACTCTTCGGCTTGTAGAAGCTGAAGGCAAAGAGAATGAAGACCGCCGAGTTGAGCAGCACCAGGGTCCACAGGCCATAGGCTGATGTGCCTCCACTCATTGGTCGTCTCCCTTGTCCGGCGGGCCGTTGCCGTTGCCGTGACCGTGACCATGGCCGCCATGCATGAATAAATGCATCAGCGGGCAGGCCAGTAGCAGCAGGAAAGGCAGTACGCCCAGCAGATGGGCGCGATGCTCGGTCCATAGGTAGAAGGCGGCAACCGAGGCAAAGACGATCCAGGCGAATTTTGCCCGGCCGGCCATTGGCGAGTGTTCGTGGCGATGTTCGCCCATTTTCATTCCTCCCCGGCTACGGTATCGAGGCCGGCGCCAAGAAAGAGCGTCAGGACCTTGCGGGAAAGGGTTTCCATGAGCGTGGCCTCTAATGGCGCGCGTAGGTGGCGACGCGGCCATCCTTGCCGACCAGCAGAATTTCATAGGGGATCTTGCTCGCTGCGTCCATGCCGGGAGCGCTGGGCGGCATCCCCGGCGAGACCAGGCCGCGGGCGCGCGGCTTTTCGGCCAGCAGGCGCTTCACATCGGCGGCAGGCGCATGACCTTCGACCAGATATCCACCGACTTCAGCGGTATGGCAGGAGCCCATGGCCAGCGGCACGCCGAGACGGGTCTTGTGGACGGCAAGGTTTTCCGTTTCATGCGTAACCACAGGGAAACCGTTGGCCTTCATGTGCTCGACCCATTTGCCGCAGCAGCCGCAACTCGGGCTCTTGTACACCGTCACGGTCGGCAAGGGCGCCACTGCCCAGGCCATGGGTGCCAGCAGCGAGAGGACCAGGAGGATGCGGATGGAGGATTTCATTTGCGGCTCCCTGCGGTAGATGGGGCCAGTATCCGCCTCCGACTTCGACGGCAAGCTGACGCGCGGATGACATTTTTGTAATCTGCCATCCGCGATCAAGGACCATCTGCGGCATAAGTCGGCGCCGATGGCACGGCGGCGACGAGGTGCACGGGGACAATCCATGCCCCCGACCTGGTCAGGCAAATCATCGCTCTTGCGCCGGCGCATGACTGCAGGTATTATGAACGAACGATCATTCGAAACAAGTTTTCCAGCATGGCGCGTCCCCCTGCCTACGTAGCACCCGGCCAGATCCGCGAGCGGATCATTGTTGCCGCGCTGCAATTATTCACGCAGCGCGGCTACTTCAACACCTCCGTGCCGGACATGGCGCGGACTGCCCAGGTCAGCGTGGGCTCTATCTATCACCACTTCAAGGACAAGGAGGACGTTGCCCGCGCGCTCTACCTGAGTCTGACGGAGGGCATGCAGGCCGAACTCTCGCGCATCGCCACAGCTCACGCCACGGCGGGCGAGCGCTGCCGCGCGGTGATCGCCATGTTGTTCGAATTGACCGAGTCGAGCCGCGAAGCCATGGATTTCATGCTCTACGCCAAGCATCGGGAATTTCTGCCAGGCGAGCGTCCGGTCTGTTCCTCCCAGCCTTTCGAAACCATGCGCGATTTCGTGCAGCAGGGCATGGACCGGGGCGAAATCCGCCGGATGGATGTCATGGTGGCCAGTGCCAGTGTTTTCGGTGGGGCGCTGCGGCTGATTACCGCGCGCCTCGACGGTGTTCTTGCCGAGCCGCTTCCGGACAAGCTGGACCTTGTCTGGGAATGTGCATGGCGGAGTGTCGCGGCTTGAATCCGAGCCGTGTTTTTTGTCTTAATTTCGAACGAACATTCATTCTAGGAGAGAGAACATGAAATCCATGGCCATCGTGATTCGTGATGACTCGTACGACAAGATCCTGACGCCGCTCGCCTTCGCTTATCTGACGGCATCGGAAGGAACGCAGGTCGACATGCTGTTCGTCAATTGGGCGGTCAAGGCCCTGACTGCCGAAGGCGCCGCCGCACTGCGCATCGATGGCCGCCACGCGGCCAAGGAAGCGAAGGTGCGCGAGGGCGTCGCCAAGGCGGGGTTGCCGGTCGAGGTCTACGACATCATCAAGGCGCTGAAGGGCACCGGCTGCGTGAACTTCTATGCCTGCAGCCTGGCCGCGGCGATCTTCGGCGTGAACGAGGGCAACCTGATTCCCGAGGCCGAAGGCATCGTCGGCGCCGCCTGGTTCCTCAACGACATGGCCGCCAAGGCCGAGCACTACCAATACTTCTGAGGAGGCCGACATGAGCGACCCGAACGCTACCGCGACCCTCGACACCTCGGGCAAGTGCTGCCCGATGCCGATGGTCGAAACCAACAAGGCGATCAGGGGCCTGGCCGTGGGCGATGTGCTGCATATCATCGCCACCGACGTCGGCACCCGCAAGGACATTCCCTCGTGGTGCGAGCGCACCGGACAGACGCTGCTGTCGATGTCGGAGAAGGACGGCGTGATCAATTACCACGTGCGCAAGGACCGCTGAAAGTCGGCGCTGATGAAGCCCCTGCGCAGCCTGCCGCGCTTTCAGCGCGCCAGGCGGATTTCGAAGCAGACGCCGTCGGCCGTGCAGCGCACCGAAATCTCTCCGCCGTGGGCCTGGACGATCGAGCGGGTGATGGCGAGGCCGAGGCCGGCGCCTTCGTTACTGCGGTGGCGCGAGGGGTCGGCACGGTAGAAGCGGTCGAATATGCGCGTGAGGTGTTCCTGCGCGATCGGCTCGCCGCTGTTTTCGATCTCGAGCGTGGTGCCGGCGTCGGTCGCCGCAATGCGCACGTGGATGCTACCCCCTGCCGGCGAGTGACGTATGGCATTGGAAATCAGATTGGCCAGCGCCCGGCGCAGCATGAGCCTGTCACCGGATACCTGTCCGCCGCCCGTCAGGGACAGCCGGAGTGATTTTTCCTCGGCCAGCGCGTCGAAGAAATCGAACAGTTCGCGCACTTCGTTCGCCAGATCGACCGGCTCGCGGTTGGGTATCACCAGTCCGTTGTCGGTCTGCGCGAGAAACAGCATGTCGCCGATCATGCGCGCCAGGCGCTCGTATTCCTCGGTGTTGGAGGCGAGTACTTCGCGGTACTCTTCCGGGTTGCGGACGCGGCTCAGTGCCACCTGGGTTTCGGTCATCAGGTTGCTGATCGGCGTGCGCAGTTCGTGCGCCAGGTCGGAAGAAAAATCCTTGAGACGCCGGAACGAATCTTCCAGCCGGGCCAGCATCTCGTTCAGGGTTTCCGCGAGTTCGGCCAGTTCGAGGGGAACCGCATCCAGTGCCAGACGATAGTCGAGCCGGCTGGCGGTGACGCCGGCCGCGCCCTCGCGAATGGCTTGCAGCGGTGCCAGGCCGCGCCTGACAGCGGCCCAGCCCAGCAGACCGGCGAGCGCGGCGGCACTGGCGACGAACAGCCACAGCGTGCGGCGGAACGAGGCCATGAAGTGCTCGTGGTGCGTGATGTCGACCGCCACCGCGACCAGCACCGGCTGCCAGCCGGGGATGCCGGTCGGCAGCAGGGCGGAAATGCCGCGCCTGGGTTGCCCGCCGGATGGTCCCGTCTCGTGCCAGACCAGAGGCTGCGGCGGGTTCCTGACGGCGTTGCGCGCCAGCAGTGCCGGCGGGAAGTCGGCGCCGCCGGTAGCGAACAGCTTCTGTTCTGCCGCGCTACGGACCAGAATGGCGAGGTCGTGATGGCCGACCAATGCATCCTCGAGCTGCGCCGGCAGGGCATTGAGCGCAGCCGGTGTATGGACTTTTTCCAGCAGGTGGCCGGCCAGATGCAATTTGCCGGTCATCAGGTCCATGTCCTGTTCGACGAAGTGCTGTTCCACCGTATTGCCGATCAGCAGGCCCAATGCCAGCAGTACCGCGGTCGAGGCCGCGGCGAACAGCAGGGTCAGGCGCAGCGTGATGGACCGGCCGCGCATGTTCATCCGGCGTCGTCCTCCAGCACATAGCCCATGCCGCGCACGGTGCGAATCAGTTTCGGCTCGAAGCCGTCGTCCATTTTGGCGCGCAGGCGGCGCACCGCCACTTCGATGACGTTGGTGTCGGAATCGAAGTTCATGTCCCAGATCTGCGAGGCGATCAGGGAGCGCGGCAGCACTTCGCCGCGATGCCGCAGCAGCAGTTCGAGCAGGGCGAATTCCTTGGCCGTCAGGTCGATGCGCTGGCCGCCGCGCGTGACCCGGCGCCGCAGCAGGTCGAGTTCGAGGTCGGCGACGCGCATCTGCTCCGCTTCCTTGCTGCGGCTGCCGCGGCGCAACAGGGTCCGTACCCGCGCCAGCAGTTCGGCAAAGGCGAAGGGTTTCACCAGGTAGTCGTCGGCGCCCAGTTCGAGGCCCTTGACGCGGTCCTCGACCTGGTCGCGCGCGGTGAGGAATAGCACCGGCATGTCGCGACCGGCGCGACGCATGCCGGCCAGCACCTGCCAGCCATCCAGCCGTGGCAGCATCACGTCGAGAATCGCCAGGTCGTAATCGCCAGTTTCGCCCAGATGCAGGCCGTCGACGCCATTGCGCGCCAGATCGACGACGAAGCCCGCCTCGACCAGCCCCTGCCTGAGGTAGTCCCCGGTTTTCGGCTCGTCTTCAACCACCAGGATTTTCATTTCATAATCCGCTCATGTCCATGCCGAGATTGTGCGCCTGCCGAATCGGCGCCCGTCGAAGATTACAGAAATGTAATTCGGGCGTCAGCTTGCGGTGGGGTAGCCTGCCGCAGAATGCTCGTCACCCTATCGGAACCAAGGAGCTTTCCATGAAGCCAGGCCTGATGTTGATCGCCGCCGCCAGCGCCCTGATGCTGACGAGCCCGACTCTGCGCGCGCATACAGATGAATACCTGGATACGCTGCAGGCGCCGAACGGCGGGCAGTTGCGCATGTCCGGCATTTATCACTTCGAACTGGTGGTCGTCCGGGACGCCAAGGAAGCCAGGGGAAGTCCGGTGGTGGTGTATGTTACGGATCATGCCGGGGGCAAGATTTCGACAGTCGGCGCCAGCGGTACGGCGACCCTGGTCGCCGGCAAAAGGAAGGCCAGCGTCAAGCTGGTTCCCGACGGCGACAACAGTCTGAAGGGCGTCGCCCGGTACGCTTCGACGCCGGACCTGAAAGTGGAGGTTTCGATCACTCTGGCAGACAAGACCGCCCGACAGGCAAGCTTTACGCCGCTGCGTGTGGCGAAGGATGGCCATGGCGGGCACGCGCAATGATTTCCGATTTTACGTATGAACGATCAAGGAGCTATCACACATGAACCGCTATGCATTTCTCGCGCTTTGCGCGAGCCTGCTTCTTCCTGCCGCGCCGGCGATGGCCGCACCCGAGGCTGCCGCGCCGACCGACGGCGTCATCAGGAGGCTGGACCGGGCGTCCGGCACCGTCACCATCACCCATGGCGAGCTGCCGAATCTCAACATGGGCCCGATGACCATGAGCTTCAAGGCCAAGACGCCGGCCATGCTGAAGTCATTGAAGGAGGGCGACAAGATCCGCTTCCGCGCCGCCGAGGTCAAGGGTGAACTGACCGTCACCAGTATCGAAGCCGCGAAGTAGGGCCATGGCTTCGCATCTTGCGCGGCTGGCGACGCTGCTCGCCGTAGCCGCGACCAATGCCTGGGCGCAGCCGGCCGAGCAGTTGATCGGCGGCCACGTCGAAAGCCTGCTCGAGTTTGCCCGCGCCCGCCATCCCGAGTTCGCCGCGCTGCGTGCCGAGGCCGATGCGGCGGCGGCGCGGGTCGAGCCGGCGGGTGCGCTGCCCGACCCGGTGCTGCGTACCGAGCTGCGCGACGTCACCAATGCCGGCAGCGATGCCGGCACCAACCTGCTGCCGTCGCGCGTCGGCAGCACGCGCTACGCGATAAGCCAGACGCTGCCATGGTTCGGCAAGCGCGATTTGCGGCGCGAAGTTGCCGGCGCCGGAGCTGCCGAGGCGCAGGCGCGCGCCCGCGCCGGCTGGATGGACCTGGCCACGCGCATCAAGCTCACCTACGCCCAGCATCACGTGCATCTGCTCAGCATCCGCTATGCGCAGGAGAATCTCGACCTGATGCGGCGCGTCGCGGAAATTGCCCGCGTGCGTTATGCCGGCGGCCTTGGCGGCCAGCAGGATGCGCTGCGTGCGGAGGCCGAGATCACGGCGATGCAGACCGACCTGGTGATGCTCGAAGGCGAGAGCGCGCAGGCCAGCGCACGCATGCGCGCCCTGCTGGGGCGGCCGGACAACGTCCAGCTGCGCCCGCCGGATCATTTGCGCACGCTGCCGCCGGCCGCCAGGCTGGATGCCGTTGCGCTGGAGGAAAGGCTGCGGGCCAACAATCCGCAACTGGTGGCGGATGACGCGCGCATCGCCGGCGCCGAGAAGGGGCGCGACCTGGTGCAGCGCAATCGCTATCCCGACGTCAGCCTGGGCGTGGCGCCGATCCAGTCGCGCAACCGGGTCAGCGAATGGGAGCTGATGTTCGAGATCAACATTCCCCTGCAACAGGGCAGCCGCCGCGAGCAGGAGCGCGAAGCCGATCTGACGCTGGAAGCGGCCCGGCTGCGGCGTCAGGGCAATCTAAACCAGAGCCTGTCCGACCTGAGCGAAAGCCTGGCCGGCCTGGAGGTTGCGCGGCGCCTGGAAACGCTGGTGAACACCAGCCTGCTGCCGCAGGCCGAACTGAATCTGAACGCAGCGCTGGCCGGCTACGAAAACGGGCGCATCGATTTTGCGACGGTGCTCGACGCGCACCGGCAGCTGCGCCGCGCGCGGCTCGACCTGGTCAAGGCGCGCGCCGACCAGCAGGTTCGTCTGGCGGAAATCGAAAAAATGGTGGGAGAGGAACTATGAAACATCGATACATGGCGGTGCTGGCGACGGTGCTGCTGGCCGCCGGCTCCGGCTACTGGTTGGGCAAGGCCAGAGTCGGTGCTGGCGACACGGCGACCGTGGCTGCGTCCGGTGCGGCGCCGGCCGCCGCACCCGCCACCGCCGAACCGGCGCCGCGCAAGCTGCTCTACTACCGCAACCCGATGGGACTGCCGGATACCTCGCCGGTGCCGAAGAAGGATTCGATGGGCATGGACTACATCGCGGTCTATGCAGGCGAAGACGAAGGCGGCGCTGCGGGCGAGGTCCGCATCGGCACCGAGAAGATACAGAAGCTCGGCGTGCGCACCGAGCCCGCCGCGCTGCGCGAGCTGGCGCAACTGGTGCGCGCTGCCGGCCGCGTCGAAATCGACGAGCGCCGCCTGCATGCCGTAGCGCCAAAATTCGAAGGCTGGGTGGAACGCCTGCATGTCAGCGCCACCGGCCAGACGGTGGGCAAGGGGCAACCCCTGTTCGAGGTCTACAGCCCGGAGCTGGTCTCGGCGCAGCGCGAGTACGTGGTCGCGGCCAAGGGCGTCACGGCGCTCAAGGATGCGCCCGCAGATGCACAGGCCAGCATGCGCCAGCTGGCCGACGCGAGCCTCGCCAGGCTGCGCAACTGGGATATCTCCGAGGAACAGATCAAGGCTTTGGCCGGGGGTGGCGAGGCGAAACGCACGCTCACCTTCCGGTCGCCGGTGGGCGGCGTGGTGCTGGAGAAGAAGGCGGTGGCCGGCATGCGCTTCATGCCCGGCGAGTCGCTGTACCAGATCGCCGATATCTCCTCGGTCTGGGTGCTGGCCGACGTGTTCGAGCGTGACATTGGGCTGGTCAAGACCGGGCAGAAGGTCAAGGTCGCCATCAACGCCTATCCGGAGAAGAGCTTCAGCGGCACGATTGCCTACATCTACCCGACCCTCAAGGCGGAGACGCGCACGGTCCCGGTGCGCGTCGAACTGGCCAATCCGGGCGGCCTGTTGAAGCCGGCCATGTATGCCAGCGTCGATCTGGCGGTCGGTGCCCGCGACAAGGTGCTGACGGTGCCGATCTCGGCGGTGATCGACAGCGGCGCGCGGCAGATTGTGCTGGTCGAGAAAGGCGCCGGCCGCTTCGAGCCGCGCGCGGTCAAGCTCGGCGCGCGCAGCGACGACTATGTTGAAATCATGGACGGCGTCAAGGACGGCGAACCCGTCGTGGTTGCCGCCAACTTCCTGATCGATGCGGAAAGCAATCTGAAAGCGGCGGTCAGCGGTTTCGGCCCGACGCCTCAGGAAGCGGCGCCGAAGGCGGCAGCCGATGCGAAGCAGGCGGCCCCTGCCGCACCGGGAATCAGCCACCATGCCGAAGGCAAGCTCGACGCCATCGACGCCAAGGCCGGCACGGTATCCATTACGCATGGCCCGGTAGCCAGCCTCAAATGGCCGGGCATGACGATGGATTTCACGCTGGCCAATTCCGGACTGACCGGCAATCTCAAGCCCGGCGCGACGATCGAGTTTACCTTCGTCGAGCGCAAGCCCGGCGA
>JANXRC010000224.1 GCA_025353195.1 Rhodocyclaceae bacterium
CGCCGCCGAGGTGTCGATCGCCAAGCTGTTCATCGCCGGCGTGCTGCCGGGGATCATGCTGGCCACCCTGTTCATGGGCTGGATCGTGGTCTGGGCCTTGCTCAACCCCGATGCCGTGCCGCCTGCGACCGAGCAAACCACCTTCGCTCAAAAAGTCTACGCCTCGCGCCACCTCATCCCTGTGGTATTGCTGATCACTCTGGTGCTGGGTTCGATCTATGCCGGCGTTGCCACGGCTACCGAGGCGGCGGCGCTCGGTGTGGTAGGCAGTTTGGCGCTGGCCGCAGCGCAAGGCTCGATGAGCTGGGCCACTTTCCGCGACAGCCTGCTGGGCGCCACGCGCCTGTACTGCATGATTGCCCTGATCCTCGCCGGCAGCGCTTTTCTGACCCTGGCGATGGGTTATCTGGGCCTGCCGCGCCACCTCGCCGAATGGATCGCCAGCCTCGGCCTGGGCCAGTTCGGACTGTTGTTCGGCCTGATGATTTTCTTCATCATCCTCGGTTGCTTTCTCGACGGCATATCGATGGTGGTGCTGACCATCGCCGTGATCCAGCCGACCATCGTCGCAGCCGGCATCGACCTGATCTGGTTCGGCATCTTCCTAGTGGTGGTGGTCGAAATGGCGCAGATCACGCCGCCGGTCGGCTTCAATCTGTTCGTCATCCAGGGTATGACCGGCAGGCAGTTGCCGTGGATCGCACGCACCGCAATGCCTGCCTTCTTCCTCATGGTGGCGGCAGTCGGCCTGCTCTACGCCTTTCCCGCGATCATCACCTGGCTGCCGCAGCGAATGGTGGGATGAAACCGCGCCTCCTCGCGCTCGGCGACGGCGCGCTGACGCTCGAATTCGGCGACCGCTTCGATCCCGCGCTCAATGCCAGGGTCATGGCGGCACGCGATGCCCTGGCGTCGCTGAAGCTGGATGGCATCAGCGACGTGGTACCCACCTACCGCTCGCTGACGGTACATTTCGATCCGTTGCGGCTGGATCGGGAGGCATTGACTCGGAGCCTGCTGGAGGCGGCGCAGGCACCGCCACAGGAGTCGGCGCTGGCGACACGGTGGCTGATCCCCGTGGTATTCGGCGAGGAATTCGGCCCGGATCTGGCGGAGGTTGCGCTGGCCACCCAACGCAGTGAATCCGCTGTCATCGAAGCGCTATGCGCGAACGAACTGCGCGTCTTCCTGATCGGCTTCCTGCCCGGCTTTCCCTATCTCGGAGAGTTGCCGGAATGGCTGCGGCTGCCGCGCCGCGTCACGCCGCGCGCCGCTGTTCCCGCCAACAGCCTCGCCATCGCCGGTGGGCAGGCCGCTGTCTATCCATGGCAAAGCCCGGGCGGCTGGCATCTGCTGGGGCGCACGCCGGTGCGCCTGTTCGACCTGGCCGACGCGGCCCGTCCGGCACTGCTGGCTCCCGGCGATACGGTGAGATTCAAGCCGGTCAAGCGCGACGAGTTCCTGCGCCTTGCAGCCGACGTCGAGGCGGGGAATAGCCGGCGCGGGGATTGGCAGGCGACATGATCGAGATTCTCGAGTGTACGATGCCGGCGAGCTTTCAGGATGCAGGCCGCCCCGGCTACCGGCATCTCGGTGTGCCGCTGTCCGGCGCGCTGGATCCCGAATGGCTGGTCATCGCCAATGCACTCGCGGGCAACCCGGCGGGAACAGCAGCGCTGGAAATGCACCTGCTCGGCCCCAAGCTGCGCGCCAAGACACCGGTGACCATCGCCCTGGCCGGAGAGTTTTCGGCGCGGATCGAAGATGCCGCCGGCCAATCGCGCGCAGCCGGAAACTGGTGCAGTCACGCGCTGGCCGCGGACGAGATTCTGGTCACCGGAAGCCTGCGCAACGGCATCGGCTATCTCGCGGTTCATGGCGGATTCGAACTGCCGGCGGTACTCGGCAGTCGCTCCACCTACGCCCGCGCCGGCCTCGGTGGCATCGACGGCCGCGCCCTGAAAGCCGGCGACCGTTTGAAAGTTATGCGAAGCGGTATCCCCGGGGACGGCGCTGGCGACGCGGCGATTTCGCTGCGCCTGCCGCAAGCGCCGCGCCTGTCGGATGGCCCCTTGCGCGTGATAGCCGGACCGCAGCGCGAGTACTTCACCGACGCCGCCTGGCAACGCTTCATGGCCGAAGAATTCACCGTCAGCCGCGAGACCGACCGCATGGGCCTGCGCCTCGACGGCCCGCGCCTCGATCACGACCCGGCGCACGGCGCCGACATCGTTTCGGATGCCGTCACGCCCGGCGCCATCCAGGTGCCCGGAGATGGCCGACCGATCATCCTGCTGGCCGATTGCCAAACCGTGGGCGGCTATCCGAAAATCGCCACCGTGATCGGCGCCGACTTGCCGCGCCTGGGCCATGCCCTGCCCGGCCAGACGCTGCGCTTTATCGAAGTCAGCATCGAGCAGGCCCTCGCCGCCCGCCGCCAGGCGGCGGCCGAACTGGCAAAATGCGTCGACAGCATTGTGTCGGGCGGCGCCGGATTCAACCTCGACGCCCTGTATGCCGCCAACCTGATCGACGGAGTGATCGATGCCCAGCAAGCGAATTAACCTCAACGCCGACCTCGGCGAAGGCTTCGGGCCCTGGCGCATGGGCGATGACGCTGCCATGCTCGATATCGTCAGCTCGGCCAACATCGCCTGCGGCGGCCATGCTGGCGACCCGGATGTCATGCGCCGTACCGTGCGTCTGGCCAGGGAGCGCGGCGTCTCGATCGGCGCCCATCCCAGCTATCCCGACCTGCAGGGCTTCGGCCGGCGGGCCATGGACTTGTCGCCCGCCGAGCTCGAAAACCAGATCGCATTCCAGATCGGCGCATTGGCCGGCATTGCGGCGCTCGAAGCGGTGCGGGTCACCCACGTCAAGCCGCATGGCGCGCTGAACAATCTCGCCTGCGTCGACCGCACGGTTGCCGACACGATTTGCCGGGCGATACGCGCAATCGATCGCGGTCTGATCCTGCTGGCCCCGGCGGCATCGCAACTGGTGGTCGCCGGACGCGCCGCCGGCCTGACGGTAGTCGAAGAGATTTTCGCCGACCGTGCCTGTCTGCCCGACGGCCAGCTGGTGCCACGCGCCCGATCCGACGCCATGATCCATGGCCCTGCGGCCTGCATGGCCCACATATCGGCCATGCTCGAAGCCGGCGCCCTGATTGCCGTCGACGGCACGCGGATCGCCACTCCGATCGGCAGCATCTGCGTCCATGGCGACAACCCCGATGCGGTTGCCGTTGCGCGACATCTGTGTGCCGGGCTGAAACTGGACGGCTATCAAGTCGTGCCCCTGACTGAAATCGGATCAGCCGGCTGACGGTTACAATCGCGTCATGCACACACCCCTCTTGCGCTGTTCCGAATTGCGTACCCTTGAAGCGCGCTACGCCAGCGTCGTGCCGCCCCTGATGGAACGGGCCGGCCGCGCCGCCGCAGAC
>JANXRC010000270.1 GCA_025353195.1 Rhodocyclaceae bacterium
ATGCGCTTGCCGTGTTTGGACTGGGGCGCAACTTCGGTCAGCCAGATCGCGGTTTCCACCGCTTCGACCTGGCAGAAGAACGGACGGATGTCGTTGAACTGGTGATGGCGCCAGTGCTGGAGCAGCCGAGTAGTCTCCGGCGTGACCTGCCACTGATTGGGATTGGGCAAGGCGCGCCAGGAATCCACGTGGCCGCGCACTTCATTGATGATCGAGGTGGGGTCGTATTGCTGTTCCTTCGTTGACAGCCCGGCGTCATCCTCGAAAACGAATCCTTCCTGCTTGGCAGCGCCCTTGCGCTTCTTGGGCTTGGGGATCGGCGTGATGAATTTCGCGCAGCGGCGAGTTTCGATGATGCCCTGCGTAGGTTGCCCATCATCATCAAGCTCCCAATGCCGCGCCGGGCAAGCATAGGGGGAGTTGAGTATCGGATGATCAAAGAAGGGGTTCGACATGGTCATTCCCATTTACTTAAGGGTCTTCCGGGCGGGAACGACGGCAATCTCTACAGCGCCCCGACCGCAGTAGTCGCTAATCATCACAGCGGTCATGGTCGCGATCGAGCAAGGCTCATTGACGGCGGTGGTGCGCAGGAGTTGATCGAATTTCATCTGGAGTGAATTATTCTCATGTTCGACTTACTACCAAGCAAGTCCGGCATTGTCCTTCAGCAAACGAGTATGCGCAATGCGCGTTATGCATTTCGCGATTTTTAGTTTCCGGAAGGCGCCGCTCAATAGACCATGCTAGTCAAAATCAATCTGACATCACCAAGGATTGATTGTCTGCGGGTGATGGCGCAACAGATGAGCCTGCAAAGAGGAATCGCTTCACCTTTCTCCAAGGCATTCCGCCACAAGCACGCATGCGATGGCCGCTTCCGATTGATCGGGTCGAACGAACGTCGGCTATGGAGAAGAACTATCGTCGGCGGCTCCTGGCCGGATGCGGAAGCACATTCACCCAGAGCCACTGACCGAAATGGTCGATTGGGCCGACGCTAACTTTTACTGAAAGCTTGTTTCAGGGCAGCCAGATAGGGCGCGGCCTCAGGTGCATTTTCCGCCGGCGCCCAGGGCGCCTTTTCCTCCGCGGTGAAGGGCAAATAGGGGCCGGACTTGGCTTCGAGAAACACGGTATCCGGCTCCAGCGCCACCGCGGTATGCCAGGTCCCGTGCGGAATATCGACCCCGATCGCCGTTGCCTGCCCGCGAAGCGGATTCCCAGGCACGCAGAGCGCAGCCGCGCCGACTTTCACGCCGCGCACCACGCCGCCCGCGTCATCGAACAGAAGCAGGCCGAGGAGGCCACGCAGGACAACGAAGGTTTCGTCCTTGTTCGGGTCGAGATGTCGATGCGGCGGGATGTAGGAATCCGGCTGCATGGCATTCAGCAGGCGATGTGCCGGATGATCGTCGTACGGATGGAAGTTGCGGTTCATGCGCCGGCGCGGGCCATCGGCGGCTTCCGCGCAGAGTTCATCGAGCAGCGCCTGGTCGATCACGGTGATCATGGGTAAATGACCTTCACGTTTTCCGGCTGCAGCCAGTCGGCGAGCCCCTTGATCAGTGCATCGTCGAGCTTGACGCGCCAGCTTTCGGGCAGCGGCAGTTCCGCCACCGCATCGCCATTGCGGTAGCTCAACCGCACCGGGCAGGGTCCGTTGCGAAACGGCATCAGCAGCGCCTGCAGGCGTTTCGCATCGGAGCCGCCGTTCATGGTCAGGCGCAGGCTGCGGGCAAACCGGCCGCGCGCCTCGGCCAGTGTATAGAGCTTGTCGGCCGTAATGCGCAGGCCGCCGCTGTAATCGTCCTTCTGCACCTTGCCTTCGACCAGCAGCAGTTCGTCTTCCCTGATCTTGGCCCGCTCGGCGTCCCACAACTCGTTGAACACGGTTACCTCGAGCTGGGTGGTGCCGTCGTCGAGCACCACCACGGCCATCTTGCCGCGGCGGGTCATCTGGGTGCGGGTGGACATGACGACGCCGGCCAGCAGCACCGGCTCGCGTTGCGGCTCGAGCTGCCCCAGCCGGCGCTTGACGAAGGCGCCCAACTCGGCGGCATAGGCACGGTAGGGATGACCGGAGAAGAAAAAACCCAGGGCCGGCTTTTCATTCATCAACTGCTCGCGCTCGGTCCAGCGCGCCGCCTCGACGTAATGCGCGGTGTCTTCCTGCGCCCCCGCGCCGATGTCGAACAAACCGCCCTGCATGGCATTGCGCTCGGCCTGTTCCGCGGCCTCCAGCGCAATACCGGCGGAGGCCAGCAGCTTGGCGCGATGGTTGTCGATCGCATCGAAGGCGCCGGCGCGGATCAGGGCCTCGATCACGCGCCGATTGACCACGCGCTTGTCGATGCGGCGACAGAAATCGAACAGGTCGCGGAAGGCACCACCCTCATCACGCGCCCTGAGAATCACCGCGAGCGCCGACTCGCCGGTGCCCTTGATCGCGCCGAGGCCGTAGCGGATCGTCTTGCCGTCCACCGGGCGGAAACGGATGCCGCTCTGGTTGATGTCGGGCGGCAGGAAAATCAGGCCGTTGTCGATGGCATCCTTGTAGAAGAACTGCACCTTGTCGGTGTTGGCCATTTCCGACGTCAGCGTGGCCGCCGCGAAGGCCGCCGGATGATGGCGCTTCAACCAGCCGGTTTGATACGCCACCAGCGAGTAGGCCGCGGCGTGCGACTTGTTGAAGCCGTAGCCGGCGAACTTCTCCATGACGTCGAAGATTTCATTCGCTTGGGCCTGACCGATGTTGTTCCTGCCCGCGCCCTCGACAAACACGGCGCGCTGCTGGTCCATCTCTTCCTTCTTCTTCTTGCCCATCGCGCGGCGCAGCAGGTCGGCCCCGCCCAGGCTGTAGCCGGCCGCCACCTGCGCCGTCTGCATCACCTGCTCCTGATACACCATGATGCCGTAGGTCTTGGCCAGCACCGGTTCCAGGCTGGGGTGTGGATAGACGAACCGCGTGCCATGCTTGCGCGCGATGAAGTCCGGGATGAAATCCATCGGCCCCGGCCGGTACAGCGCATTCAGCGCAATCAAGTCTTCAAGGCAATCCGGCTTGGCCTTGATCAGGGTGTCTTTCATGCCGCCGGATTCGAACTGGAACACCGCCGTGGTGTTGGCGGCTTTGAACACCGCGTCGTAGGTTTCGCGATCGTCGAGCGGCAAGGTGGCGAGGTCGATGTCGACGCCCTCGACCTCCTTGGCCAGGCGCACGGCCTCGTCGAGTATGGTCAGGGTGCGCAGGCCGAGGAAGTCGAACTTGACCAGGCCGGCTTTTTCCACGTCGTCCTTGTCGAACTGCGAGACCACCGACTCGGCGCCCGCCGCTGCGTACAGCGGACAAAAATCCGTCAGCTTGCCCGGCGCGATCAGCACGCCGCCGGCATGCATGCCGACGTTGCGCGCGAGGCCTTCGAGCTTCAGCGCCAGCGTCCACAGCTCGGCGACTTCCTCCTCGCTGTCGATCTTCTGGCGGATCAGGGGCTCCTTGGCCAAGGCATCCGCGAGCGTGATGCCGAGTTCGTTGGGAATCAGCTTGGCGAACTGATCGACAAAGTTGTAGCCGAGATCAAGCACGCGTCCGACGTCGCGGATCACTGCCTTGGCCGCCATGGTGCCGAAGGTGACGATCTGCGACACTGCATGTGCGCCGTATTTCTTCTTGACGTAATCGATGACGCGGTCGCGGCCCTCCTGGCAGAAGTCGATGTCGAAGTCGGGCATCGACACACGTTCCGGATTCAGGAAGCGTTCGAACAGCAGGTCATAGCGCAGCGGATCGAGATCGGTGATGCCGAGGCTGTAGGCCACCAGCGAACCCGCGCCGGAGCCGCGCCCGGGACCGACCGGCACGCCGTTGTGCTTGGCCCAGTTGATGAAGTCGGCAACGATCAGGAAATAGCCGGGGAAACCCATCTGGGCAATGGTCGCGATTTCGAAATCGAGCCGCGCGACGTAGGTCGGTCGCTGCCTTTCCCGCTCGGCGGCATCCGGGTACAGCAGCCCAAGGCGGCGTTCGAGGCCGGCATGCGACTCGCTGGCGAGGAAGGCCTCCAGCGGCTCTCCGCCAGGCGTCGGGAAATCCGGCAGGCGGCTCTTGCCGAGTTCCACCGTCAGGTTGCAGCGGCGCGCAATTTCCACCGAATTCTGCAGGGCCTCGGGCAGGTCGGCGAACAGCTCCGCCATCTCGGCCCGGGTCTTGAAGTACTGCTGCGGGCTGTAGCGCTTCGGCCGCCGCGTGTCGCCCAGCACATAGCCGTCGGCAATGCAGACCCGCGCCTCGTGCGCCTTGAAGTCGTCCTTCTGCAAAAACTGCACCGGATGCGTGGCCACCAGCGGCAGGCCCAGCCGCGCCGCCAGATCGACGCTGGCCGCGACCAGCACTTCGCTCGCCGCGGCGCCGTCGCGACCGCCGGGGCGCTGCACCTCGATGTAGTAGGCGCCGGGAAACAAGCGCTCCCAGGCCTGCGCACGCACATCGGCCTGATCCAGCTTGCCGGCCGCCAGCAGTTGCCCGATGTCGCCCAGCGGGCCGCCGGACAGTGCAATCAGGCCGCTGTTGTCTCCCTGCGCGAGTTGGGTGCGGGTGATTTCGGCGCGGCCATGGCGGCGCGGCGCCAGATAGGCGGCGGA
>JANXRC010000001.1 GCA_025353195.1 Rhodocyclaceae bacterium
GAAGCGCACCACGACGACCACCATGCCGGCGAACAGATCGGCCTGCTGCACTCGCGACTGGGTGAAATCGACGGCTACGCCGCGCCGGCACGGGCCGCTGCCCTGATGCACGGCCTCGGCTTCGCCGATGAAGACTTCCGGCGACCCGTCGCCGAGTTTTCCGGCGGCTGGCGCGTGCGCCTGAACCTGGCGCGCGCGCTGATGTGCCGCTCGGACCTGCTGCTGCTCGACGAGCCGACCAACCACCTCGACCTCGATGCCATCATCTGGCTCGAGGAGTGGCTGAAGGGCTATCCGGGGACGCTGATCCTGATCTCGCACGACCGCGATTTCCTCGATGTCATCACCAGCCACATCCTCGCCATCGAGGCCGGCAAGATGCAGCTGTTCACCGGCAACTACTCGGCCTGCGAACGCGCCCGCGCCGAGCGCCTGGCCAACGACCTGGCGCTGGCGGCCAAGCAGCGGCGCGAGGCGGCGCACCTGCAAAGCTACATCGACCGCTTCCGCGCCAAGGCCTCCAAGGCGCGCCAGGCGCAAAGCCGGATCAAGATGCTGGCCAGGATGGGCGACATCATGGCCGCCCACATCGACACGCCCTTCAGTTTCAGCTTCCCCGAGCCGACCGCCTTCTCCGATCCGCTGCTGCTGCTGGACAACGCAAGAGTCGGCTATGACGAGACGGCGCCAGCGCTTTGCGTACCTGGGACGCCGCTTCGCAGGCAGGTAATCTTCGACAAGCTCACCTTCACGCTGCGGCCCGACAGCCGCGTCGGCCTGCTCGGCCGCAATGGCGCCGGCAAATCGACCCTGATGAAGCTGCTGGCCGGTTCGCTGAAGCCGTTCGCCGGCGTACGCGAAGAGGGCCGCAATCTCAAGCTCGGCTACTTCGCCCAGCATCAGCTCGAACAACTGCGCCCCGACGAGTCGCCGCTGAAGCACATGATCCGCCAGGAGCCGCGCACCCGCGAACAGGACCTGCGCGGCTACCTCGGCGGCTTCGATTTTCGCGGCGACATGGTCGATGCGCCCTGCGGTCGATTCTCCGGCGGCGAAAAATCGCGCCTGGCGCTGGCGCTGATGATCCGCACCGCACCGAACCTGCTGCTGCTGGACGAGCCGACCAACCACCTCGATCTCGAAATGCGCGAAGCGCTAACCATCGCCTTGCAGGAAACCGAGGCCGGCATGGTGCTGGTATCGCACGACCGGCATCTGCTGCGGGCGACCTGCGACGAACTGTGGCTGGTGGCCAATGGCAAGGTGACGCCCTTCGACGGCGACCTCGACGACTATGCCGAGTGGCTCAACCAGTCGCGCGCCGCCGAGAAATCGGCCGAGCGCGAAAAGGGCCAGCGGCGCCGGGAAGCGACCGCCGACCAAGGAAGGCGCAAGCCGGCAAGCGCGAATTCCGCCAGCGAGAAGTCGGCGCTCGAGGCGCGGCGACCACTGCAGAAGGAATCCGAAAAACTCGAACAACAGCTCGCCGAATGGCAGGGCGAACTCAAGCTGCTGGAAACCCGGCTCGCCGATCAGTCGCTTTACGCCAGCCCGGAAACCCGCTTGCTCGACGAACTTACCCTGCGCCAAAGCTTATTGACGCAGAATATCGAGGCGGCAGAATCACGCTGGCTGGAGATTCACGAACTGCTGGAGCGCAATCAGGAGACCTGAATGGCAGCGAAACCAACGACACCGAAGCGGACCTCGGCCGTGCCGGAGGCGGCGGCACGCAAGGCCGACGCCAGGCCCGCAGCCAAGATGTCTGCGGCGGAGCGTCCGCGGCGACCGGCGTCGGGCGACGTGACGCCTTCGCGCACGGCAAAGGGGATCAAGAGCTTCGTGGTCAAGGACCGCTCGGATGCCGCGCGCGATTCGAAGATGGAGGCGGTGCGCGACATCGTTTCCCATGCCAAGCCCGGCGAAGGCGCCAAGCTGGCGCAGGCGCTCAAGGCCGTGGTCGAGGGCGCCTCGCCGGACGATATTCAGGCGCTCAAGGAGGCCCTGCTGCAGCGCGAAGTCGCCGCCAGCGAACACCCGGACGACGAGCTGGCGCCCAACTGGCGCGAAGGCGGCTACCCGTATCTGCACCTGATGACGCGGCGCAACTACGAACGGCAGAAATACCATCTGCAAGTCGAGCTGCTCAAGCTGCAAGCCTGGGTCAAGGAAACCGGGCAGAAGGTGGTGATCCTGTTCGAGGGCCGCGACGCGGCGGGCAAGGGCGGCACCATCAAGCGCTTCATGGAACACCTGAATCCGCGCGGCGCGAGCGTCGTCGCGCTGGAAAAACCCTCCGAGGTGGAACGCGGCCAATGGTACTTCCAGCGTTACGTGCAGCACCTGCCGACCGCCGGCGAGATCTCTTTGTTCGACCGCTCCTGGTACAACCGCGCCGGCGTCGAGCGCGTGATGGAATTTTGCAGCGATTCCGAGTATGAAGAATTCATGCGCCAGACACCGGAGTTCGAGCGCACGCTGGTGCGTAGCGGCGTGCATCTGATCAAGTTCTGGTTCTCGGTGTCGCGGCTCGAGCAGCGCCGCCGGTTCAAGGAACGGGAAACGCATCCGCTCAAGCAATGGAAGCTCTCGCCGATCGACCTCGCGTCACTCGACAAATGGGAGGACTACACCAAAGCCAAGGAGTCGATGTTCTTCCACACCGACACCGCCGATTCGCCGTGGACGGTGATCAAGTCCGACTGCAAGAAGCGCGCACGGCTCAATGCGCTGCGCTATATCCTGCACAAGCTGCCCTACTCCAACAAGGACGTGATGCAGATCGGGACGCTCGACACGCTGCTGGTCGGCCGCGCCCACGTCGTGTACGAGATCGGCGAAAAAAGCGGCGTAGTGATCTGAGCCCGCCGACGGAGACCACCTGATGTATCTGCCCGCCCAATTCGAGGAAAGCCGCACCGAGGTGCTGCGTGAGCTGATGCGCGAGCACCCCTTCGCCACCCTGGTTGCGCATGGCGCGGACGGCTTGACGGCGAACCATCTGCCGCTGCACCTGGAACCCGAGATCGGTCCGTTCGGCGCCTTGCAGGGCCACGTCGCGCGCGCCAACACCGTCTGGCAACAGTTTGCCGACACGGAGGTGCTGGTGATTTTCCACGGCCCGCAGACCTACGTCACGCCCTCGTGGTACGAGACCAAACAAGAGCATGGCAAGGCGGTGCCGACCTGGAACTATGTGGTGGTCCATGCCCGCGGCCGGCTGCGGGCGATCGACGATCCGGCCTGGCTGCGCCAGCAGCTGGAGACCCTGGTGACCCACCACGAGGCCGCCTTTGCCGAGCCCTGGCAGATCGATGACGCGCCGCCGGATTACATCGACAAGATGCTGGCCGCCATCGTCGGCATCGAGATTGTCATCACCGACCTCAAGGGCAAGTGGAAGACAAGCCAGAACCAGCCGCCCGCCAATCGCGCCGGCGTGGTGGCCGGCCTGCGCGAACTGGGAACGGCAGATGCCTTGCAGATCGCGGAACTCGTCGCCGGCAGATTGATTCCCTGAGTTCGATGCAGGCCGATCTGCCCGAACCCCCGGCCGATGCACGCGCTGCCAGCGCGGCGCTGACGCGGCTGATCACGGACGAAATCGCCGCGGGCGACGGCTGGATTTCCTTCGCCCGCTACATGGAGCTGGCGCTGTATGCGCCGGGCCTCGGCTACTACTCCGGCGGCTCGCGCAAGTTCGGCGATCATCACGCCGGAGGCGACTTTCTCACCGCGCCGGAGCTGACCCCGCTTTACGGCCAGGCACTGGCGCGGCAGGTGGCGCAAATCCTCACCGCCTCCAGCCCGCGCGTGCTGGAAGCCGGCGCCGGTAGCGGGCGGCTGGCGGCCGACTTGCTGCAGGCGCTGGCGGCGCTCGGTTGCGCGCCCGAGTGCTACCAGATCCTGGAGCTCTCCGGCGAGTTGGGCGCGCGCCAGGAGGCGACACTGGCCGCACATGCACCGCAGTTTGCCGGCCGCGTTGAATGGCTCGACGAATTGCCGGAACGCTTTTCGGGCTGCCTGGTGGGCAACGAAGTGCTCGATGCGATGCCGACCCATTCGCTGCGCTGGGATGCCGAAGGCCCCGTGCCCCGCGTGCTGGAACGCGGGGTGGGACTGGCGGACGGGCAACTGGTGGTGGTCGAACGACCGGCGGCAGGCGCCTTGCTGGCCGCGGCGAACACGCTACCGGTGATCCCGCCGTATCGCGGCGAGATCAGCCTCGCGGCCGGAGCCTGGGTTGCCGAACTGGCGCGCCGCCTGGATAAGGGCGCGATGCTGCTGATCGACTACGGCCTGCCGCGCCACGAGCTTTATCACCCGCTGCGCGACGGCGGCACGCTGCGCTGCCATTACCGGCACCGGGTGCATGAAGACCCCTTCTGGCTTCCCGGCCTGTCCGACATCACCGCGCATGTCGACTTCACCGCAGTGGCCGAGGCCGGCTTCGGTGCCGGCCTGGACGTGCTGGGCTATACCAGCCAGGCCAACTTTCTGATCAACTGCGGGATGGGCGAATTGCTGGAGCAAGAAGTTACGGGCAGCGGTATCCCCTGGGACGGCGCTGGTGGTACGGTGGATGCGAGTCAGTTGCGCGCTCGCGGCGCCGTGAATGTACTGATTTCGCCCAACGAAATGGGCGAATTGTTCAAGGTGATCGCGCTGGGGCGCGGCGTGCCGGGGCCCTTGCTCGGCTTCGCCCGCGGCGACCGCGTACATGCCTTGTAATCGAATGACGAATGACCAAACGGAGAGCACGATGAAAACAAGACTGATGCGCATGACCGGCGCGAGCCTGACCTGCATCCCGCTGCTGCTGGCCGGCTGCGGCGACATGAACGTCAAGAAGTATTTGCCCTTCGGCGGCGATACGGTGCAGGAGCGTTCGCGCGCGCCGGTCAATGCGACCGAATACCAGTGTGCCGCCGGCAAGCGTTTCTATGTCCGCACGCTGGAAGGCGGCTCTGCCGTATGGCTGATCCTGCCGGAGCGGGAAGTTCGGCTCGAGAAGCTCGGCTCAGACTCCGCGCAGCGTTACAGCAACGGCAACGCGGTGCTGGAGATCAACGGCAACGAAGCGACGCTGAAGGATGGGGCGGCGATTTCTTTCGCCGCGTGCAAGACAGCTGGCACTCCGTAGGCTTTCAGCCAGGCGCGCGATCAAAGGCAGGCCTGCTCCAGCGCCTTCTCGCACTTGGCGCAAAAGCCGTCGTCGCCGACCGGACCGGATGCGCCGCATCGGAGGCACACCCCCGGCTGATCCTTGGGCGGATCCTCGGCCGTGGTCTGGTCGGAGGGAATTGTGGGGTCGGTCATTCTGGAGCCTGTCTCATCGCGAATCATACCGCGCAGCGCGGGTTGTCGGGATGCGATGCAACGCAGATTCGGGAGTAGAGTGTGCTCGGAGGTGTCCCCATGTATCAGATACTGGCGCGGCATTAGCGGGTTACGGCCATGTCCCCGGCTCACCGCTATGCTGACGGGCTATCCTGGATAGGCATTCCGCTGCTCGCGTCGGACCGCAACGGAGTCATCCAGTACGCCAACGAGGCCTTCCATGCCTTGCTTGGCCAGGACCATGGCGCGCTGAACGGAAGCGCTCTCAAGGATCTGATCCTCCACGAAGAGTCGGCGCAGTGGCTGGCCCGCGCCATGGCGGGCGATGTCACGATTCCGCCCTTGGTCAGCCCCCTGCGCGCAAACAATGGCACGTCCCGCGCCACAGTCCTGCGCATCATTCCCACCGTGTCGGCGGAAAGCATCCTGCTCTCGGCGACGCTGCTGGCCAACGAGGACCGGCGCGAACTGGTGCAGATCGACTGGCGCGCGATGCTCGAGTACCAGGCCATCATGGCCAACGCGCCGGTCGCCATCGGCTTCTCGCAGCACCGGAGCATTGTTCGCTACAACCGCAAATGCGGCGAGCTGTTCGGATTCAAGGGCGACGAGGGCGTTGGACAATCCACCCGCGTGCTTTATCCGTCCGACGAAGTCTTCAAGGAAGTCAGCCGGACGTCAGCGCCCCTGCTTGCCGCCGGCGAACCCTACAAGACCGAAATGCAGTTCCAGCGTCAGGATGGCAGCTGTTTCTGGGGCGAGTCGCATGCCCACCTGGTCGATCCAGCGGATCCGCGACAGGGAACGGTCTGGATCATCACCGACATCACGGCGCGAAGAACTGCACAGGAAGCACAGCGCGAGGTTCTGCTGGAACTCGACGCGATCTTCACCAATGCCTCGGTCGGCATCCTCTACTCGCGCGACCGCACCATCCAGCGCTGCAACCTGCGCATGGCGGAAATCCTCGGCTACACGCCGGAGGAGCTTCTCGGACAACCGGGGGTCGCCATCTACCCGAACCAGGAGGCCTATGACGAACTGGGCCACGCCGCCGGGCCGCTGCTCGCCGCCGGTGATTCGTTCAGCACGGAATGCGACTTCAGACGCAAGGACGGCAACCCGGTGTGGTGCCGGGTGTTCGCCAAGGCCTACGATCCGGAGAACACGCAGCGAGGTACGATCTGGATCGTCGAAGGCATAGAGGAAGCCCGGCGCGCCCAGATCGCATTGAAGGCCACCATGCGCGAACTGGAAGCCATCATGAACAATGCCTCGGTGGGCATCCTGTTCACCCGAGATCGCGAGATACGGCGCTACAACCCGAAGTTCGCCGAGATGTTCCATGTCGGCAGCGCTGGCGTGACCGGGCTTCCCGCACGCATGCTGGTTGAATCCGACGAGGAATACGAAGGGCTCGGCCGCGCTGCATTTCCCCTGCTGTCGAGCGGAAAACCGTTTCAGACCGACTTGATGATGCGGCGCCAGGACGGCAGCGTGTTCTGCGCCGACGTCATCGCCTATCTGATCGATTCCGCAGATCCGGCCCAAGGCACGATCTGGATCATCAACGACGTCTCGGCGCGGCGCGCGGCCGAAGAAGCACAGCGACAGACCCTGCTCGAACTCGACGCGATCTTCACCCACGCCTCGGTGGGCATCATCTACTCGCGCGGACTGGTCCTGCAGCATTGCAACCCGCGCGCGGCGGAGATTCTCGGCTATGCGCCGGACGAACTGGTCGGCCAGTCCGTATTGATGATCACCCCCAGCGAGGAAGCTTCACGCGAACATGGGCGAGCAGCAGGAGCACTGCTCGCTGCAGGCAAGCCCTATAGCGGTGAAGCGCAGTACCGGCGCAAGAACGGCAGCCTGGTGTGGTGCCATTTTTTTGCCAAGGCACTCGACCCGGCGAATCTGAATCGAGGTCTGATCTGGATTGGCGAAGATATCGAGGAACGGCGGCATGCCCAGGAGCAGCTGAACGCGGCCCTGCGCGAACTCGAAGCGATCATGAACAACGCGTCGGTCGGCATCCTGATCACGCACGAGCGCAAGATGAAGCGCTACAACAGGAAGTTTGCCGAGATGTTCGGCTTTGACGCCAATGCGGCGCGGGGCCTGCCGGCGCGTCTGCTCTACCGGACCGACGAGGAATACGCCGAAGTCGGCCGTCTGGCGATTCCCCTGCTGTCCGCGGCAAAACCTTTCCAGATCGAGCTGTACATGCGGCGCCAGGACGGCTCGGACATCTGGGTCAATCTGATCGGCTATGTGCGCGATCCCGATGACACCACGCAGGGAACGATCTGGATCCTCGAAGATCGCAGCGCCTTCAAGCGCGCCGATCAGGCATTGCAGGCGGCCTACGCGGAGCAGCAGCTGATCCTCGACCACAGCGTGGTCGGCATTGCCTTCGTCCGGGATCGCGTCGTGCAGCGCTGCAACCGCCGCTACGCTGAAATCTATGGTTATTCGCCGGAAGAGCTTGGCAGCCAGCCGACGAGGGAAAGCTTTCCCTCCGCCAGCGCCTGGG
>JANXRC010000035.1 GCA_025353195.1 Rhodocyclaceae bacterium
CGTGATGACCAGTGGGAGCGCATTGAGCAACTCCTGCCAGGTAAGGCGAGCGATCGTGGGGTCACGGCGAAAGACAATCGGCGGTTCGTCGAGGCTGTCTTATGGATCATGCGAACGGGCAGCCCGTGGCGGGACCTTCCGGACGAGTTCGGGCATTGGCATCGGACGTTCGTACGTTTCTCTCGCTGGCGCGAAAAGGGTGTATTTGAGCGCGTTGCCCGTGTCATGCAGGGGGACGCTGACATGGAGCAACTCTTCATTGATTCGACCATCGTTCGGGCCCACCAGCATTCCGCCGGCGCCAAAAAAAAGCCGGCGGTCAGCAAATCGGTCGATCGCGGGGCGGACTGACGACCAAGCTGCATGTGGCCGTCGACGCCTTAGGCAATCCATTGCGCGTCATCCTCTCTGCCGGACAGATCGCCGATATCGATCAAGCCACGGCACTGATCAAGGATCAGCCCGCAGGCGTCATCGTCGCCGACAAGGGCTACGACTCGGATGCCTTCGTCGCAGCGATTACGGCGCAAGGCAGTCAGGCCGTGATCCCGCCACGCTCCAATCGAATCAATCCCCGCTCGTTCGACCGACATCTCTACAAGGATCGCAACTTGATCGAGCGCTTCTTCAGTCGCATCAAGCAATTCAGACGCATTGCCACGCGCTACGACAAACTCGCCATGTCCTTCCTGTCGTTCATTCATCTCGCATGCGCTTTCGTCTGGCTGGCTTGATTGAGAACACACCCTAGAACGCTTGCTTGATCCATTAGCCTAAGAATGGCTGTGGCTTGTCTGCTAAGGGGATTGTGCCCGGGTTTCAGTGCCAGTCTTGTGGTTACCGAAGGAGATTGATCGTGGTTCTCAGAAGAGTGCTGGTGGCGACATTGTTGATGGTTGCTGTCCCGGGGTGGGCCCAGCAGCCGCAATTGCCCCTGCTTGAACTGTTCGCAGGCATGCACCGCGTCGAAGCGGAAGTTGCCGCTACCTTCGACAGTCGTTCGTCTGGACTGATGCAGCGCACGATCATGGCGCCTCAACGGGGAATGCTATTCGTGTTTCCGGAGGTCGCCAAGCACTGCATGTGGATGCGCAATACCCTCTTGCCCTTATCGGTTGCGTTTCTTGACGAGAAAGGCAGGATCATCAATGTTGAGGACATGCAACCAAAATCTGACGATACCCATTGTGCGGCAAAGCCTGCACGCTACGCACTGGAAATGAATCTGGGCTGGTTCAAGAGTCGTGGTTTGGGTGCCGGATTCGCCATAACCGGGATCGACAAAGCGCCTTCGGGCCGCTGAAATGCAGCAGGATGCCTGGCGCTTGAGGCGCATCCCCTTGACTGCATTCCCCGATGGTGCGACCGTTCCTTAATAGTGCGGCGGGATATCGTCGCGCAGGTTTCGCGGTTCGCTGGGAGCCGCCGGCTGCATCAGTTGGTACAACTCGCGTATCTGTGCCTGTAGCAGATCGATTTGCTGTTGCTGGCGGAAGACTGTGCGATTGAGTTCTTCCAGGTGAACTTCGCTGAGACCGAGTTTGATTTCGAGTTCGGTAATTCTGGACTCCATGCCGATTCCCCAATCATCCAATCGCAAAGGGCGCCCCTTGGGCGCCCTTTGCTGATCTACTAAATCAAAACCGCAACGCTGCCTTGATCAGGCGAAATTCTTGGCCGCGAAGTCCCAGCTAGCCAGCGAATTGAGGAAGGTCTCAACGAACTTGGGCCGGGCATTGCGGTAGTCGATGTAGTAGGCGTGTTCCCATACGTCGATGGTCAGCAAGGCCTTGTTTTCGCTGGTCAGCGGCGTGCCGGCAGCGGAGGTGTTGACGATATCAACCGAGCCGTCCGGCTTTTTCACCAGCCAGGTCCAGCCGGATCCGAAATTGCCTACGGCGGAGGCCTGGAATGCCTTCTTGAACTCGTCGAAGCTGCCCCATTTCTTGTTGATGGTATTAGCCAGGGCGCCTGTCGGCGTACCGCCACCGCCGACTTTCATGCTGTTCCAGAAGAAGGTGTGATTCCAGACCTGGGCTGAATTGTTGAACACGCCTCCGGCGGGAGCCTTCTTGATGATGGCTTCGAGGGCGAGGGTTTCGTACTCGGTGCCCTTGATCAGGTTGTTGAGGTTGGTCACATACGCCTGGTGGTGCTTGCCGTAGTGGTATTCGAAGGTCTCCTTGGAGATGTGCGGGGCCAGTGCATCCATCGCGTTGGGCAGGGCGGGGAGGGTATGTTCCATTTTGGTTCTCCTGTTGCTTGAGGGTGGAAGGCGGTAAAGTTGACTATTATAGTCAAGAATATTTCAGGTGGCAATTGGCGGACGGTCGGGGGAGCAGGTGAGGATGTTGGCCTCAGCGCCGCCGTGCGCCAGATAGAGGCTCACGGTCTGGCCCGGCTGCAAGCTCGCGGCATCCGTTACCAGGTGGCCGTCGGCGTCACGCACGATGGAAAAACCGCGGGCCAGCGTTGCTTGGGGATTCAGGTGAGCGAGCGCCGCGGCGATGGTGCCGAGCGTACCCACCCGCTTCTGTTGCTGTTCGCGGATGGCAGAGCCCAGGCGCTGTGCCAGCAGTCCCAGGTGTCCACTACGGCCTTCGGTACGAGGAACGGCGCGCGCCAGTCGGAAAGCGGCGCGGTTCAGGTGGTCCCGCTGGCGACGCAGGCCGTGGGTTAGGGACGCATCGAGGTGCGTCCCAAGCAGAGCAAGTCGGTCTCGCGCTTGCGCAAGCCTTGTCGCCGGATGAATGAGGCGTAGTGAGAGGTGATCCAGTCCCTGCTGTTGCCGGGCGATCCGGTATTTCATCGTGCGGCCCAGTGCTGCTCCAAGATCAGCGATTTCGCCCGCCGCCTCGTGCCATCCTTGGGTGGCGATTTCGGCCGCAGCGGTGGGTGTTGGCGCACGCAGGTCGGAGACATAGTCGGCGATGGTGGTATCGGTTTCGTGACCGACGCCGCTGATGATCGGCAGCTGACTGGCGACAATCGCCCGCGCCACGACTTCTTCGTTGAATGCCCAGAGGTCTTCGATGCTGCCTCCGCCGCGCACGATCAGCAGCAGGTCGCATTCGTTGCGCCGGCCTGCCGTTGCGATTGCCTCTGCAATGTTTTCAGCGGCGCTGTCGCCTTGCACCAGGGTCGGGTAAAGGATCACCGTGAGATGCGGTGCACGGCGCTTGACGGCCACCAGCACGTCGTGCAGGGCAGCGGCGCGCGGCGAACTGATGATTCCGACGCGACGTGGAAAGCGTGGCAATGGCTGCTTACGCGCGCTGTCAAATAGACCCTCCGCTTCCAGTCGCGCCTTCAATCGGGCGAAAGCCTCGAACAGGCGGCCCTGCCCGGCACGACGCAGAGCCTCAATGTTCAGTTGGAAGTCGCCGCGCGGCTCATAGAGCGACACTAGGGCACGCGCCTCCACCTGCTGTCCGTTTTCCAGTCGCCAGGGAATTGATTGCGCGCGTGAGCGGAACATCACACAGCGGGCCTGGGCAGCCTCGTCCTTCAGTGAGAAGTAGATATGGCCCGAGGCGGCGCGGGTCAGGTTGGAAATCTCTCCGGCCACCCAAAGCAACGGGAACTCCCGTTCCAGACTCTGGCGTGCAAGCCGGTTCAACTCGCTGATGCTGACGACAACTGCGGGATCCTGCATAGGCTGGGCGGATAGAGTCAATGATCGGAAGGTTCAAAAAATTCTACCGCATCCACACGGGGTGGTGGCCCGCCGGACAAACGCCGCGAAGCCGTGTTCCTGCTGGCTGCTCCGTATAACTGGTTGATTGTATGAAAAGTTATGGTTGCTCCAAAATTGCTCGGAACGGTGGAAGCCCTTTCGCGAGCCTCAGTCAGCTCGTTGACCGGTGGATGATCCACAAACTTACCCACAGATTTTGTGGATAAGCCGGCGACTGCTCCTGCCCTTTGGAGTTCGGGCAATCGACCGCTGTAGAGCCTCGGTAGGTTTGGCTGTTCTATGAAGAATGGTTTTCGGCGCTGCTCGGAGTTTTCCCGCTACGTCCGTTTGTATTGCCGAATCGGCTCACTCGGGCTAAAGTTCGCGCTTTCCCGCTTACCGGAGTCGTCCTCGTGTTTTCCATCCTTCAGGCTGCCGGCTGGCCCATCTGGCCTCTGCTGTTCGCGTCCGTAATTGCCGTCGCACTCATCATCGAGCGCGCCACGGCCCTGCGCCGTACCAAAATCGTTCCTGTCGGATTGCTGCAAAGCGCGGTCGCCGACTACCGTCAAAACGGAACCTCCGATGCCCAGCTGGCACGCCTCGAGGCGCATTCGCCACTGGGCCGCGTTCTTGCCGCTGGCATGCGCAACGCCAGGAGTTCGCGCGAGATCATGAAGGAAGCAATCGAAGAGGCCGGGCGCGGCGCGGCCCATGATCTCGAACGATTTCTCACCACGCTGGGCACCATCGCCTCGATTGCACCGCTGATGGGCCTGTTTGGCACGGTGGTCGGCATGATCGAGATTTTCGGCTCACCGACTTCCTCCGGCAACAATCCGCAGGCCTTGGCGCATGGCATTTCGGTGGCGCTTTACAACACCGGCTTCGGCTTGATCATTGCGATTCCGAGCATGATCTTCTATCGGCACTTCCGGGCGCAGGTCGACGGCTTTCTGGTCGAGATGGAGCAGGAAGCGGTGAAATTGGTCGAAATCCTGCAAGGCGAACGCAAGTAAGGGCATGGCGCGATGAACTTCCAGCGAGGACGACAGCGCGAGGAATTGGAGATCAATCTGATCCCGATGATCGATGTGCTTTTGGTCATACTGATTTTTCTGATGATCACCACCACGTATTCAAAGTTTTCCGGCCTTGACATCAACCTGCCCACCGCCGACGCGCCGCAGAACAAGGACCAGCCGAACGAAATCAATGTGGGTGTTACTGCTGCTGGCGAGATAACAGTGAACAAGGCGGCAATTGGTGCCCGCGACATCGAATCGATCGCTACCGCAATGAGGCGACTGACGGGTGCCGGCAAGGAACCGGTCGTCATCATCAATGCCGATGCCAAGGCTGCGCATCAGAGCGTCATCGATGTCATGCAGGCGGCCCAGCAAGCCGGGCTGTCGCACATTTCCTTTGCCACCCAGCAGGCGCAACGCTGACGCCGGCGGACTGGCCGCCACCTGGCGGCGGCGTGGCCCGCTGGCCTGCCTGCTGTTTCCCTTTTCGCTGCTGTTCGTCACGGTCGCGGGCTTTAGGCGAGCCTTGTATCGTATCGGCCTGTTGCATCGCGAACGGTTGCCGGTGCCGGTGGTTGTCATCGGCAACATCACCGTCGGTGGTACCGGCAAGACACCGCTGGTGATTTATCTGGCGGTGGCTCTGAGAGCGCTGGGGCGTCGCCCCGGTATTGTCAGCCGAGGCTACCGTGGCGATGCCACTCAGGTGGTAGAGGCAACAGCCGGTAGTGATCCCGGCGCGGTAGGTGACGAACCCTTGCTGTTGGCCCGGCGCAGTGCTTGCCCGGTCTTTGTCGGCAGCGACCGAGCGGCGGCAGGCCGAAGCCTGCTAGCCCGGTATCCGGAATGCGATGTAATTATTGCCGATGACGGCCTGCAGCACTATCGCTTGGCGCGTGATGTCGAGATCGCCATGTTCGATGAGCGCGGCATGATGAACGGTTGGCCCCTGCCCGCGGGGCCTCTGCGCGAGCCGGTCGCGCGCTTGGCTCAGGTAGACGCGGTGGTTTTCAATGGAACCGCCGTCCCGCCAGCGCCGACTCTTGATCGGCCCGTGTTTGTCATGCGTTTGCTGGGCAATCATTTTCATCGTCTCGATGATCCGCTGGTGACATGCAGCTCGGCCGGCTTTGCAGGCAAGAAACTGCACGCCGTGGCCGGTATCGGTGCTCCGCAGCGCTTTTTCGATCGACTGACCGAGATGGGACTTAATTTTGCCGAGCACGCCTTTGCCGATCACCACAGCTTTCGAACGGAGGATCTCGAGCTTGCCGGCGACGCAATTCTGACGACGGAAAAGGATGCCGTAAAATTGGCCCGGCTTACCTTGTCCCTGCCCGTCTGGGTGTTGCCGGTGACGGCCGAAGTAAGTCCCGACCTCGCCGAATTTGTTTTGGAGAAGCTCAATGGACGTCCGTCTGCTTGAAATACTCGTTTGCCCTGTCTGCAAGGGGTCGCTGGAGAATCGCAAGGCCGCTTCCGAACTGGTCTGCAAGGCCTGCAAACTCGCTTATCCGGTCAAGGACGATATTCCGGTGATGCTGGAGGATGAGGCCCGGCCGTTGGGTGCCGAAGAAGTCTGATGCGGCTTAGTTACGGCCGCTGCGCTTAACGCCGATGTCCACAAGGGATACCGTCTCCGCCTCTGGCGGGAACACAAATCCGGGATTAGCCTCCACTGGAACTGCGTTCCGCATCGTCATCCCGGCACGCTATGCGTCGACGCGTCTGCCAGGGAAGCCGTTGGCGGATATCGCCGGCCTGCCGATGATTGTACGCGTGGCGGCAGCAGCACGGCGCGCGCGGGCGGATGGTGTGTGGGTGGCTACCGACGATGAGCGAGTTGCTGCAGCAGTGCGACAGCACGGTTTCGACGCGGTGATGACCAGCGCGAATCATGTCAGCGGCACCGACCGTATCGCCGAAGTGGCAGACCAGTTGAACTGGGACGATGCTGACATCGTGGTCAACGTCCAGGGTGACGAGCCACTGCTTGACCCCTCCTTGATAGAGGCCGTGGCCGTGGCTTTGCGCGGCGATCCCGACGCGGCGATGGCGACTGCCGCCCATCCCTTGACGACGCCCGATGATTTCTTCAATCCCAACGTGGTCAAGGTGGTATGCGACGTGCGGGGCCGAGCGCTGTACTTCAGTCGTGCTCCCATCCCCTGGGACCGCGATCGGCTTGCGAACGCGCGTGATGTACTGCCCGCCGGTCTACCGGCACAGCGTCATATAGGCCTCTACGCTTACCGTGTGAGTTTTCTGCGTCGCTTCGGGCAACTCGCGGCCTCCCCCCTGGAACGCTGTGAGGCACTGGAGCAGTTGCGCGCGCTTTGGCACGGCTATCCGATCCAGGTCGTCAGTATTGATCACCCGCCGGCGCCGGGAGTCGACACGGCCGAGGATCTCGAGCGGGTGCGCCGGCTGTTTGACGCCGGGATGGATTCGGAGTAAGTTTTGTTTGACATTGAAAAACTAAAAAATCACTGTTAAATCATTGGGATAAACTTTATTTGGGGGAATAGCTATGAAACTGATTCTGTTAGGGGGCCCAGGTGCCGGCAAGGGGACACAAGCGGCGTTCATTACCGGGAAATACGGCATTCCGCAGATTTCCACCGGAGACATGCTGCGTACGGCTGTGAAGGCCGGAACACCAATGGGCCTGGCAGCAAAGAAGGTCATGGATGCCGGTGGTCTTGTATCCGACGACATCATTCTTGGTCTGATCGCCGAGCGTTTGAAGCAACCCGATTGTGCCAAGGGCTTCTTGTTCGACGGATTTCCGCGGACCATTCCGCAGGCTGAAGCCTTGCGCACTCAGGGCGTTGAACTCGATTACGTGCTGGAGATCGACGTCAGTGATGAGGAAATCATCAAGCGCATGAGCGGTCGTCGCGTGCACCCCGGTTCGGGACGCACTTATCACATCATGTTCAATCCGCCCAAGGTCGAAGGCAAGGACGACGTCACCGGCGAACCCCTGATTCAGCGCGACGACGACCGGGAAGAGACAGTCAAGAAACGTCTCTCCGTGTATCACAGTCAGACCCAGCCGCTCATTGAGTACTATTCCAAGTGGTCTGACACGGGGGCAAAAGGCGCGCCCAAGCACCGCAAGGTTTCAGGGGTTGGCTCGCTCGATGCGATCAAGAGCGCAGTGTTTGCTGCGCTGAGTTGACGGATTCCTAAGCCCGACTCCCGAAACAGGAGCATCCATGTCCAGTCACATCCGACGCATCGCTGTTTGTACCGGTGGCGGTGACGCACCGGGCCTCAATGCCGTGATTCGTGCCGTGGTGATTGCCGCCGCCAATCGGGGCTGGGAATGCTACGGTATTCACGACGGGTTTAACGGGATTCTTTTTCCCGAGCGTTATCCCGAGGGCGGTGTCTACCGTCTCACGAGGGAAAAGGTGCGGGGCATCGGGCATTTGGGCGGAACGATTCTAGGCACCACCAACAAGGGCAACCCGCTGCATTTCCCGATGAAGATGCCCGACGGCACCATGAGAGATGTGGATCGTACGGGTGAGATCCTGGAGTTTTTCGCCAAGAAGGAACTCGATGCCTTGGTTTCGATCGGTGGTGACGGTTCGCTCACCATCGCCAATGCTTTGCATCAGAAAGGGCTGCGGGTCGTCGGCGTACCCAAGACCATCGACAACGATCTGGACAAGACCTACACAACGTTCGGTTTCGATTCGGCAGTGGCTTTTGCCACGGAGTGTCTGGATCGCCTGCACAGCACTGCAGAAAGCCATCAGCGAGTCATGGTGGTCGAGGTCATGGGCCGTTATGCAGGCTGGATCGCGCTGCATGCGGGCATCTCCGGCAGCGCTCATGCCATCCTCATACCCGAAATTCCCTTCGATGTAGACAAGGTGGCCGCCAAGATCCGCGCCCGGGACAACGAGGGACGAATGTATTCGATTGTTGTGGTCGCCGAAGGCGCCGAGCCCATTCACGGTCATCGGGAAATCTTGGCACCTGCCGAGATCGGCCACGCCGAGCGTCTGGGCGGTGTCGGCGAGCGCATCGCCAGGGCCCTCGGTGAACGGACCGGCAAGGACGTCCGGGTCGTTGTGCTGGGCCATCTGCTGCGCGGAGGCAGCCCGACGTCGTTTGATCGGCTGGCGGCCATGCGCTTCGGCACTGCAGCAGTCAGAGGCCTGGAAGAGGGCCAGTCCGGCGTCATGGTGGCCCTTGCGTTTCCCAATGTGAACTACGTGGCGCTGGAAGAGGTCGCCGGTCGCATGAAGGGTGTTCCCCTGGACTGCGATACGCTTCAGACCGGCAGGGACCTGGGGATCAGCTTCGGCGACTGATCTGCGGTTGACGCGCCGATCGTCCGTGTCGGCTAGCCCTGCCTATTTGGCGGGATTCAGGATCTTGTCGACCTTGTTGAGCCGCAAGCGGTAGGCGTCCGGCAGACCGGAACCCAGCAACGGACGCAGATACATCCGAAATGCATCGGTGACGTCGGTGCCGTTGCTAGCAATGAACTCGTCTTCCATGACGCGCGTCTTCCCCGCCACGGACTCAAGCGGGACCAACTGGTAATCTACCGAGTAAAAGCCGGTGCGCTTGATGGCGACGGAACCGTCGCGATCGCCCCACATCGCATATTGCACGGCCTTTTCGCCGACCTCGCGGGCTTCGCGCTGATCGACGTCCGAGACGCAGCCGATGAATGAACGCTGGAGATAGCCGAACGTATCGCCGCGCACGCGCTTGATGCCCAACTTGCCCTTGATCTCGTCGCATAGCAGATCGGCCAGGGCGCCTGTACCGGAGAGTTGCACGTTGCCGTGGGCATCCCGTTCGACCTGGGTTGCCAGTTGAGTGATGATGGGAGTTCCGTGGCTGTCATGAATTCCTTCTGATGCCGCGATCACACAGCGGCCGAACTTGTCATAGGTAGTCTTGACGTCCGCCAGAAATTTTTCGATGCTGAAGGTGCGTTCCGGAACGTAGATCAGGTGCGGGCCGTCGTCCGGAAATTTCTTTCCAAGCGCCGCCGCCGCCGTCAAAAAGCCGGCATGCCGGCCCATTACCACGCCCAGATAAACGCCTGGCAGGGCGGTATTGTCCAAGTTGGCGCCCATAAAGGCCTGCGCGACAAAGCGGGCCGCCGACGGGAAGCCCGGTGTGTGGTCGTTGCAGACCAGGTCATTGTCAATGGTCTTCGGAATGTGTATGCAACGCAACGGGTAGTCGGCCCGCCGCGCTTCTTCGCTGACGATTCGCACCGTGTCGGAAGAATCATTGCCGCCGATGTAGAAGAAGTAGCCTATGCCGTGCGCCTTGAGAACCTTGAATATCTCATGGCAATACTTCAGGTCCGGTTTGTCGCGTGTCGAGCCGAGTGCCGAGGATGGCGTGTTGGCCACCATTTCGATGTTGTGGCTGGTTTCCTGAGTGAGGTCGAGGAACTCTTCGTCAACGATGCCCGACACCCCGTGATAGGCGCCATAGACCAACTCGACATTGCGGAACTTGCGGGCTTCGAGGACGACGCCTGCCATCGATTGATTGATGACGGCGGTTGGCCCGCCGCCCTGTGCGACTAGTACTTTCCCGCGTGGCATGATCCGGCGTTCCTCTCGGTTGTTCAGACTGGAATGATGATCGGGCATATGAGTAATTCCGTCTTCAGCATTGAGCCGGACAGGTAACGAAACTCGATCTGCAAGTTTACTATATTCGTCATCATCAGTATTCGGTATCCATCTACCGGATTTGTCCATCAACAGATTTTGGCATTGGCGCTGGACGTTTGAGCATACTGGCGGGCACAGACTAGGCGGCTTGCCATACAAGGAAGGCTGCACCCCGACATCCCGCCACGGCTGAAGAATCGGTTAGGTTTGAAGCAACACAAGTTCTCGTGCTTTCGGCTACGCTACTCAGATGGCGTGATAAAATTAATCGTTGAGTTCATTAATTAATCAGGGGGGTTTTATGTCGGCAGGACTGATGTTTGCACTGATCTGTGCGGTGGCGGCAATCGCTTATGGCTGGATCATGAGCCAGTGGATTCTGGCGCAACCGGCGGGTAACGACCGCATGAAGGAAATTTCCGCGGCGATTCAAGAAGGTGCGCAAGCCTATCTGAATCGTCAATACACCACGATCAGCATTGTCGGCGTCGTGCTTGCGGTAGCCATCTGGATATTCCTCGGTACCACCACAGCCATCGGTTTCATCATTGGCGCCGTGTTGTCGGGGGCCGCTGGTTATATCGGCATGAACGTTTCGGTGCGAGCCAACGTTCGCACTGCCGAAGCGGCCCGCATCGGCCTCAACGAGGCGCTCAATGTCGCCTTCAAGGGCGGCGCCATTACCGGGATGCTGGTAGTTGGACTCGGTCTGCTCGGTGTTGCCGGCTACTACGCCGTTCTGAAATACATGGGCGGTCCCGGCGCTTCAATGGAGAGCATCATTCATCCGCTGGTAGGGCTGGGTTTCGGTTCCTCCCTGATCTCGATCTTTGCCCGTCTCGGCGGCGGCATCTTTACCAAGGGCGCAGACGTCGGCGCCGACTTGGTCGGCAAGGTGGAAGCAGGCATTCCCGAGGACGACCCGCGCAACCCGGCGGTGATCGCCGACAACGTCGGCGACTGCGCCGGCATGGCCGCCGACTTGTTCGAGACCTACGCGGTAACCACGGTGGCGACCATGCTGCTGGGCGTGCTGCTGTTGAAGGTGAATCCCGTCTTTGCCGAACAGGCAGTCATCTTTCCGCTGGCCCTCGGCGGCTTTTCGATCATCGCCTCGATCATCGGCGTGATGTTCGTCAAGGCTTCGCCGGGCGGCAAGATCATGAACGCCCTGTACCGCGGCCTGATTGTTGCCGGTGTGCTGGCGCTGGTGGCCTTCTACCCGATGACCACCTGGCTGATCGACGATCACCTGCTGGATAGCGTGCTGGGCATCAGCGGCGGCTCGCAGATGCGCCTTTACGGCGCTGCTGTAATCGGCCTGGTGCTGACCGGACTGATGGTCTATATCACCGAGTACTACACCGGCACCGAGTTCAAGCCGGTGCAGCATGTGGCGCAGGCTTCCACCACCGGTCACGGCACCAACATCATTGCCGGTCTCGGCGTATCGATGAAGTCGACGGCATGGCCGGTGCTTTCCGTCTGTGCCGCGATCTGGGCCTCCTACACCATGGGCGGTTTGTACGGCATCGCGATCGCCGCCACCTCCATGCTGTCGATGGCGGGCATCGTTGTCGCGCTTGATGCGTACGGTCCGATTACCGACAACGCCGGCGGTATTGCCGAAATGGCCGAACTCCCGGCTTCCGTGCGCGCCATTACGGACCCGCTCGACGCGGTAGGCAACACCACCAAGGCGGTAACCAAAGGCTACGCCATCGGTTCCGCAGGTCTCGCCGCGCTGGTGCTGTTCGCCGATTTCACGCATGGACTGGAATCGCTCAAGCCGGGCATGAAGTTCGCCTTTGACCTGTCTGATCCGGCCGTCATCATCGGCTTGTTCATCGGCGGCATGGTGCCTTACCTGTTTGCCGCGATGGGCATGGAAGCTGTCGGTCGCGCCGCCGGCGCCATCGTTGTCGAGGTACGCCGCCAGTTCAAGGAGATCAAGGGCATCATGGAAGGCACGGCCAAGCCCGAATACGGCACCTGTGTCGACATGCTGACCAAGGCCGCGATCAAGGAAATGATGATCCCGTCGCTGCTGCCGGTTGGCGTTCCGGTCGTCGTCGCCTTCGGGATGAATGCGCTGATGGGTCCCGGTGCCGGTGTCCGGGCCCTGGGCGGCGTGCTGATGGGTACCATCGTCACCGGCATCTTCGTCGCCATCTCGATGACCACCGGTGGTGGTTGCTGGGATAACGCCAAGAAGTACATCGAAGACGGCCACTACGGCGGCAAGGGTTCCGAAGCGCACAAGGCTGCGGTGACCGGCGACACCGTAGGCGATCCGTACAAGGATACGGCCGGCCCCGCAGTGAATCCGCTGATCAAGATCATCAACATCGTTGCCTTGCTGATCCTCCCGTTGGTGGTGTGATTCTTCGTAGCATGATTGAACAAGCGGGCAGCCTGCGGGCTGCCCGTTTTTTATTGCTGCTGTGCGTATGGGCTTGGGCGGCGACGGCGTGGGCCCAGCCTGAGCAACCGGAAGCAGCGAGCGACTTTGCTCCGCGACCGGCGGTGGCCAGCGCAGGTTTCATGGTGGTCACCGCAAATGTTTACGCCACGGACGCCGCTGCCGAAATTCTGCAGCTTGGTGGCAATGCATTGGATGCGGCCATCGCCGCGCAATGGGTGTTGAACCTGGTCGAGCCGCAATCGTCTGGCATCGGCGGCGGCGGATTCATGCTGCACTGGGATGCCACGCGGCGGCTGGTGTCGGCCTGGGATGGCCGCGAGACCGCTCCCCGTGCCGCCAGCGCCGTCCCTGGGGATACCGCTTCGCATAACTTTGCACGGCGGGCAGACGGCAGCCTGATGAAATTTTCTGAGTTGCTGGCGACAGGCAGGGCAGTCGGCGTGCCCGGCCTGGTGGCCATGCTGGAAGCGGCGCATCGGCGCCACGGCAAGCTGACATGGGAGCGACTGTTTCGTCCGGCGATACGTTTGGCCGAAAACGGCTTTGCCATTTCGCCGCGTTTGCACCTGCTGTTGCGCGACGACCTGTTGCTGCGCCGTGATGCTGCGGCACGTGCGCTATATTTTCAGCAAAACGGCGAGGCAAGGCCGGTCGGCGCCACCCTGCGCAACCCCGAGTTGGCTGCCACCCTGCGCAGCATCGCGACGGGCGGTGCCGCTGCATTGCATGGAGGCGAAGCAGCCGATCGGATTGCCGCCACAATAGCCCAGCGCGGCGGTACGCTGACTGCGGCGGACATGCATGACTACCGGCCGCGACAGCGCCATGCAGTCTGCGGCCCCTATCGCCGGTGGCGCATCTGCGGCATGCCGCCACCCTCATCCGGTGGCATTGGCGTCCTGCAATTGCTTGGCCTGCTGGATCGCAGCCGTTTGCCGGTGAGTGGTCCGGCTTCGCCGGATGGGGCGCATCTCTTTGCCGAGGCAGGGCGCCTCGCCTACGCGGATCGGGCGCGCTATCTGGCAGATCCCGACTTCGTTTCAGTGCCACAGCGGGCCTTGCTGGCGCCGGAGTATCTCGACCGGCGGGCGCGCCTGATCGATCCTCGGCGCAGCATGGGTATCGCTGCACCGGGAGTGCTTCCGCAACGCCGCTCATGGATCGACGATGATGCGCCGGAACTGCCGGCGACCACGCATGTTTCGATTGTTGATCGCGCCGGCAATGCGGTGGCCCTGACGAGTTCGATCGAAAGCGCTTTCGGCAGCCGGATCCAGGTCGACGGCTTTCTGCTCAACAATCAACTCACCGATTTTTCTCTCACGGCCGAGCGCGACGGCAAGCTGGTGCCCAATCGTCTAGAGCCTGGCAAGCGCCCCCTGTCCTCGATGGCGCCCACTCTTGTCTTCGATGCCAGCGGACGGCTCTACGCCGTGCTGGGGTCGCCCGGAGGTGGCCGGATCATCAACTATGTGGCCCGGACGCTGGTTGCGCTGCTTGACGGCGGCCAGGATCCGGCGGCGGCGGTTTCCCTGCCGCATGTCGGCAATCGCAACGGTACGACGGAAATCGAGCTTGGTCGTGTGCCGGAGGCGCTGGCGCTCGAACTGGAAAGGCGAGGGCACACCGTGCAGCGTACAGACATGACCAGTGGCCTGCATTTGATCGTGCGCGGTGGCAACGGCTGGGTTGGTGCGGTGGACCCGCGCCGCGAAGGCGTTGCCCGCGGTGACTGATCAGCCCGCCTTGCGGCGGAAATCGCGCGGCCGGAAACCGAGCAGCCACAGCGTCGCGAAGTAGCTGGCGACTCCACCCAGCACCACGCCCGACAGCCGCAACACGCGCTGCCTGCCGCTCATCGCCAGCCATGCGACATCTCCGTCGGTGGCAAACCGCAACACGCAACCCAGGACGATCAGCGCGGCAAGCAGCTTCAGCATGAAGCTTCCCCAACCCGCCAGAGGTTGATAGACGCCGCGCTGCCGCAGACCGCGCCAGAGCATGCCGGCGTTGAAGCAGGAGGCCAGGCCGATCGACAGGGCCAGGCCGGCATGCTTGAGCCAGCCGATGAAGGCGATGTTCATCATTTGTGTCAGCGCCAGCGTGACCAGGGCGATCTTGACCGGTGTGCGAATGTCCTGTCTGGCGTAGAAGCCTGGCGCCAGCACCTTGACCAGGATCAGCCCGGTCAGGCCGATCGAATAGGCGACCAGCGCTTCGCGGGTGCGCAGCACGTCGGTGGCGGCAAACGCGCCGTATTGAAACAAGGTGGACAGCAAGGGAGTCGCCAGCATCGCCAGCGCCAGGGACGCCGGCAGGGTCAACATCAGGGTGAGGCGCAGGCCCCAGTCGAGCAATCCCGAAAAATCCTCGGTTCGGCCGCCGGCATGCGTTTTTGCCAGGCTCGGTAGCAGAATGGTGCCCAGCGCCGCGCCGAGCAGTCCGGCGGGGAACTCCATCATCCGGTCGGCATAGTAGAGCCATGAGACGCTGCCGCTTTCGAGGAAGGAGGCGAAGATGGTGTTGATCAGCAGGCTGACCTGGGACACGGAAACACCCAGCACCGCCGGCGCCATCAGCTTGAAGATTCTTCGTACGCCCTCGTCGCGCCAGACCGGGTCGAAGCGCGGCAGCATGCCGATCCTGGCCAGGGCGGGAAGCTGGATTCCCAGTTGCAGCGCGCCGCCGAGAAAGACCGCCCAGGCCAGAGCCAGGACCGGCGGATCAAACCACGGCGCGGCGAGCAGTGCCATGCCGATGAAGGAGAGATTGAGCAAGACCGGGGTGAACGCGGGCAGGGCAAACCGGCTCCACGTGTTCAGGATGCCGGCGGCCATTGCCACCAGCGACATGAACAGGATGTAGGGAAAGGTAATGCGCGTCAGTTCGACGGTCAGCTGAAATTTTTCGGCATCGGCGGCAAAGCCGGGAGCGGTGACGGCGATCAGCAGGGGCGAGGCGGCCATGCCGAGCGCGCTGACGGCGATCAGGATCAGGAACAGCACGCTGGCGACGCGATCGACCAGCGTCTTGGTTTCGACTTCGACGCGCCGATTGCGGTATTCGGCGAGGATGGGAACGAATGCCTGGGAGAAAGCCCCCTCGGCGAACAAGCGGCGCAGCAGGTTGGGCAGTCTGAAGGCGACGAAGAAGGCGTCGGTCATCATTCCGGCGCCGAAGCTCCTGGCAATGACGAAATCGCGGACGAAGCCCAGAATACGGGACAGCAGGGTCATCCCGCTGACGGTGGCCAAAGCGCGGAGCAGATTCATTGTGGGTATGGTATCCGGTATGCGGTTGACAAAAGCAGCTTGCAATGGGCGGAAGACCCCCCTATAATCCCGCCCTTTCCCAAGTTATACCGGATATCGATATGGCCAATTCCGTTCAAGCCCGCAAGCGTGCCCGTCAAGCAACCGAGCACCGTGCTCACAACGTGAGTCAGCGCTCCACGCTGCGCACTGCAATCAAGAAGGTACGCAAGGCAATTGACGCTGGCGACAAGAGCGCCGCGCAAGCCGTATTCAAGGAGTCGCAGTGCGTAATCGACTCGATCGCCGACAAGAACATCGTGCACAAGAACCTCGCCGCGCGCCAGAAGAGCCGCCTCTCGGCCGCCATCAAGGCGCTCTAAGCCGCAACCGCGTTCAGTGCCCCAAACAAGCAAGGCTGCCTTCCGAGGCGGCCTTTTTGTTTTCTGGCTTCCGCATATCGCTCGTTGCCGAGGATTTTCGCCGGTCCTGGCACAGCTCGATGCTCGGTTTCTTGCCATTTCATCGAAATCACTATTGGCATAAAGGCTTCTGAAATGCTGATCCAAATTAGAGAAATAGATTGAGTTTGCCGAAATCACTGCATATAATCGACAGACTTCATTGAAGTGAAAGGGGTTTCATGCAATCCCATCAGTTCATAAAATATGCATTTCGTATCCGCACCCGCCTTGGCGTGGTTGTGGATAATTTAATGATTCATGGTCGCGATGAGCACGAGGCTCAACGCAAGCTACGGCAGGTCTACCACGACTGCCAGATCATCGAATGTATTTGTCACCACGGTAGCGTTCGCGTACCGGTGGCGAGTTTCGAGGAAGTCGCGAACCTCATTGTTCGCTGAGAATTCGTAACGCCGCAGCCAAGTCTCGGCGATGCCGCTTTCTTGAACGCTGTCAGAGGAACCGCGCGGCCTGCAACTCCCCCATCAATGCCAGATAGTCTTGCGCGCCCCTGCTGGACTCATTGTGGCTGAAGATGTCGAGGCTCACCGCCGGCGCTTCGGCGATCGCCACGTTTTCCGAGATCACTGTCTCGCACAGTTCGGCTCCAAACTGTTTGCGTAGCCGTTCCTGGATGTCAAAGCTCATCTTGCGCCGTCGATCAAACCGCGTCAGCAGGTAGCGGCGTTCAATGCGCCGCTTGAGTACGGGCTCCAGTGCCTTCAGGGTGTGTTCGATCTGCAGGGCGCCGCGCAAGGAAAGATAGTCCGACGATATGGGCACCAGTATCCGGTCAGAGGCGAAGATCGCGTTGAGCGAGAGCACGCCCAGAAACGGGCAACAGTCGATCAGGGCGGTACTTTCGCCGCCCGAAGCTTCCAGCGCCTGCAGGCCTGTGTTGAGTCGGTTGAGAATGGCCGGCCCCTTGCCGAAGATGGAATCGACCTTGATCAGTTCCGCGTGGGCCGGGATCAGACGGCCCACTCCGTCCCAGATCACGGCCAGTTCGTCGAGCGGCCGGTTGTCCTGATAGAGCGCGAAAACGCTGTTATGGGCTTCGCCCAACGCCTGGCCGTGCATGGCTGTGAGATGCGCCTGTGGATCGAGGTCGATCAGTAGCGTCGGCGCGGAATACCTCGCCAGCGCCGCGGCGAGATTGAGCGCCGTGGTGGTCTTGCCGACCCCGCCCTTCTGATTGAAAACCGCCATTCTCACCGCCGGATCCTCCGTCTGCGTGCTCTGTACAGGGGCCTATTTTTCACTTAGTATAGAGGCGTTTTAGTTACGGTCGCTGCGTTTGACGCCGATATAGCTGGCGTTGGCCTTCACTGAAACTACGTTTGCAAGCACGGCGGCCGCGTTGCTCTTCGGCCGCCGTATGTTTTTCTGCGTGGAGCTTTTCGCGGAGTGCTTTGATGCCGCATCTGATGAATACCTACGGGCGGCTACCGGTCGCTTTTACCCATGGTCAGGGTTGCCGGCTGTTCGACGAGCAGGGCAAGTCCTACCTCGATGCCTTGGCGGGAATAGCGGTAAATACGCTGGGCCACAATCATCCTCGTTTGGTGAAGGCGCTGAGCGAGCAGGTCGGCCGCCTCATGCATGCGTCGAACCTGTATCGCATCAGCGAAGGCGAAACGCTCTCCGATCGCCTTGCCGCGCTCTCCAGAATGGATGAGGTGTTCTTCTGCAACTCGGGCTGCGAGGCCAACGAAGCCGCGATCAAGCTCGCGCGCCTGTATGGTCACCAGCAGGGCATCGAGCAACCCGCCATCATCGTCATGGAGCAGGCTTTCCACGGCCGCACGCTGGCAACGCTTTCCGCCACCGGCAATCGCAAGGTGCAAGCGGGATTCGAGCCGCTGGTCTCCGGTTTTGTGCGGGTGCCGTTTGACGACATCGCGGCAATCGAGCAGCTTGCCGCGCGCAATCCGAACGTCGTTGCGGTGCTGTTCGAGCCGATTCAGGGCGAAGGCGGCATCAACCTTGCACACAACGACTTCATGCGCTCGCTGCGGCAGATTTGCGACCGGAAAAACTGGCTGTTCATGGTCGACGAGGTGCAATGCGGCATCGGTCGCACCGGGGTCTGGTTCGCTCATCAGCATGCCGGCATTCTTCCGGATGTCATGACTCTGGCGAAGGGGCTGGGCTCCGGCATGCCGATTGGCGCCTGCCTTGCCGCAGGGCGCGCCGCCGGTGTGTTCAAGCCCGGCAATCACGGTTCCACTTTTGGCGGCAATCCTCTGGCCTGTGTTGCGGCTTTAACCACGCTGGACGTCATCGAAGGCGACGGCCTCATGGCGCACGCGGACAAGCTGGGCGCAGCGATTCGCGACGGTCTGAAGAGCGGCTTGTCCGGCGTCAGCGGCTTGGTCGAGGTGCGCGGCGATGGCTTGATGATAGGCGTCGAACTGGATCGTCCCTGTGCCGACCTGGTCACGCGCGGGCTGGACGCCGGCTTGCTGATCAACGTTACTGCCGACAAGGTAGTGCGTCTGTTGCCGGCGCTGGTAATGAGCGATGCCGAGGGGGCAGAACTCGTTGCTGCGCTGGTGCCGCTGATCAAGAAGTTTCTCGGAGCCTGATCATGGCGCCGCCGCGGCATTTCTTGCAGTTGAAGGACTTTTCGCGCGAGGAGCTCGATCATGTCTTCGAGCGCACACGTTCCATCAAGGCGCGCTTCAAGGCCTACCAGCGCTACTGGCCCTTGCAGGACCGCACCCTGGTGATGATTTTCGAGAAAGCCAGCACCCGTACCCGCCTGTCCTTCGAGGCCGGCATGCAGCAGCTGGGCGGTTCGGCGATCTACCTGAACACGCGGGATTCGCAGCTCGGACGCGGCGAACCGGTGGAGGATGCGGCGCAGGTGATTTCGCGCATGAGCGACATCGTCATGATTCGCACCTTCGAGCAGGAGATCATCGAGCGCTTTGCCAGTCACTCGCGGGTGCCGGTGATCAACGGCCTGACCAATGAGTACCACCCGTGCCAGATTCTCGCCGACATCTTTACCTTTATTGAAAAGCGCGGTCCGATACAGGGCCGCACAGTGGCGTGGATCGGTGATTCAAACAATGTCTGCAACACCTGGCTGCAGGCCGCGGAAATCTTCGGCTTCCAGGTTCATGTGTCGACGCCGCCCGGCTATGAGGTCGAGGCCGAGCGCGCCGGACTTTATGGCACGGACCACTTCGAGCAGTTCGCCGATCCGATGGATGCCGCGCGCGGAGCCGATCTGGTGACCACCGACGTGTGGACCTCGATGGGCTTTGAAGCCGAGAACGATGAGCGCTTGCGCGACTTTGCCGACTGGCAGGTGGATGCCGACATGATGCGCGCAGCGCGAGCCGATGCGGTGTTCATGCACTGCCTGCCGGCGCATCGCGGGGAAGAAGTGGCCGCCGCGGTGATCGACGGCGCGCAAAGTGTGGTCTGGGATGAGGCCGAAAACCGGCTGCACGCGCAGAAGGCCTTGATGGAATTCCTGCTCCTGGGCAGGGTGGATGACTGAGGGAAACGGCAATGAGTAACGCAAGGAAGAAGACAGGCAAGAGCGCAGAAAACAACAAGGTGGTCCTCGCCTATTCGGGCGGGCTGGATACCTCGGTGATCCTGAAGTGGCTGCAGGACACCTACAACTGCGAGGTGGTGACCTTTACCGCCGATCTGGGGCAGGGCGAGGAACTCGAACCGGCGCGCGCGAAAGCGCTGAAGATGGGCATCAAGCCGAAGAACATCTTCATCGATGACCTGCGCGAGGAATTTGTCCGCGACTTCGTCTTCCCCATGTTCCGCTGCAACACCGTCTATGAAGGCGAATATCTGCTCGGCACCTCGATCGCGCGGCCGCTGATCGCCAAGCGACTGGTCGAAATCGCCAGGAAGACCGGCGCCAATTCGATTTCCCACGGCGCTACTGGCAAGGGCAACGACCAGGTACGCTTCGAGCTCGGGGCCTATGCCCTGATGCCCAATGTCAAGGTCATCGCGCCGTGGCGCGAATGGGACCTGCTGTCGCGCGAGAAGCTGATGGCGTACGCTGCCAAGCACGGCATCCCGGTGGAAATGAAGCACAAGAAGGGTGGCTCGCCCTATTCGATGGACGCCAACCTGCTGCATATTTCCTACGAGGGACGCCATCTTGAAAATCCTGGCGCCGAGGCGGAGGAATCGATGTGGCGCTGGACTGTGCCGCCGGAGAAGGCGCCGGACAAGGCCGAGTATCTGGATCTCGAATTCAAGCGCGGCGACCTGGTGGCCGTCAACGGCAAGAAGATGAAGGCCCACGAACTGCTGGCGACGCTCAATACGCTCGGCGGCAAGCACGGCGTCGGCCGTCTCGATCTGGTCGAGAACCGTTACGTGGGCATGAAGTCGCGCGGATGCTACGAGACCCCGGGCGGCAGCATATTGCTCCGCGCGCATCGCGCCATCGAGTCGGTATGCCTCGACCGCGAAGAGGCGCACCTCAAGGACGACCTGATGCCGCGCTACGCCAGCCTGATCTACAACGGCTACTGGTGGAGTCCGGAACGCCTCGCCTTGCAGGCACTGATCGATCACACCCAGCAGCACGTCAACGGCTGGGTCCGCCTTAAGCTCTACAAGGGTAACGTGATCGTGGTCAGCCGCGACTCGAAAACCGACTCGCTGTTCGACCCGACCATCGCCACCTTCGAGGACGACGCGGGCGCCTACAACCAGAAGGACGCGCACGGCTTCATCCGCCTCAATGCGCTGCGTCTGCGAATTGCAGCCAAGCGGAGCGAGAGCAGGGCAGGCAAGAAGAAGGGCTGAGGGGGGGTACCGAGAGTAACCCGGGTACGCCCCGATGTTCGGCATTTCCGAGGAGCAACTGACAGAGTTCGGCATGACGTTTGGCCTCGGCGCCTTCATGCTATACATGCTGTTCATCATCGGCGAACTGGCCTGGAAATCGAAGGCGGGCAAACTCGGTACGTTTGTCCTCTTCTTCGTTCTGGCTTTTGGCATGGTCGGCTTTGTGGCGAAAATCATCATCCAGAAAATGTGGGGTATCTGATATGTCGCAGTTTGAAAATGTCTCGGTGGTCAAGAAGGCCAATGTCTATTTCGACGGCAAGTGCGTCAGCCACACCGTGCAGTTGCCCGACGGCACCAGGAAGAGCGTCGGCGTGATCCTGCCATCGACCCTGACCTTCAACACCGGCGTGCCGGAAATCATGGAGTGCGTCTCCGGCGTTTGCCGCTACCGCATCAAGGGCGAGGACTGGAAGAGCAGCGGCGCCGGCCAGAGCTTCAAGGTGCCGGGCAACTCGAGCTTCGACATCGAAGTCAGCGGCGAGCCCTACCATTACATTTGTCATTTCGCTTGATCACGGGAGAGCGGCATGCCTTCTTTTGACATCACTTCCGAAGCCGATCTGGTGGCCCTGAAGAACGCAGTGGATGTGGCGGGGCGCCACATCGGCAATCGCTACGACTTCAAGGGCACTTCGGCTCGCGCCGAACTGAACGAAAAGGACAAGACCATCACCATCCATGGCGATTCCGAATTCCAGCTCGGGCAGGTCAAGGACATCCTTTTTCCGGAAATGGAGAAAAAGGAACGCGAAAGCACCAAGCGGCTCGAGCACGGGCCGGTGCAGTCGGTGGGCGGCAACAAGTCCAAGCAGGTGCTCACGATCAAGGTCGGCATCGAGCAGGAACTGGCGAAGAAGATCGTCAAGATGATCAAGGACAGCAAGCTCAAGGTGCAGGCCAGCATCCAGGGCGACGCGGTGCGGGTCACCGGTGCCAAGCGCGACCTGTTGCAGGAAGTCATCGCGCTGGTGAAGAAGTCGATTACCGACTTCCCCTTGCAGTACGGCAACTTCAGGGACTGATCAGCCCTCTGATCCAGCGGCTGTAAAGCCGGTCCGCCGCTGTGCGCATCGCGGCGATGCGCGCGTCGAGGTTTGCCTCCATCTGCTCTGGCGTCTGCACCGACGCCGAGGGCGGGACGTTTTCCGCAGCCCATTGCCGGCACCAGCCACGGATCATCGTGTCCGTCATCTCGACATGGCATTGCATCCCGAGATGCGGGCCGCGGACGAAGGCCTGGTTGGCGCAGTGGGCGCTTTGCAGGATGCGGTTGGCGCCCGGCGGCAGGGTGAAGGTCTCGCCGTGCCAGTGGAAGGCCTCGAAGCGTTGAACGCCGCCCAGCCACTCGGTTGCCAACTGCGCGGCAGCATCGGTGGCCTCGACCTGGCCCCAGCCGATTTCCTTGACCGGATTTCTGCTTACCGTGCCGCCGAAGGCTTTGGCCATGAGTTGTCCGCCGAGGCAGTGGCCGACTATCGGGATACCCATGGCGTCGGCCTGGCGTATGAGGTCGAGCGTCTGCGGGATCCAGGGCAGATCGTCGTTGACGCTCATCGGTCCGCCCATCAGGCACAGGCCGGAGAAATCATCAGGAGTCGGCGGTGGCGGGACGCCGTCATCGACTCGGAACAGGGTCCATGGCAGGGAATGCCGGTCGAGGAATGTGGCAAAATAGCCGGGTCCCTCACCGGGGCTATGACGGAATATTGCGATCGGTTTCATGCCGGAGTCTCTTGTTAGTGCAGGCCCGAATTCTAGCGGAGGCCTGCTTTCCCTGATGCGTCGTCGATTCAGCGAAGGCTTTGTTGCGTCCCCGGTACACGAACCCCGGCTGGACGAAGGCACGGATCTGGTTGCCGCCGCGGTACTGGTGCCGGTGATCGTGCGCGAGAGCGGCGCGACCATGCTGCTGACGCAGCGCACCGCGCATCTGCGCGATCATGCCGGGCAGGTGAGCTTTCCCGGCGGGCGCGCCGAAACGAGCGACGCGTCGCCCGAGGCCACGGCCCTGCGCGAAGCCGAGGAAGAGGTCGGTCTGGTTTCGTCCCAGATCGAAATTCTCGGTCGCTTGCCGGAATACCGGACCGGTACCGGCTTCGTCATTACTCCCGTAGTCGCTCTGGTGACACCGCCGCTGAATCTCAAACTGGACGATTTCGAGGTGGCCGAAGTATTCGAGCCGCCGCTCGAGTTCCTCCTCGACGCCGCCAACCATCAACGCCACACCATCGAGGTGCGTGGCGCCATGCACGAGTACTGGGCAATGCCCTGGCAGGGCTATTACATCTGGGGCGCGACCGCCGGCATGCTGGTGACCCTGCATCGATTTCTGCACGGGCTCTGAGCGCATGACCCTCCTTTCCATCGTCATAGCCCTGATTCTCGAGCAGTTGCACGCTCTCGCGGTGCAGCGCGTGGTGCGCGACCCCCTGGCGCGGATGGCGGCCTTCCTCGAGGACAAATTCAACGATGGCGGTCGCAGCCATGGTGCCATCGCCTGGTGGCTGGGTGCTGCACTGCCAGCGGCTCTGGTGTCGCTGCTCTATGGCCTGCTGATGCACGTCCAGCCGCTGCTGGCCTTTTTGCTGGGAATCGGCGTCCTGTACCTGACGATGGGCTTTCGCCAGTTCAGTCATTTCTTCACAAATATTCATCTGGCACTGCGGCTCGGCGACGTCGAGCAGGCCCGGCAACTGCTCGCGCAATGGCGCGGGCGCGCCGGCGACCGCCTGACGGCAAGCGAGATAGCGCGCCTGGCGATCGAGCAGGCCTTGTTGTCGTCGCATCGGCATGTATTTGCTCCATTGCTGTGGTTTGTCGTGCTGGGACCGGCGGGAGCATTGCTCTACCGGCTCGCTCACACGCTTGACGAACTTTGGGGCGAGCGCGGCGAGATGGAGTTTGGCGAATTCGGCCAGTTCGCGCATCAGGCCTTTGTGCTGATCGACTGGCTGCCGCTGCGCGTGACGGCGGCGGCATTCGCCGTAGTGGGCGATTTCGAAGATGCGGTGCATTGCTGGCGCACGCAGGCCGATCGATGGCCCGACGGCGGCTCCGGTATACTGCTGGCCAGTGGTGCCGGCGCGCTCGGTGTGCGCCTCGGCATGCCGGTGCACGATGCGATTCAAGACATGGGCGAGGTGGGTGATCGCCCGGAACTGGGGTTGGGCGAAGACGCCGATCCCGATTTCATGCAGAGCACGATAGGCCTCGTCTGGCGCACTCTCGTACTCGGTTTGGCAGTGCTGGCCCTGGTCTGGGTTTCCGGTTGGGTCGGCGGTTGATTCTTAGAAAAGGAGTTTTGTAATGGCTGACAAGAGAGAAGTCGTTGTACTGAGTGCAGTTCGTGCCGCGGTCGGCACCTTCATGGGTGCGTTGTCCGGCATGGAACCGGCCGACCTGGGCGGTCTGGTGGTCAAGGAGGCAATCGCCCGTTCCGGCGTTGATCCCAAGGCCATTACCTTTGCCACCGTCGGCAACGTGATCCCGACTGAAGTGCGTTACCCCTACGTCGCGCGCAATGCCACGATCCAGGGCGGCATGAGCATGGAATCGGTCACCTTCGCCGTCAATCGGCTGTGCGGTTCCTCGCAGCAGGCCATCGTCAGCTCGGCGCAGGCGATCCTGCTCGGTGATGCCGACTTCGCCCTTGGCGGCGGCGTCGAAGTCATGTCGCGCGGCGCCTACCTGTCCCCGGCGATGCGTTCCGGCGCGCGCATGGGCGACACCAAGATGATCGATGCCATGGTCGCCGCGCTGACCGATCCGTTCGGCGCCGGCCACATGGGCATGACCGCCGAGAACCTGGCCAAGAAGCACGGCCTGACGCGCGAGATGCAGGACGCGTTTGCCTGCGAATCGCAGCGCCGCGCCGCCGCCGCCGTCGCCGCCGGCCACTTCAAGGAACAGATCGTGCCGATCACCATCAAGACCCGCAAGGGCGACGTGGTGTTCGATACCGACGAGCACATCAAGGCCAACACCACCATGGAGTCGCTGGCCAAGATGAAGCCGGCCTTCGACAAGAACGGCACCGTCACCGCCGGCAATGCTTCCGGCATCAACGACGGCGCCGGCTTCCTGGTGCTGGCCGATGCCGCCAAGGCAGCTGCCGGCGGCCACAAGGCGCTGGCCCGCCTGGTCGCCTACGGCATCGGCGGCGTGTCCCACGAGGTCATGGGCGAAGGCCCGATCCCGTCGACCCGCATCGCGCTGGCCAAGGCTGGCCTCAAGATCGACGACATCGGTGTCGTCGAGTCCAACGAAGCCTTTGCTGCCCAGTCGCTCTCCGTGGCCAAGGTGCTCGGCCTCGACCCGAAGAAGACCAACCCGAACGGCGGCGCGATCGCCATCGGCCACCCGATCGGGGCAAGCGGCGCGGTGATCATCACCAAGGCCCTCTACGAAGCACGGCGCGTTGGCAGCAAGTACTGCCTCGCCACCATGTGCATCGGCGGCGGC
>JANXRC010000048.1 GCA_025353195.1 Rhodocyclaceae bacterium
TGGGTGCATGAAACTCCCGCGCTGCTGGAACTCGCCGCGAGCCTGAAGGCGCGTTACCCGATGTCGCTGGGCGACGCCTGGATCGCGGCTACCGCCTTGCAGTGCGATGCGGTGCTGGTGCACAAAGACCCGGAATTCGAGGGCCTGTCAGGTCTGGTCGAGGAACGCTTGCCCTACAAGTGAGCGATGCCCAATGAGCCTGCACAAGGAAATCAGCTTCGAGACGGAAATCTGCGAACACCTCGCCGCCAACGGCTGGCTGTATGCCGAGGGCGACGCGGCAAACTATGACCGGGCGCGGGCGCTGTTCCCGACGGATGTGCTGGCCTGGGTGCAGGCCACGCAGCCGAAGGCTTGGGAAACCCTGACCAAGAACCACGGCGCGCAGGCCGGCGAAACCCTGCTGGCCCGCTTGCGCGATCAACTCGACCAGCGCGGCACGCTGGACGTGCTGCGCCACGGCATCGAACTGCTGGGCCTGAAATCTCCGCTGAAACTGGCCGAATTCAAACCGGCGCTGGCCATCAACCCCGACATCCTCGCCCGCCACGCCGCCAACCGGCTGCGCGTGGTGCGCCAGTTGCGCTATTCCCTGCACAACGAGAACAGCATCGATCTCGGCCTCTTCCTCAACGGCCTGCCGGTGGCCACGGCGGAGTTGAAGACCGACTTCACCCAGAGTATCGGCGATGCGATTGACCAGTATCGCTTCGACCGCAACCCCAGGTCCAAGGGCCAGGCTGTCGAGCCGCTGCTGTCCTTTCCCAATGGCGCGCTGGTGCACTTTGCGGTGAGCAACAGCGAAGTGCACATGGTGACCAAACTGGCCGGCCCGGCCACGGCCTTCCTGCCTTTCAATCTGGGCAACGAGGGTGGGGCGGGCAATCCCATGAACCCGCAGGGCGGCCACCGCACGGCTTACTTGTGGGAGAAAGTGTGGGCACGCGAAAGCTGGCTGGAAATCCTCGGCCGCTACCTGATCGCCCAGCGCGACAAGAAGAAGCAGATCAAGGAGGTCATCTTCCCCCGCTACCATCAGCTCGACGTGACGCGCAAGCTCCAGGCGGCCGTGCTTGCAGACGGCCCGGGCGGCAAGTATCTGGTCCAGCATTCGGCGGGTTCGGGCAAGACCAACTCCATCGCGTGGACCGCGCACTTCCTCGCGGAACTGCATGACGCGCAGCACAAGAAGGTTTTCGATACCGTGCTAGTGGTTTCCGACCGCAACGTGATCGACGCACAGCTGCAGGAAGCTCTGTTCGACTTTCAGCGCACCAGCGGCGTGGTCGCCACCATCACCAACAAGGATGGCAGCAAGAGCGGCAAGCTGGCCGAGGCGCTTTCCGGCGACAAGAAAATCGTGGTCTGCACCATCCAGACTTTCCCTTTCGCGCTGGAGGCCGTGACAAAACTGGCCGCCACGCAGGGCAAGCGCTTCGCCGTGATCGCCGACGAGGCCCACAGCTCGCAGACCGGCGAGGCGGCGGCGAAGCTCAAGGCCGTACTGAGTCCCGAAGAACTGGCGGAGCTGAACGACGGCGGCGAAGTCAGCACCGAAGACATCCTCGCGGCACAGATGGCGGCGCGTGCAGACGATGGCGGCATCACCTTCGTCGCCTTCACGGCAACGCCGAAGAATAAGACCCTGGAGATTTTCGGCACGCGTCCCGATCCATCGCGCAAGCCGGCCCCGGACAACATCCCCGCCCCCTTCCACGTCTATTCCATGCGCCAGGCCATCGAGGAGAAGTTCATCCTCGACGTGCTGAAGAACTACACGCCCTACAAGCTGGCCTTCAAGCTGGCCCACGCCGGCCGCGAGATGGACGACAAGGAAGTCGAGCGCAACGCAGCGCTGAAGCGGATCATGGGCTGGGTCAAGCTCCATCCCTACAACATCGCGCAGAAAGTCGAAGTCGTGGTGGAACACTTTCGCCGCTACGTGGCCCCGCTGCTCGACGGCCAGGCCAAGGCCATGGTGGTGGTCGGCAGCCGCCTGGAGGCGGTGCGCTGGCAACTGGCCATCGACAAGTACATCAAGGAACACGGCTACAAGATCGGCACGCTGGTCGCCTTCTCCGGCGAGGTGAACGACAAGGCATCCGGCCCCGACGGTTTCACCGAGAACAGCCACGCGCTGAACCCCAATCTCAAGGGCCGCGACATCCGCGAAGCCTTCAAGGGCGACGAGTATCAAATCCTGCTGGTGGCGAACAAGTTCCAGACCGGCTTCGATCAGCCGCTGCTCTGTGGCATGTATGTGGACAAGCGACTGGCAGGCATCCAGGCTGTGCAAACGCTCTCGCGTCTGAATCGTGCCTGGCCGGGCAAGGACACGACCTACGTGCTGGATTTCGTGAACGACTCCGAGGAAGTGCTGGCCGCCTTCAAGACCTACTACACCACGGCGGAACTCTCGGCCACGACGGACCCGAATCTGGTTTTCAACCTGCGCGCCAAGCTCGACGCCGCCGGCCACTACGACGACTTCGAAGTGGACCGCGTGGTCGCCGTGGAGCTAAACCCGAACGCCAGACAGAGCGATCTGATCGCCGCACTGGAGCCGGTGCAAGACCGCGTGATGAAGCGCTACAAGGCTGCCCAGCAAGCACAGAAAGCGGCACAGGAAAAGGAGGACGAGGCCGCCACCAAGGCCGCGCAGGACGAGCTGAACGCCCTGATCCTGTTCAAGAGCGACATGGGCGCATTCATCCGGCTCTATACCTTCCTGTCCCAAATCTTCGACTACGGCAACACCTCCATCGAAAAGCGCGCCATCTTCTACAAGCGCCTGCTGCCGCTGCTGGAATTCGGCCGCGAGCGCGAAGGCATAGACCTCTCGAAAATGGTGCTGACCCATCACCACCTGAAGAACCTCGGCAAGCAGCCCATGCCGCTGGGCGAAGGCGCAAAGCCCATGCTCTACCCCATCACCGAAGCCGGCAGTGGCAGCGTGCAGGAGAAGGAGAAAGCCTGGCTGAACGAGATTATCGAGAAGGTAAACGACCTCTTCGACGGCGACCTCACCGAGCAGGACAAGCTGGTCTATGTGAACAACGTCATCAAGGGCAAGCTGCTGGAGTCGGAAACCTTGCAGCAGCAAGCGACCAACAACACCAAGGAACAGTTCGCCAATTCACCTGACCTGAAAACCGAGCTGCTGAACGCCATCATGGGCGCGCTGGACGCGCACAACGCCATGAGCACCCAGGCGCTGAATTCCCCCGCCATTCAGGGCGGCATGAAAGACATCCTGCTCAATCACGCGGGACTCTACGAGACGCTGCGCGAGCGGGCTGCCCCGTAGCCGATATAGGTTCCTTGGTTTGCTGGATTGTGTATCCACAAGGCCGCCGAGCGGCAGGTTTCAGATCAGGTAGCAGCCGCTCGCTGAACTGGATTTCCCTTTGCCGCTATGACTCTTCATGGCCGGCTCCCGCCGTCCCGCCAGCGCCGACTTCCAGAATGCTCTGTCTGGCCGGTGATCAGGCGGCGTCAAACATCGGCGGCGCAACCTTGATGATTTCCGCTATGGTGGTCAGACCCGCCGCGACTTTTTTGGCCCCGGCAATGCGCAACGGCTTCATGCCTTCGCGCATGGCCTGCTCGCGCAGCTTGGCGAGCTCGGCCCCATTCGCCACCAGCTTCCTGATCTCGGGCGACATCGGCATGATCTCGTAGATTCCGACACGACCCTTGTAGCCCGTCATGCGGCACTCGAGACAGCCCACCGGATGGTAGAGCTCCTTCGGCTTGCTGGACTTCCAGGGCGCCACCAAAGCGGTCCACGCCGCGTCGTCCTCGGCGCGCATGCCGCCGGCCTGCTTGCAATGCGGGCAGAGTGTGCGAATAAGGCGCTGCGCCATGACGCCGAGCACGGTTGCCGACAGCAGATAGGGCGGCACGCCCAGGTCGATCAGCCGCGTCATCGCCGAAGGTGCGTCGTTGGTGTGCAGGGTGGACAGCACCAGATGACCGGTCAGGGCCGCCTGGATGGCCATGTCGGCGGTTTCCAGATCGCGGATCTCGCCAACCATGATGATGTCGGGGTCCTGCCGCATCAGCGAGCGGATGCCCTCGGCGAACCCCATGCCGATGTCCGGCAGAATCTGCACCTGGTTGAAGGAGCCCTCGACCATTTCGATCGGATCTTCCAGCGTGCACACATTCACCTCAGGCGTGGCCAGTTGCTTCAGCGTCGAGTAGAGGGTCACGGTCTTGCCGCTGCCGGTCGGGCCGGTCACCAGAATGATGCCGTTGGGCTGCGAAGACATGTCGTGCCACGTCGCCGATTCCTCTTCGGCAAAGCCGAGCTCTGAAAAATCGCGAACCAGCACTTCCGGATCGAAAAGCGTCGGCCGCAGGACGGCCGGATCAAGACGCGCACGCAGGACGGGCAGGAAGTCGAATTGCGGCTGTCGACCATTCCGACCGCATTCGGCGAAAAGCTGGTGATGCGGATTTTCGATCCGGAAGTGCTGGTTCGCGATTTTTCAGAGCTCGGCTTTGCCGAAGAGGAATCGGCGACGTGGCACGACATGTCTTCGC
>JANXRC010000081.1 GCA_025353195.1 Rhodocyclaceae bacterium
ACGGCTCGGGCACCAGCTTCATCTTTACCAACTACCTTTCGAAGGTCAACCCGGAGTGGAAGACCAAAGTCGGCGAGGGCACGGCGGTGCAGTGGCCGGTGGGACTCGGCGGCAAGGGCAACGAGGGCGTCTCGGCTTTCGTCCAGCGCATTCCCGGCTCGCTCGGCTACGTCGAATATGCCTACGCCAAGCAGGGCAAGATGAGCTATACGCTGCTGCAGAATGCGGCAGGGAATTACCCGCAGCCCGATGACACCGCGTTCAAAGCGGCGGCGGTAGCCGCCGACTGGTCGAAGTCGGCGTTTTATGAAATCCTCACCAATGAGCCGGGCAAGGAAGCCTGGCCGATTACCGGCGCCACCTTCATCCTGGTACCGAAAGTGTCCGACAAGCCGGCACAAACCCTCGAATCGTTGAAGTTTTTCGAGTGGGCCTACAAGAATGGATCGAAGATGGCCACCGAACTCGATTACGTGCCGCTGCCGGATGCCCTGGTCAAGCTGATTCATGCCGCCTGGGGTAACATCAAGGATGTGTCCGGCAAACCGGTCTGGACCGGCAAGTAACAGCCAATCAGCACCCCGGTAACGGCCTGCGCCGCCCGTCATTTCAGGCGGCGCAGGCCGATCGCCAACTACTCCATCCGCAAAGACCAAATGAGTTCGACAAGACAGGGCAAACTCGGCGATTGGATCTTCTTCAATCTGACCCGTTTCTTTGCGCTATTCGTGCTGCTGATGCTGGGCGGCACGGTCGCCTCGCTGGTCCATGGCGCTTGGCCGGCCATCGAGCGTTTCGGCTGGGGCTTCCTCTGGTCGGGGGAGTGGAATCCGCCGATGGAGCGCTTCGGCGCCCTGATTCCCATCTACGGGACGCTGGCAACGTCCCTTGTCGCATTGGTCATCGCGGTGCCGGTCAGTTTCGGCATCGCGATCTTCCTCACCGAAATGGCACCGGTCTGGCTGAAGCGTCCGCTCGGCATCGCCATTGAGTTGCTGGCGGGAGTGCCCAGCATTGTCTACGGCATGTGGGGCTTGCTGGTCTTCTCTCCAGTGTTCGCCACCTATGCACAGCCGATGCTGGCAAATACGCTGGGCAAACTGCCGCTGATCGGCGAGCTGTTTTCCGGTCCCGCGCTGGGAATCGGCATTCTCAGTGCCGGAGTCGTGCTGGCGATCATGACGATACCCTTCATTGCTTCGGTGATGCGCGACGTTTTCGACGTCACGCCGCCGATGCTCAAGGAGTCGGCCTACGGCTTGGGCGCCACCACCTGGGAAGTGGTATGGCATGTCGTGCTGCCCTATACCAAGGTCGGCGTGATCGGCGGCGTCATGCTGGGGCTGGGCCGCGCACTCGGCGAAACCATGGCGGTGACTTTCCTGATCGGCAACATGAACGTCTTCGGCGGATTTTCCCTGTTCCTGCCCGGCAACAGCATCGCTTCGGCGCTGGCCAATGAATTCGCCGAGGCCGACTCGCCGATCTACGCCGCATCGCTGATCGAACTCGGCCTGATCCTGTTTTTCATCACCTTCATCGTCCTCAGCCTGTCCAAGCTGCTGCTCATGCAGTTGTCCCGGCGCGGCGGTCGGGAAACCTGAACCATGGCCGCCAATCTCGCCACCTGGCGCAGGATCAAGAACCGCATCGCCATGACCATGGCATTCCTGGCCATGGCCTTCGGGCTGTTCTGGCTGTTCTGGATCCTGATCACCACCCTCGACCTCGGCATCGCCAGCCTGTCGCCGAAGTTGTTCACCCAGATGACGCCGCCACCGGGTTCCGAGGGCGGTCTGTTGAACGCCATCGTCGGCAGCCTGCTGCTGGTTTCCCTGGGAACGCTGCTGGGGACTCCGATCGGCATCCTCGCCGGCATCTATCTGGCCGAATACGGAAAGCACACCTGGCTGGGACGCATCACCCAGTTTCTCAACGACATCCTGCTGTCGGCGCCGTCGATCGTCATCGGCCTGTTCGTATATGCAATCTATGTGGCGCAGGCCGGGCATTTCTCCGGCTATTCCGGAGTGATAGCGCTGGCCATGCTGGTGATCCCCGTCGTTATCCGCGCCACCGAGAATATGCTGCTGCTGGTGCCCAACCCCATGCGCGAGGCGGCATTCGCCCTCGGTGCCCCAAAATGGAAAGTGATCGTCAAGGTGACCTTGCGCGCGTCCATCGCCGGCATCCTCACCGGTGTTCTGTTGGCCATCGCGCGCATTTCCGGCGAGACCGCGCCCTTGTTGTTCACCGCGCTGTCCAATCAGTTCTGGACGCTCAACATGAATGGGCCGATCGCCAATCTCCCCGTGACAATTTTCAAGTTCGCCATGAGTCCCTACAAGGACTGGCAACAACTGGCCTGGGCAGCGGTGTTCCTCATCACGATGGGTGTGCTGGCCCTGAATATCATCGCGCGCGTGGTATTCCGGCCTTCGAAGCACACCTGATCGGCCTTAGGCTCAATAGCGAGAAAAAATGGATACCAGCCCCATGCCCGGATTGACGACTCAAATTTCCATCAGGAAATTCGACTTCTATTACGGCAAGTACCATGCCTTGAAGAACATCAACCTCGACGTCTACTCGAGGAAGATCACCTCCTTCATCGGTCCCTCGGGCTGCGGCAAGTCCACCCTGTTGCGCACCCTCAACCGGATGTACGACCTCTATCCCGACCAGCGCGCGGTGGGCGAGATCTTGCTCGACGGCCTCAACATCCTCGATCGAGGCGTCAGCGTCAATGAACTGCGCGCCAAGGTCGGCATGGTGTTCCAGAAACCAACGCCTTTCCCGATGTCGATCTATGAGAACATCGCCTTCGGCGTGCGTCTGCACGAACAGCTCTCGCGCGTCGAGATGGACGACCGGGTCGAGTGGGCGCTGCGCAAGGCGGCATTGTGGGAAGAGGCCAAGGACAAGCTGCAATACAGCGGCATGAGCCTGTCGGGCGGCCAGCAGCAGCGCCTGTGCATCGCCCGCGGCATTGCCGTCAAGCCGGAGGTGCTGCTGCTCGACGAGCCGACCTCGGCGCTCGATCCGATCTCCACGATGCGCATCGAGGAATTGCTCAACGAGTTGAAGGAAGACTTCACCATCGTCATCGTCACCCACAACATGCAGCAGGCGGCACGGGTATCGGACTTCACCGCCTACATGTACCTGGGCGAACTGATCGAATTCGGCGTCACCGACGAAGTCTTTGTCAAACCGAAGATGAAGGCGACCGAAGACTACATAACAGGCCGTTTCGGTTGATGCGGCGAACAAGGAGGCATCATGGCAATCAGTGATCATTCATCCCGGCGCTTCGACGAGGAACTCGACGAACTGCGCACGCGGGTGTTGCAGATGGGCGGGCTGGTCGAGCAGCAGATCCACGGAGCAATCGAGGCCTTTGGCGTCGGCAACTTCGAGCAGCTGGAGCAAATCGAAAACGACGATCACCGCGTCAACGCCCACGAAGTCGGCATCGACGAGGCCTGCGCCCTGATCATAGCCCGTCGCCAGCCGGCCGCCGTCGATCTGCGGATGCTCATGGGCATCAGCAAGATTGTCACCGACCTCGAGCGCTGCGGCGACAAGGCGGCCAAGATCGCGCGCAAGGCAAAGGGCATCTTCGACCACGAGATGCGGCGGGTACCCTGCATTTCCGATATCCGCGAGATGGGCGAAATCGCGGTCAGCCTGCTGCGCGCCGCGCTCGATGCCTTCGCGCGGCAGGATGCGGTCGGCGCTGCAGCCATCGTCCGCGACGATGTGGCGATCGACGAGAAGTTTCAGGCCATCACGCGCCAGCTGATTACCTTCATGATGGAAGATCCGCGCACCATTTCCGTTGCGCTGGAGATCCTGTTCATCGCCAAGGCGGTGGAGCGGGTTGGCGACCATGCCAAGAACATCGCCGAACAGATCATCTACATCGCCCGTGGCACGGATGTCCGCCATGTGACATGGGATCAACTCGAGCGCGACGCCAAGGGAGAAGGCGAAAGCGCATGAGCGGCATCATGACCCGCGTACTGGCGGTCGAAGATGAGGCCGCTATCCAGGAACTGCTGAAGATCACCCTGGCTACCGCGGGTTTCGACGTCGAAGTCGCCGGCTCGGCGGAAGAGGCCTTGCGCTCGATCAAGCTCGCATTGCCGGACGTCGTGCTGATCGACTGGATGCTGCCCGGCATGTCCGGACTGCAACTCGCCCGACAGTTGCGCGCCGATCAGCGTACGGCGGAGTTGCCGCTCATCATGCTGACGGCGCGCGGCGGCGAAGCGGACCGCGTGGCCGGACTCGAGACCGGTGCCGACGATTACGTCACCAAGCCGTTCAGCCCGCGCGAACTGGTCGCCCGCATCCGCGCCGTGCTGAGGCGCCGGGCGCCGCAGCATGCCGGCGATGTCGTCGCCCTGTCCGGCATACGGCTCGACCCCGCAACCGTATCGGTGACCGTAGACGGCGCCGAGTGTCCGCTCAGGCCCACCGAATTCAAGCTGCTGCGCCTGCTTTTGAGCCAGCCGGGGCGGGTCTTCAACCGCGGCCAGTTGCTCGATCTGGTCTGGGGCGACCATCGCTATGTCGAGGAACGCACCGTGGATGTCTCGATACGGCGCTTGCGCGTCGCCCTCGGTATCCGAGGCGACGACCTGATCGAAACCGTGCGCGGCGCCGGCTACCGGTTTTCCGGCAAGAACGGATAGCTCGCCATGCCATTCTGGGCGGGTCCGCTGCTGCGCATATTGATCTTGGTAGTGACGGCGCTGGCCGTCGGGGTCTTTGTCGACGACGCGACGGGATGGGCCCTCCTGGCCGCGGGATTGGCCGCAGGCTATGCGCACCACTTGATTCAGCTGGGGCGCCTGACACGCTGGCTCGACCGCACGCGTTGGGAAAAAGCGGTCGACGTGCCGCAATCCTCAGGTGAATGGGACAATGCGTTCGCGGCGCTGTATCGCATGCGCCGCGAGGAGCAGGCCGGACGCGAACGCCTGTCCGATTCGCTGGAGCGGCTCAGCCAGGCCGCCGAGGCGCTGCCCGACGGAATTGTCCTGCTCGACACCATGATGCGGATCGAATGGTGCAACTCGATGGCTACGCGGCATCTCGGCATCGACGCCGTGCGCGACCGCGGCATGCCCATCACCCATCTGGTGCGCGAACCGGCATTCGCGGCTTATGTAAAAGAAGCAGGAAACGTCGATCCGGTCGTGCTCAAGAACGCCTCGCCGCCGGTGCGAACCCTGTCCCTGTCGATGATTCCATTCGCCGAGTCCGGTCGCCTGCTGATCAGCCGCGATATCACCGCGATCGAGCTGGCCGACACTGTGCGGCGCGATTTCGTCGCCAACGTCTCGCATGAATTGAGGACGCCGCTGACTGTCATCGTCGGCTTCCTCGAAGGGCTGGCGGCGGGAAACGTTGTCGATATGCCGGGTCTGGCTCGGCAGCACGCCCTGATGCATGAGCAGGCGCTGCGCATGGAACGCCTGGTCGAAGATTTGCTGACGCTGTCCCGGCTCGAGAACGATACCGAGCCGCCGCGCGAGGATGCGGTGGACATGCCGGGATTGCTGGAATCGCTGCGTGAAGAGGCATCCGCGCTTTCAGGCGGCAAGCATCGGGTAGAACTGGGGGAGGTCTCGGCGGGCTCGGTGCGTGGCAGTGCCGATGAATTGAGAAGCGCATTCGGCAACCTGGCATCCAACGCGGTTCGCTACACGCCGGAAGGCGGGAAGCTGGTATTCAACTGGCGTATCGAGGATGGCTGCCCGGTCTTTTCGGTGGAGGATAACGGCATTGGCATCCCGCCGGAACATATCCCGCGGCTGACCGAGCGCTTCTATCGCGTCGACAATGGGCGCTCGACGGCTACCGGCGGCACCGGCCTCGGGCTGGCGATCGTCAAGCATGTCCTGGCGCGCCACCAGGGATGGCTGACGATACGCTCGGAGATCGGCCGCGGCAGCGTTTTCTCCGCGCACCTGCCGCGCCAGCGACTCGTGGCGACACATCCATGCGCCTGACCGAACTCAAACTCCCCCTCGACCACAGCGAAGGCGACCTGAACGCAGCAATCCTCAAACGTCTGGGGATCGCAGCGGATGAACTTGTCGGATATTCGATCTTTCGCCGCAGCTACGATGCCCGCAAACCGTCGGCCATCGTCTTCATCTATGCCCTCGATGTCGCGGTCAGTAACGAACAAGCCTTGCTGGCGCGGCTGAAAGGCGATCGGCATATTGCGCCGACGCCGGACACCACTTATCACTTCGTCACCCGGACGCCGCCGACGCCGGCAACGCCACGGCCGATCGTGATCGGCACCGGCCCCTGCGGGCTGTTTGCCGCCCTGATCCTGGCGCAGATGGGCTTTCGCCCGATCGTTCTGGAGCGCGGCAAGTCCGTGCGTGAGCGCACCAAAGACACATTCGGCCTGTGGCGCCAGGGGCAACTCAATCCCGAGTCCAACGTCCAGTTCGGCGAAGGCGGCGCCGGCACTTTTTCCGATGGCAAGCTCTACAGCCAGATCAAGGACCCGCACTTCCGCGGGCGCAAGGTGCTCACCGAATTCGTCAAGGCCGGTGCGCCGCCGGAAATTCTTTACGTCAGCAAACCTCACATCGGCACCTTCAGGCTGGTGACGATGGTCGAAAACATGCGCGCCGAGATCGAAGCGCTGGGCGGCGAGATCCGTTTCCAGAGCCGGGTCGAGGACATCGACATCGAGCACGGGCAGGTCCGCGGGCTGCGGCTGGCCGGCGGCGAGGCCATCGCAGCCACCCATATCGTGCTGGCGGTCGGCCACAGCGCACGCGACACCTTCGAGATGCTCCACCGGCGCGGCGTGCAGATGGAAGCCAAGGCGTTTTCGATCGGCGTGCGCATCGAACATCCGCAGTCGCTGATCGACCGCGCCCGCTTCGGCAAGAATGCCGGCAACCCGCTGCTGGGCGCGGCGGATTACAAACTGGTGCACCACTGCAACAACGGCCGCTCGGCCTACAGCTTCTGCATGTGCCCGGGCGGCACCGTGGTGGCCGCCACTTCGGAGCCGGGACGGGTGGTCACCAACGGCATGAGCCAGTATTCGCGCAATGAACGCAACGCCAACAGCGCCATCGTGGTCGGCGTCACGCCGGACGACTATCCGGGCGACGCTGCCGACCCACTGGCCGGCATCGCCTTTCAGCGCCACTGGGAAGGCCTCGCCTTCGAGGCTGGTGGTAGCGACTACAGCGCGCCGGCACAACGGGTCGGCGACTTTCTCGCCGGCCGGCCTTCGAACGAGTTCGGCTCGGTGCTGCCGTCCTATACACCCGGCGTGCATCTGACCGATCTGGCGCAGTGCCTGCCCGACTATGTGGTCGCGGCGCTGCGCGAGTCGCTGCCGGCCTTCGGCAAGGAGATCGCCGGTTTCGCGATGGATGATGCGCTGCTGACCGGGGTCGAGACGCGCACTTCATCACCGCTGCGGATAACGCGCAACGAAGATTTTCAAAGCCTGAATACGCGCGGCCTTTTTCCCGCCGGAGAGGGCGCCGGCTATGCGGGCGGGATTCTTTCCGCCGCGGTCGATGGTATCAAGGTCGCCGAGGCGGTGGCCTTGAGCCTCATCGCGCACGCGGCGCCAAAAGGCGCGCCACGCAAGAATTCATAGCCACTCCAGTTCCCAGCGCACGCAGGGATCGAGTGCCGCCACCGCGCGGGCAGCGAAGGCGCTAACGGCGTCCCGGTCCGTGGCATCGCGCCCCATCAGCCAGCCGGCCAGCGGGCCTGACGGATGGAAGTTCCATTCGGTGGGCGCGACGATGAAGTAGTCGGCGATCCGGTCGCCGTCGAGCAGGATCTCGTGCATCAGCAGGCCGCGCGCGGTTTCGACCAGTGCGCGGCCAACTCCCGACTCCGGTTTGGCCGCGCTCGCCGTACCACCAGCGCCGACTCTTTCGCTGCTGTTGGCCCAGTCACGAAGTTCTTCAAGGCGCGCCAGCCAGCGCGCGGCAAAGGCGGCGGCGGGTAGTGCCACCTTGCCCTGTCGTCGCGCCAGGGCGCCGGTTTCGGCGGGCTCACTCCGCCAGTGCGGCGTGCGGCAAAACTCCGCATCCAGGCGCGGCCAGCATCCCAATGTGGTCTGCGCATCCAGCGGCGGCAACAGGCGCGGCCGAGGGTCGGCGACATCCTCCAGGTCCCCCAGGCGACGACACAGGGTCCCGATGCGCGAACTGCCGAGCAGTACGCCCAATTCGTCGCGCCGCCCGTTGGCGATCCAGCCTGTGGCGGCGACGAACTCCTGTTGCACGGCGGCGTCTCCGACCAGTAGAGGGAGATCGAGCAGCCAGCGCCAGAGATGTTCTCGCAGGGCTTCGCGCTGGACCTCAGAATCCAGATGCGGACCACATTCCCTGCCCCGCGCCGCCTCGAGAGCCAGCGCCGCGGCACGTCCCTGGGCTTTACCGCACAAGGCAAACAACAGGGGCACCAGTCGCACCGCCTCGTCGGCGGAACGGCCGCGCAGCAGCGGTGCCAAGGCGGGACGCTCGCTGGCAACACGAACCTCGCTCACGCGGCCGCTGTCGATGGCCAGCCGCAGCCTGACGCAGCCGGGATCGATGCCTGCCGCCATCACTCTCGTGCCAGCGGCAGGCGCAGGCTGAACAAGGCGCCGCCCTTGGGATGATTGCTGACTGCAAGCTTGCCGCCATGGCGTTCAACGATGCCGTAGCTGATCGCCAACCCCAGTCCGGTGCCTCGCCCGACCGGCTTGGTGGTAAAAAACGGGTCAAACAGCTTGTCAAGATTTTCGGCGGGAATGCCGGGACCGCTGTCGCGGAACTCGATGACGGCTTCAGCTTCCTCTATGCGGCCGGATATCTCCAGTCGCCGCTCACGCGAATTCTCGGTAGCGTCCGCGGCGTTTTGCACCAGGTTCATGACGACTTGCTGGACCTGCCCCGCCGAACCCATGGCCTCGATTGACGCGGGAAGGCTCAGGTTCACCACGAACTGATCGGCGGCCGCCTTGCATACCCACTGCACCGCACGTTCAACCACCTCGACCAGGTCGAAGGCGCGCCGCTCGTCCCGATCGGTCGCCGAAAAGCGCTTCAGCGCATCGACGATGTCGCGGGTGCGCTCGGCGCCTTCCACCGTGCCGTCGATCAGCGACGGCAAATCGTCCAGCAGGCGGTCAATATGCAACTCGCGGCGCAGGGCCTCGCGTTCCTCGCGCGGCATCTCGCCATGAATCGCCGCCAGGTAGCGCGCGATGCGATCGGCATAGCGCTTCATCACCACGGTATTGCCGTAAACGAAGCTGATGGGATTGTTCAGCTCGTGCGCCACGCCTGCCACCAAGCGGCCCAGCGAGGCCATTTTTTCGGAATGGATCAGTTGCTGTTGCGTGGTCTTGAGATCTTCGTGGGCACGGCGCAGAGCCTGATAGGCACGCCTCAGTTCGCCCACCGGACGGCCGGTAATGACCAGGCCGAGCATCTTGCCGACGCCGTTGTAGCGCGGCGTGCAGTTGAGCGAGACCGGGATAGCGCTGCCGTTGGCGGCCTTGAGCTGCATCTCGCAATCTTCCGCGGCGTGGCCGCTTTGATCCGAAAACAGGCGTCCGGCGTACTGGCGCGACTCTTCGTCGGCGAACAGGTCGAATACCGACCGACCATGCAGCCGCGTCGCCTCGACGCCGAGCAACGAGGCCAGCGCCTCATTGACGCTCTCGATCACGCCGGCACGGCTGCAGACGATCAGCAGGTCCGACATCGAGGTCAAGACCGAAGAGATGAACTGCTGCGTATCCTCCAGCGTGGCGTTCTTCTCTTCCAGCGCGACTTCATACTGCAGCAGGTCGTTATAGACCTCGTCCATCTTGCGAATCACGTCGAGCCAGATGCCATCCTCGGCCGAAGCACCGGCCGCGGCGGCGAGCATTTCGACAGTCAGCGCCGAACGCGGCTCGTCGGCCTTGGCGCCGTGCCGGCGTGATCGAGAGCGTCAATGAGGCGCTGGCCTCGTTGCTCGGCGTCG
>JANXRC010000012.1 GCA_025353195.1 Rhodocyclaceae bacterium
ACTTTCAGCAGCGCGTGGATCGCGGCGAAGAAACCTTGCTCGATCCCTATGGCGCCGAACTGCCCACCGAATTCTTCGCCGTCGCCAGCGAAGCTTACTACGAATCTTGGGGCTCTCAGCCGTTAACGGAAGTTGAGTCCATTATCGCCTTGAAGTCCGCATGGCTCGCGTCATTTTGAAGCGACCCCCGCTGCCTTGGGCCTGGCGCAAATGAACCGCCGTTACCGAGCAGATGTGCGCCCGGCCGGATCTTGCCGGTAGAACAGCTTGAACTGCTCGTAGACTTCCGCATACTCGCCCCTGAGCATTTGCGGCGCTTCGAAGAAGGCTTCGCTGGCGACGGCGAAGAATTCGGTGGGCAGTTCGGCGCCATAGGGATCGAGCAAGGTTTCTTCGCCGCGATCCACGCGCTGCTGAAAGTCGTCGAACGCCCTTTTCATGACATCGGTCCAGCGCTGCCGCGACATCCCCTCATGCATCGGCGGCAGACCATCGGCCGCGCCGCCCTTCATGTCCAGCTTGTGGGCGAACTCGTGGATCACCACGTTGATGCCGTTGGCCTCTTGCGGGTGCTCGAACCAGGAGATCAGCACCGGGCCGCCGTACCAGGCTTCGCCCATCACCTCGTCGTCGAACTCATGCACCACGCCGTCCTCGTCGATCATCCGGCGCGGAATCAGGAAGTCGCCGGGATAGACCACGATGCCGACCCAACCGGCATACCAGTCGAGCCCGAGATGCAGGATGGGCAGGCAGGCCTGTAGGGCGATGGTCAATTGGATGCGGGGAGTCAGTCGCAGTCCTTGCGCACCGCTCCATTGCTTTTCGGCGATGAGTTCACGGGCAAGCTGGCGGAGGTGGGTGCGCTCATCCGGGGTGAGGTGGCTGAGACAGGGCAGGCCGGATTCGACTTCATCCCACAGCGCCGCCGGAATTGCGAGACGATCGCCCTGCCGCTGCCGCCACCATGCAGACAGCTTGCGGATCATCTGATGCGCCGGGTGTTGAGCCAGATGCCGGCAAAGATCAGGCAGATGCCGACGGCGTGATAGAGGGCCGGCTTTTCGTCGAGAAAGATCATCGACAGCAGGATACCGAAGGCGGGTACCAGGTGCATGAACAGCCCGGCGCGAGCCGGGCCGACCTCGGCCACGCCTCTGTTCCACAGGATGTAGCCGAGGAAGGCGGGGAACACGCCGGTATAGACAATGCCGGCTATCGCCCCGGGCGTCGGTGTTATCTGGCGGCCCTGGGCCATTTCCCAGAAGTAGAAGGGGAGCAGGAAAAGCAAGCCGGCGATGCTGATGGCGGCAAGAAAGGCCAATGGATGAACTCGCGGTCGGCGCGACAGCAGCAGGGTGTAGGCAGACCAGGCCAGGACCGACGCCAGGATCCAGAGGTCGCCCACATTCACTGTCAGTTCGCGCAGGCGCTGCAACTCGCCGTGGGTGACGATGCCAAGGACGCCGACGAGCGAGACCAGGATGCCCGCAGCTTCGCGGCCATGGAGGCGCTTGCCCAGCATCAGCCATGAAATCAGCACGATCATGATCGGCACGAAGGAGTTCAGCAACGTGCCGTTGATCGCCGTGGTGTATTGCAGGCCGCCGTAGACCAGCACGTTGTAGCCCCCGGTGCCCAAGGCGCCGTACAGCAATACCCAGGGCCATGCGGCGCGCAGTTGCGGCCAGTCGCGGCGCAGGTGCGGCAGCGACAGTGGCAGCAGGCACAGCAGAGCCACCACCCAGCGCCAGAACGACAGCGCGACCGGTGGCAATTCGCTGCGCAAGGCGCGACTGATGATCCAGTTGCCGGCCCAGAACAGGTTGGCCAACGTGAGCAGCAGATAGGGGGAGACGTGAAGGGGCTTCTTCATGGACGGCGAATTATGCGCCGCATGGGATAATCCGCCCATGGTCTCCGTTGTGCATTCCCTCGAGCAGTCAGATGGCGAAGGCGACACGCTTTCCCGCCTCTGCCTTGGTCTTTCCGCCTCGGCCGCGGCGCGCGTGGCCGAGGCGCTGGCTCTGGCGCGCGAGGCCTATGGCGAGAAAGTGCTCGGCACCGGCGAATCGATCCTGCAACACGCCCTGGGCATGACCTTGATCGTGGCCTCGCTTGATCTCGATGCCGATGCGCGCATCGCCGCCTTGCTGTTTGCCGCCGGCGATCATGTCGAGGATTGCAGCGAGCGCCTGACAGTCGGCTTTGGCGATACGGTGGCCGCGCTGGTGGCCGGGATGCGCCGGCTGGGTAGCTTGCGCCCGCTGACCCGTGCCGCGGCGGGCGGCGGTGCCGGGTCAGGTGAAGGCGTTGCCGAGGTGCGGGCGCAGACAGAGATTCTGCGCAAGATGCTGCTGGGAATGGTCGATGACATTCGTGTGGTGCTGCTGCGGCTCGCCAGCCGGGTGCAGACCCTGCGCTTCCTCAACGACCAGCCCGGCACCCAGCGCGAGGAAATGGCCAGGGAAAGCCTGCTGATCTATGCGCCACTGGCCAATCGCCTGGGTATCTGGCATGTGAAGTGGGAGCTCGAAGACCTTTCCTTTCGCTATCTGGAGCCGGAGACCTACAAACGCATCGCCACCATGCTCGACGAAAAGCGTTCGGAGCGCGAGAGCTTCATAGACGCAGCGGTTGCTCGCCTGAAGGCGGAGATGGCTGCGGTCGGCGTTCGCGCGGAGGTCTATGGCCGGCCGAAACACATCTTCAGCATCTGGAGCAAGATGCGCGGCAAGGACATCGACTTCGCCAAGGTGTATGACGTTCGCGCGGTGCGTATCATCGTCGACGAGATCAAGGATTGCTACACCGCGCTGGGCATTGTGCACCACCTGTGGCAGCCGATTCATGGCGAGTTCGACGACTACATTTCGCATCCCAAGGGAAATTTCTATCGTTCGCTGCACACGGCTGTGGAAGCGGAGGACGGCCGTTCGCTGGAGGTGCAGATTCGCACCCGCGAGATGCACGATCATGCCGAACTCGGGGTAGCCGCCCACTGGCGCTACAAGGAGTCCGGCAAGTCGGTAAAGGCCGGCGGCGCATACGAGGACAAGATTTCCTGGCTGCGGCAACTGTTGTCGTGGCGCGATGAAATAGCGGATTCCGCCGAATGGGTGCAACAGTTCAAGCGCGCCGCACTGGACGACACGATTTATGTGCTGACGCCGCAGGACAAGGTGATCGACCTGCCGCGCGGCGCCACGGCGCTGGATTTCGCCTATCGGCTGCATACCGATCTCGGGCACCGCTGTCGCGGTGCGAAGATCGACGGCCACATGGCCTCGCTCAACACGGCCCTGCAAAACGGTCAGCGCGTGGAGATCATCAGCATCAAGAGCGGCGGTCCGTCGCGTGACTGGCTGAATCCGACACAGGGCTATCTCGTCACGCCGCGCGCGCGGTCGAAAGTCAAGCAGTGGTTTGCGGCGCAGGATGAAGCGGAACTCCTTGCACAGGGGCGCAGTCTGGTAACGCGCGAGTTGCAGCGCCAGGGACAAAGCCAGGCCAATCTCGACGAACTGGCCGTCAAGCTCGGGCTGAAGGGCGCTGAGGCGCTGTTCCTTTCCGCGGCGCGCGGCGAGGTTGGCATGCGCGCCATCGACGTGGCCTTGCGCGGCGGCGCGGAACCGCTGCCGCCCGAGCCGGAAATTCAGACGCGCAAGAGCCGGGCCGGCGATAGCCGGATTCTGGTGGTCGGCGTGGACAAATTGCTGACGCAGGTGGGACTGTGCTGCAAGCCGATGCCGCCGGATGCCATCATCGGCTTTGTCACTCGTGGCAAGGGAATCTCGATCCACCGGGTCGAGTGCGTCAATTTTCGCAACATGGCGGCGCGCAATCCCGAGCGCGTCATCAGCACCGAATGGGGTGAAGGGTGGAGCGAACAGGCCGGCGCCAAGGCGGGCACCGTCTATCCGGTCGACCTGATGGTCGACGCCGGAGATCGACAAGGGCTGCTGCGTGACATATCCGACATCCTCTCGCGCGAAAAAATCAACGTCACCGCGGTAAAGACGCAATCCCGGGGAGGCGTCGCGCACATGGGTTTTACCGTCGAACTGTCAGGTACCGCTGCTCTGCAGAAGGCTTTGTCCCTGTTAAGCGAAGTGCCCGGCGTGATTAGTGCCGAGCGGCGCTGAGAAGTCTGTAACATGCGAATGCGGCATCTACAAATTGGCGTCACAACCCGACTTGGCTCATGACTGAATTTACGAGAACGCATCGCTGGGTAGTGTCCAATGGCTACCGGGTCCGAATAGCCGCCTTCGCGCTCGCCTGCCTGCCGATTGGCTTGCATATACTGCCGAGGGGTTACGGCGCGGCCGTCTGGGCCCTGTTCGTCCTCCAGTTTCTGATTTATCCGCATGTGATGTACTGGCGCACGCAAAAAGCTGCGCATCCGGAACAGGCCGAGCTCAACAACATGGCGATTGATGCCTTGCTCTGTGGCGCATGGGCCTCGGGCCTGGGATTTCCGCTGTGGATCAGCACGGCGATGTTCCTGGCGAACCTGTTGAACAATACTATATCTCGCGGAGCATCAGGCATTCTGGTCTGTGCCATTGCGTTTGCAGCGGGCGCCCTGGCTTCCACCACGGTCATCGCATTCCATGTTTCCACGGACACCAATGGTCTGGTGACCCTGGCTTCGATGATCGGTCTGGCCGCCTATCTTTCGTTGATCGGTATCGAGTTCTTCGCCTATGTCAGGCAGCTGCATAGCGTGCAAGACACCCTGGATCAACAGAGGCAGACGCTCGAAGGAGCCAACTCGATTCTGCAGGACCAGATCGAAAAGATTCATGACTTGCAGGAGAAGCTGCGGGAACAGGCCAACCGTGATTCCCTGACCGGCCTTTTCAATCGCCGCTACCTAGAGGGGACGCTTGAGCGCGAACTGGCACGCTGCCGACGGGAAGGAGCGCCGTTAAGCATGGTGCTGCTCGATATCGATCACTTCAAGTTGGTGAACGACACCTATGGACATCAGGCGGGAGATGAAGTCTTGCGGGTTTTCGGTCGCCTGCTGATGGAGCATGCGCGTGCCGAAGACATTGTGTGTCGATATGGTGGCGAGGAGTTTCTGCTCGTATTGCCAAAAATGCCTCTGGATATCGCCCACGAGCGTGCCGCACAATTGCTGAAGATATTTCAGGAGACAATAGTGTCGCACGCGGATCTGCGAATCCGCATCACGGCGTCGATCGGAATCGCCACGACGCCCGACCATTCCGCTTCGGTGGAAGGTCTGATTCGATGCGCGGATCAGGCGCTCTATCAGGCTAAGCGTAGAGGCCGGAATCTGGTGATTGCTTACGGCGAGGGTGCGCCGGGCGACGCAGTCCGCTAGGCCTGCGCAGTACCTCTCGGAGCTGCCGCGGGGGGGAGAAGATAGCCGTGGCGCAGGATATGTTCCCAGTCCGGGCGCCTGTTCCGGCGGGCCAGCGCAGCCATGGCTTCATGATCGTAGGGAACTGAAATCAGCTGCGTGCTCCACTGGGTGCCCTGTCGTTCGATGATGGCATAGCGGGCGTCCGGCGCGCCGCTTTCCACCGCATGATAGACGGGCTGGTCATCGTCGTAGGCTGGCTGGCCGACGCTGCCCGGATTCACCAGCAGCTGTCCGCCCAGTGTGCGCACCATCCGCGGCACATGGGTATGGCCACAAACGACAACGCGGGCACTGATTCCGCCAAGACGCCGTCCGATCTCCTCCTGCGTTGCCGCGCGCAGCCGGCCCGGCTCCACCGATTCGAGAAAATATTCGGCGTCATGGGCGGGTGTGCCATGGCAGAGAAAGATTTCATCGCTCCAGGCATGACAGGGACGCAGCGAAGCGATCCAGTCCAGCTCGGCGGTGCCGAGTTGCGCCTTGGCGTAAGCGTCGGAAGGGTCGCAGCTGTGCGGCGTCAGCGTCAATATCTGGCGCTCGTGATTGCCGGCCAGATGCACCCAGTCCTGCGCCATCAGCAATTGCGCAGTCTCCTTGGGCAACAGCGGCCCCGACAGGCTGTCGCCTAGATTCACCACGGCGTCGACCGCTCGCCGCCGGAAGTCGTCGATCAGGGCCTGCAGCGCGGCCAGGTTGCCATGAATGTCGGAGAGGACGGCAATGCGCATCAGGTCAGCCGCACCGCGATGTGGCCCAGATGCAGGCGCGGCAGGGCGGCGCGCAGGCGCTCCGGATGCGCCGAGGCGTGCAGCTGCAGGCGGCCAGAGCCGTGGGCGAGGCGTCCGGCCAGGCGCTGGGTCTGGCGGGCCACCGCAGCGGCAACGTCGACCAGTTCGGCCCTTGCGCCAACGACTTCGCTCAGCAACGGGGCGAGAAAACTGTAATGCGTGCAGCCCAGCACGATGCGGTCGACTCCCTTTTCCAGCAGCGGCTCGATGCGGGTGCGAACGTCGGCCGCAAGTGCCGGATCGTCCAGTTGCAGCATTTCGACATGGGTGGCCCAGCCCGGGCAGGGTTCGACGAAGACCTCGACTTTGCCTGCGTGCTGGCGGATCAGTTGCTGCAAGCGCTGGCTATTGGCGGTGGCTTCGGTCGCCAGCACGGCGATGCGACCGCTCCTGGTCTGTTGCGCAGCCGGTTTGATGCCCGGTTCGACGCCCACCACCGGAATCCCCGGATGCGCGGTGCGCAGGGCCTGCACCGCAGTGGCGGTGGCCGTGTTGCAGGCCACCACCAGCAAGTCGCAGCCGTGGCTTGCCAGATGTTCGCCAATCGCCAGCACGCGGCACTGAATCTGTTCTTCGCTCTTGTTGCCGTAGGGCACATGGGCGGTATCGGCGAAGTAGATGAAGTCGGCGTCGGGCAGGGTATCGACCAGCGCCGCCAGAACCGAAAGGCCGCCGAGGCCGGAATCGAAAACGCCAATCATGGCTCTGACACAGGTGCAAGTGCGGGCATTCGGGGCATGCTGGTAGTCATCTGGCGGACCAACGGAACAGTGTTGAAGGAAGTGCTTGTCGCAGTTTACAGCGTGAGCGGAGGATTGATCGTAGCGTCAAATGTCCCGGTGCACTCTGCGCCGCCAGAAATGGATCGAGACCGAGGCAACCGACCAGATCAAGAAATCAATCGGCCGACTGCAGCTACCCTCCAATTGCCAGGTTCTTCCGTCTCGACACTTCCTTGCAGATTTCCTGGTAGTGCTCGCGTGTTTCCGACTCGATCATTGAGCGGCCCAGGCTCAGTGGCAACGAGGTATCGGGGACGGCTTCGGATTTGTAGCGGAGCCGTGTTCTTCCCTCGGCAGTTTCGATCTGCGTAATGCCATGAAAACGCTTCATGTTGCCACTAAGCATTCGCGACTCGAATCTTTCAAATGGCGTCAGGATCAGCTCGCGTACCGATTGAAACTCGAAAGTGAACGGGCCGATGCTGGTCTTGCCCGTTTGCGATACGCGTACGACGTTGCCTTCGCGAAAAAGTACCTTGCTCGACGTGATGTTGGAAATGAACCGGGGCAGATGCTCAAAATCCGTAAGCACATCCCATAATTCCCTGGCGCTTGCAGAAACACCCAGTTCGGCGGCAACGCGAACGACGTCGCCCTGAATGTCGACCCGCACCGCTATATCGCTGCATCCCTCCGGTGCTGCGCCCTGTGCCGATTCTGTTGACAGGGTCAATAGCACGGCAAGGATGCGCGATAGCCTTCCCCATCGTGCTATCGCCGGCATCTCATCACTCGCATGGTGGAACATGTTGTTAGCATGATATCGATTTGCATGGTCGCCGCCGGGAATCAGGTAAAGTTACGCGGCAGCGGCGGCCGAGGAAAGCCACAGGAGCCGCTTGACTGCGAAGCATCCCACAAAGCGGGGGATGCCTGATGGCCAGGGGCGATCATAACCCTGGACTTGCCGGTGGCGTAGCCGAACTTTGTTGTAGTTATGCGACGCCTTGATGAGGGACCCATATGCAGCACATGATTGACAAAATTGCCTCGCAACCCTGGTTTGACGCCTTGCTCATCGTGGCTTTTGTCCTTTGCATGCTGGCCTATTGGGCAAGAATCCGTCGAGATGATCGAAGACGCAAAGACCGGAAACACGAGAGCCAGGACGCCCGCGCGGAACAGGCGCGCAATACCGACCCGTAAGAACTCGGCGCCACCAAGTTAGCTGCAGTGCAGAGTGTGATTCGGCTCGGGCCGCTTTCGCTTATCTGGGCGGTTGTTCCTGTTGCCGCCGAAGAAGATCGGTCAGCGTGCTATCGTCTTCAGCGGGTGCCAGAATGGATCGTTCAGCCGAGCAGGCTGGCGACACTGTTGATCGTCAGAGCCAGCAGTGTCGTATTGAAGGCAAAAGCGACCAGGCCGTGTGCCATTACCAGCCGGCGCATGCGCGTGCTGGTTAGTCCGACGTCGGCGGTCTGCGACGTCATCCCGATGACCATCGAGAAATACAGGAAATCCATGTAGACAGGGGCGTCTTGCCGTGGAAACTCAAGCGGTCCTTCGCGCTGCTTGTCAATCGAGACGTAATAGGCGTGGGCATAGTGGAGGGCGAACGAGGTATGAACCAGCAGCCAGGATGCCATGAAGGTAATCGCTACCAGACCCACATGCAGGCTTTGCCGGGAAGCCGGGTAGGTCTTGAGGCCGGTAAGCTCGAGAACAATCGCGGCAAGGCTGGCGACGGCGGCCGCTACGGTCAGAAACAGCACAGCCGCGGCACCATCATCCTGCAGGCGGGCCCGCCATCGCATGTGTTCCACCGATGCACGGCCGATCATGGTCCAGGCCAATATCAGGTAGAGACCCGCCCCGATGTCCCAAGTGATCAATGCCCGAGTGGATGCGGCGAACGTGGCTGGCAATAGCAGGAATCCGAGAACTCCGGCCAGACACGAGACCACGAGTCTCGGCCGCGCACGAACCAGATGCCACAGCTTGACGAGCGGGGAATGGGCGTGATCGATGGGACGCCCGTCTTGCCGATTGGGAGGTGATTGCTTCAAGATCGCGCAGGCGATCAGGCTACCTTGACCGGAATCTTGCCGATCCTTGCCTTCCACTCCGCAGGGCCCGTGATGTGTACCGAAGTACCGAGGGAATCGACGGCGACCGTGACCGGCATGTCCTTTACGTCGAACTCGTAGATAGCCTCCATGCCGAGGTCGGCGAAGCCGACCACCCTGGCCGACTGGATCGCCTTGGCGACGAGATAGGCGGCACCTCCGACGGCCATCAGGTAGGCCGACTTGTTGTCCTTGATCGCTTCGATCGCGATGGGGCCGCGCTCGGACTTGCCGATCATCGAGATCAGGCCGGTTTGCTCAAGCATCATGCGGGTGAATTTGTCCATCCGCGTCGCCGTGGTAGGGCCCGCGGGGCCCATCACTTCGTCGCGCACCGGATCGACCGGGCCGACGTAATAGATGACGCGGTTGGTGAAGTCGACGGGAAGTTTCTCGCCCTTGGCCAGCATGTCGGCAATGCGCTTGTGCGCGGCGTCGCGGCCGGTGAGCATCTTGCCGTTGAGCAGTAGTTTCTGGCCGGGCTTCCATGCCGCGACCTGCGCCTTGGTCAGGCTGCCGAGGTCGACGCGAGTGGCGGTGGCGGCGTCGGCTTTCCAGGTCACCTTCGGCCAGTCCTCGAGGCTGGGTGGCTGCAGCTTGGCCGGGCCGGAGCCGTCGAGTTCGAAATGGATGTGGCGCGTCGCGGCACAGTTGGGGATCAACGCGACTGGCAGGTTGGCGGCGTGGGTCGGGTAGTCGAGCACCTTGACGTCCAGCACCGTGGTCAGGCCGCCCAGGCCTTGCGCGCCGATGCCCAGCGCATTGACCTTTTCGTACAACTCGAGACGCAGTTCCTCGGCTCTAGTTTTCGCTCCGCGCGCTTTCAACTCATGAATATCCACCGGCGCCATGATGGCCTCCTTGGCCAGCAGCATGGCTTTTTCCGGCGTGCCGCCAATGCCGACTCCGAGAATGCCGGGCGGGCACCAGCCGGCGCCCATGGTCGGCACCGTTTTCAGGATCCACTCGACCAGGTCGTCCGACGGATTGAGCATGGCAAACTTGGCCTTCGCCTCCGACCCACCGCCCTTGGCGGCGCAGATGACTTCGACGTGGTTGCCGGGGACGATTTCGTAATGCACCACGGCCGGGGTGTTGTCCCTGGTGTTCTTGCGCGCGCCGGCAGGATCGGCCAAGACCGAGGCCCGTAGCGGATTGTCGGCATTGCCGTAAGCGCGGCGGACGCCTTCGTTGACCATTTCCTGTACCGAGAGGGTGGCATCCCATTGCACCTGCATGCCGACCTTGAGGAACACCAGGGCAATGCCGGTGTCCTGACAGATGGGGCGGTGACCTTCGGCCGACATGCGACTGTTGGTCAGAATCTGCGCAATGGCATCCTTCGCCGCGGGCGACTCCTCACGCTCGTAGGCCTCGCCGAGTGCCCTGATGTAGTCCAGCGGATGGTAGTAGCTGATGAACTGGAAGGCGTCGGCGATGGACTGGATGAAATCGTCCTGGCGGATGGTGGTCATGGCGGCTCCGTTTAGCGTGAAAGACAATGCTCAGTGCGCATGGTGATAGTCGAGCGCAGCGAGCAAACCAGAAGCCTCCCCGTGAGGGGAGGATGGGAGGGGCGGGCCCATTTGCCAGCTTGAGGCGCCGCGAAGGCAGCGTACTTCATAACGCGGGGCGGTCCATCGGAGCCATGCGTTAATGCTTACCTACGGCCAAGGTCTGCATCATGATCTTGTCCGTGTAGGCGATGGCGATGGCTGAAGCCAGGAAGGCAACGTGGATGCCTACCTGCGCGATGATGACGCGATCCTCGACGTGCTGGGCATTGATGAAGGTGCGCAGCAGGTGGATCGACGAAATGCTGATGAGGGCGACCGCCAACTTGACCTTGAGCACGCCGGCGTTGACGTGCGAGAGCCATTCCGGCTGATCGGGGTGCCCCTCCAGGTCGAGCCGCGAAACGAAGGTTTCATAGCCGCCGATGATGACCATGATCAGCAGGTTGGCGATCATCACCACGTCGATCAGTCCCAGCACGATGAGCATGACTTCGGAATCGGTCAGCGCTCCGGCCTTGGTCACCAGATGAGCCAGTTCGAGCATGAACTGGTACACATAGACGCCCTGGGCGACGATCAGGCCCAAATAGAGCGGAGCTTGCAGCCAGCGGCTCCAGAAGATGAAATACTCGAGCGGCTTGATGATTTGCTTCATGGCGGGCAGACGGCAGTGGTGCGGAGCAGCAATATTAACTCATCAGTCAGGACTCAACGTGCGGTGGTCGCGTAAGTCGCATGTAAGGCTCTTTCGCTTTAATCTGTAACCACTTAAAATCAATAAGATTGGCAAGTGCAGCCAACATCGGCAGCGGTTTCTTTCCATGGCAGAAAGCCCTTGTGCTCGACTGCAGGCGGCCTTCCCGACGTGCGGAAGAAAATAGTCATCCGGATTCATCCGGTTACATGCGAGAGGAGAGGTGTCAATGTCCAGCATCGAATCAAATGTCACGGAAAGTCGTTTATTTCCCCCGGCGGAGGCTGTGGTCAAGAACGCCACAATTTCCGGGATGGCGGCGTACCAGGCCCTGTGCAAGGAAGCCGACCAGGATTACGCTGGCTACTGGGCACGCCTGGCCCGGGAACATATCACCTGGAAGCAGCCCTTTACCAAGTCGCTGGACGACTCGAAAGCCCCTTTCTACCAATGGTTTGCCGATGGCAAGCTGAATGTTTCCTACAACTGTCTCGATCGCAACATCGAGGCCGGTCTGGGTGACAAGGTCGCGATCATCTTTGAAGCGGACGGCGGCCAGGTCACCAAGGTGACCTACAAGCAGCTATTGTCCCGCGTTGCCAAGTTTGCCAATGGGCTGCGCGCGAAGGGCATCAAGAAGGGCGATCGCGTCCTGATCTACATGCCGATGTCGATCGAAGGCGTGGTCGCCATGCAGGCCTGCGCCCGCATCGGCGCGATCCATTCGGTGGTGTTCGGCGGCTTCTCCGCCAAGAGCGTGCAGGAGCGCATCCAGGACGCCGGCGCGGTTGCGGTCATCACCGCCGACGAGCAGTCCCGTGGCGGCAAGAACATTCCGCTGAAGCCGGCGGTCGACGAGGGCATCGCCATGGGCGGCTGCGAGTCGATCAAGACGGTCATCGTCTACAAGCGCACAGGCGGCTCGTGCAACATGGTTGCCGGCCGCGATATATGGTGGGACGATGCCACTGCCGGCCAGTCCGACGTCTGCGAGCCCGAATGGGTTGATGCCGAGCATCCACTGTTCCTGCTCTACACCTCCGGTTCCACCGGCAAGCCCAAGGGCGTCCAGCACAGTTCCGGCGGCTATCTGCTGCATGCGATCGTGACCATGAAGTGGACCTTCGACATCAAGCCGAGCGATGTCTTCTGGTGCACCGCCGACATCGGCTGGGTTACCGGCCATACCTACATCGCCTACGGCCCGCTGGCCTGCGGTGCCACCGAGATCGTATTCGAAGGCGTGCCGACCTACCCCGATGCCGGGCGTTTCTGGAAGACCATCCAGAACCACAAGGTCAACGTCTTCTACACTGCACCGACCGCCATTCGCTCGCTGATCAAGTCGGGTGAAAACATGCCGGCGACGCACCCGAAGAACTACGATCTGACCAGCCTGCGCATCCTCGGCACGGTCGGCGAGCCGATCAACCCGGAAGCCTGGATGTGGTACTACAACAATGTCGGCGGCGCGCGCTGCCCGATCGTGGATACCTTCTGGCAGACCGAGACGGGTGGTCACATGATCACCCCCCTGCCGGGCGTCACGCCACTGGTGCCGGGTTCCTGCACTCTACCTTTCCCCGGCATCGCAGCTGCCATCGTCGATGAGACCGGCCACGACGTCGAGTGGGGCAAGGGCGGCTTCCTCGTCGTCAAGAAACCCTGGCCCGGCATGATCCGCACCATCTACGGCGATCCGGAACGCTACAAGAAGTCCTACTTTCCGGTGGATTTCGGCGGCAATCTGTATCTGGCGGGCGATGGCGCGATGCGCGATGCCAAGACCGGCTACTTCACCATCATGGGGCGCATCGACGATGTCCTGAATGTTTCCGGGCACCGCATGGGCACCATGGAAATCGAGTCGGCGCTAGTATCCAACCCGCTGGTCGCGGAGGCTGCCGTGGTAGGTCGTCCCGACGACGTGACCGGCGAGGCCATCTGTGCCTTTGTGGTCCTGAAGCAGTCGCGACCGACGGCCGAAGATGCGAAGAAGATCGCCAACGAACTGCGCAACTGGGTCGGCAAGGAAATCGGCCCGATCGCCAAGCCCCGGGATATCCGCTTCGGCGAAAATCTTCCGAAGACGCGTTCCGGCAAGATCATGCGGCGCCTTCTGCGCAGCCTGGCCAAGGGCGAAGAGATCACGCAGGACGTATCGACCCTGGAGAATCCGGGAATTCTGGATCAGTTGAAGCAAAACGCCTGACGCTTGTCATGACAATAGAAAAGCGCCCCTCGCAAGACGGGCGCTTTTCTTTTTTGTGCGCCTGTTTCAGCCTGAATAATGCGGTGTACGATTCCTGCTGAAATTGGATCTTTGGAGGTGACGACATGATTCGCTCCCGACTCACGGCACAACGTCTCGCGTTTCTGTTCCTGCTCGGCTGCTTCTTTTTCAACTATCCATTGCTCTCGGTATTCAATCGCGGTGGCGACTATTTTGGTCTGCCGCCGCTGTATGCATGGCTCATGGGATCCTGGTTGGCGCTTATCGCCCTGATGGCATGGGTGGTTGAGGGCAAGGGCGACTGAGGTGCTGCAAAGCTGGGTGATCGTCCTCGCCTCGTTCTTCTATCTGGGCATATTGTTCGCAATTGCCTGGTATGCCGACCGGCGCGCGGACGCGGGGCGCTCACTGATTGCCAATCCGGTGGTCTACGCGCTCTCGCTGGGTGTGTATTGCACGACCTGGACCTTCTACGGCAGCGTCGGTCGTGCAGCCGCGAGCGGCATCGGTTTCCTGCCGATCTATCTCGGCCCGACCCTGTTGTTTGCACTGGCCGGATTCATCCTGCACAAGATGATCCGGGTCGCCAAGACCAATCGCATTACCTCGATCGCCGACTTCGTCGCTTCGCGCTATGGCAAGAGCCAATTGCTCGGCGGCCTGGTGACGGTGATCGCCGTGGTGGGCGTGATTCCCTATATCGCCTTGCAGCTGAAGGCGGTCTCCAACAGTTTCGCGATTCTTGCCAGTTATCCGGACATCGTCATGCCGGCCACGGCCGGCGCCGTGCCGCTGTTTCAGGATAGCGCGCTGTATGTGGCGATGATCCTGGCCGTCTTCACCATCCTGTTCGGTACCCGCCATCTCGATGCCACGGAGCGCCACGAAGGCATGGTGGCCGCGATTGCGGTCGAGTCCGTGGTCAAGCTCGTCGCCTTTCTGGCGGTAGGAGTCTTCGTCGTCTGGGGCATGCACGATGGCATCAGCGATATTTTTTCACGCGCAGCTGTCGTCCCCGAAGTTGCGCGCCGTCTTACCACCGCCGACTCTCCTGCGGCCTACGGCACCTGGGGTACTCTGGTTTTCCTCTCCCTGTTTGCCTCGCTGCTGCTGCCGCGTCAGTTCCAGATCGCGGTGGTGGAAAACGTCGATGAAAGCCATCTGAGTCGCGCGGTCTGGATGTTCCCGCTCTACCTGTTCCTGATCAATCTGTTTGTGCTGCCCGTGGCGCTGGCCGGAATGCTGCACTTTCCCGGCAGCGCGGTCGACGCCGACACCTTTGTGCTGACCTTGCCGATGGCCTACCAGCAGGAGGCGCTGGCGCTGTTCGTGTATATCGGCGGCTTGTCGGCGGCTACCGGCATGGTGATTGTCGAGACCATCGCGCTGTCGACCATGGTCTGCAACGATCTGGTCATGCCGCTGCTGCTTCGCCTGCCGATGCTCGGGCTGGCAACACGCGCCGATCTGTCGGGTCTGCTGCTGGAGATACGGCGCTGGGCCATCGCGATCATTCTTGGCCTTGGTTACCTGTACTTCCGTGTCGCCGGCGAAGCGTACGCATTGGTGTCGATCGGGCTCATCTCCTTTGCTGCAGTGGCGCAGTTCGCGCCGGTTGTGATCGGCGGCCTGTTCTGGAAAGGTGGCACCCGGGATGGTGCGTTGGCCGGCCTGGCAGCCGGATTTGTGCTGTGGACCTATACGCTGTTGCTGCCGTCCTTCGCCAAATCGGGCTGGCTGCCCGACGGCTTTATCGCCCATGGCTTGTTCGGTATCGAACTGCTGCGGCCGCAGCACCTGTTCGGTCTGGTCGGGCTCGATGAGATAACCCATTGCCTGGTCTGGAGCCTGCTGGTCAATCTGGGCGCCTACATCGGCGTTTCCCTGCAGCGCGCGCCGAACCTGCGCGAGGCGCGACAGGCGACCTTGTTCGTCGGCGGCGCCGAGGCCGCCGGTATTCCGGCGTGGCGCGGCGGTGCCGGCGTGACCGACCTGCTGCCGCTGGCCGGGCGATTTCTCGGCTCCGAGCGCGCACAGGAAGCCTTTGTCCGCCATGCGCGACAGCGGGGGCTGAAGGGTATCGAGGAACTTCCGGCGGATACCCGCCTGGTCAACTTCGCGGAAACCCTGCTGGCGGGCGCCATTGGTTCGGCTTCGGCGCGAGTGATGGTGGCGTCGGTGGTGACGGAAGAACCGCTCGGCATTGACGAGGTGATGAACATTCTCGACGAAGCCTCGCAGGTACGCGCCTACACGCGCGAGCTGGAACAAAAGTCGCTTGAGCTGACGCGTGCCACGACGGAGTTGCGCGAGGCCAATGCCCGCTTGCAGCAGCTGGATCGCATGAAGGATGATTTCATCTCGACCGTGACCCACGAGTTGCGCACCCCGCTCACCTCGATCCGTGCCTTTTCCGAAATGTTGCAGGAGGATCCACAGATAGACCTGGATCAACGAGTACGCTTTCTCGGCATCATCGTCAGCGAGGCGGTGCGGCTGTCGCGGCTGATCAACCAGATTCTCGATCTGGCCAAACTCGAATCCGGCCGTGCCGAATGGACGGTGGCCGCAGTGGATGTGGCCGAGGTGATCCGCGAAGCGGCGGAATCGCTGACCGTCCTCTTCGCCGAGAAGCGCGTCACGCTCGAACTCGATGCGTGCCCGGCCGGGTTCACCGTGCTCGCCGACCGCGACCGCTTGATGCAGGTGCTGGTCAATCTGCTGTCCAACGCGCTGAAGTTTGTTCCGGCGGACGGTGGTCATGTGAAAGTCGGCGCTGGCGCGCTCTGCGTGCCTGGGAATCCGCTTCGCGGGCAGGCAACGGTGAATGAAGTGCGCGTCAGCGTCACCGACAACGGTCCCGGCATCCGGGCCGAGGATCAGGAGGTGATTTTCGACAAGTTCCACCAGGGGGCAGGAACCGCGGACGTCCTCACCGACAAGCCGCAGGGTACCGGCCTCGGTCTGCCCATCAGCCGCCAGATCATCGAGTATTTCAACGGCCGGCTGTGGGTGGAAAGCACCCCCGGTGCCGGCGCACGCTTTGTATTCACGCTACCCCGTCAGGCGGGCGATAATGTCGCAGTCTTGCCAGGGAATACCGTTCCCGGCGGGAGCTGGGAACATAAGAAGCAGACCGGAGGAGCACCGTGAGCCACCGCATATTGATCGTTGACGACGAGCCGAATATCGTCATTTCGCTTGAGTACCTGATGAACAAGGAAGGCTTTCAGGTCGCCGTGGCGACCGACGGTGAGACTGCTCTGCAACTGGCCTCGGCATTCGTCCCGGACCTGATCCTGCTCGACGTGATGATGCCGAAGAAGTCCGGCTTCGAGGTGTGCCAGGCCTTGCGCGCCGATCCGGCGCTGGTGGGAGTAAAGATCATCATGCTCACGGCCAAGGGCCGTGAGTCGGAGATCGCCAAGGGGCTGGCGCTGGGTGCCGATGTCTACATCACCAAACCGTTCTCGACCAAGGACCTCGTACTCCAGATCAAGTCGCTGCTGGCATGAAGGCAAGAGTTCGCTTTGCTTTGGCCGCCTGCGCGCTGGGACTGCTGATGACCGGTCCTTTCGCGCTGACCGGTCTCCTGCTGTTCGCCGATGCAAAGGAAGCGGAACGGGCGGCATTTGCTGAATTCCTCGTCCCGCGGTTGCCGCTCGGCGCCCTGATTACCCTGTTCGGCCTGATCGCCGGCATGCTGCTGTTGCGTGCTCTGTTTCAGCAGTATGTGCATGGCCTGTTGCGCATGGCCGAGACCCTGCGCCTGATGCTGGGCGCCAATCGCAACTTTCGCGTGGCGCCGGAAGGCCCTCCAGAAGTGCGCGAACTGGCGCGTGCCGCCAATGATCTGGCGCAGCAGCGCGACGAGTTGCTGAATGATGTCGAAGCACAGATCAGAGCCGCCAAGGCCACCGTGGAAGAGGAAAAGAACCGGCTTGCCGCACTGATGTCGGAACTGGCCCTGGGCGTCGTGGTATGCAATCTGGATGGCCGCATCCTGCTCTACAACAGCCGCGCGCGGTTGCAGTTCAAGGCGCTGGCGCAGGGGCCGACGTCGATGAGCGGCGGCGCGCTGATCGGTCTTGGGCGGTCGATCTTTTCCATACTCGAGCGCGGACAGATCACCCATTCGCTGGAGAACATCCAGCAGAGATTGCGACGGGGCAGTGCCGAGCCGACTGCCAATTTCATCACTGCGACTCGCGGCGGGCAGTTGTTGCGCTGTCAGATGGCGCCCGTGCTCGGCTCCGCCGAGCGGGCTGAAAGGGTGGGCAATCCCCCCGGCCCTCTTTCCGGGAAAGGGGGTGACGAAGTTAGTTCACAGGCTGCGCCTGCTTGGAATGATTCGACGGCAACGATGCTCGGCGCCGAGCTTGATGTGACGGGCTACGTGCTGACCATCGAAAACATTACGCGGAATTTCGAGCGCGAGACTGAACGCGATCAGGCGCTGCAGTCGCTTACCGACGGCAATCGTGCGGCGCTCGGCAACATCCGCGCCGCGGTGGAGACTCTGATCGACTCGCCGGAGATGGAAGCCGATTTCCGTGAGCGCTTCACGCGCGTGATTGCGGACGAGGCGTCGGCCATGAGTCGGCGCCTCGAGACCACCATGAGCCGCTTTGCCGATTCACTGAAGACGCGTTGGCCGCTGGAGGATGTGCTGGCGATCGATATCGTTGCCGCCGCGGCCCGCCGCGTCGGCGACCGACTGAATCTGCCGATCAAGAACGAGGATCAGGATACGACTCTGTGGATACGGGTTGACAGCTTTGCACTGATTCAGGCCATCACCTTCCTCGCCTCGCGCCTGCAGGATAACTATGCCATTCGCGAATTGCGCCTGCGTTTATGCGCGGAAGGCAAGATGGTCTTCGTCGATCTGATCTGGTCGGGTACGCCGGTTTCTTCCGAAACCCTATACACATGGGAACTGGAGCCGATGAATGTCGGTGCCGAGACCAGCCCGTTGACGCTGCGCGACGTGGTCGATCGTCACGGCGGAGAAATCTGGTATCAACGCGACAAGGCCGCGCACAACGCCTTTTTCCGCATCGTGTTGCCGGCGGCGGTCACGTCCGATGTGCAGGCAACGGATCAGGCGCAGCACCTGCACAGCGACAGTCGCCCCGAATATTACGATTTCGACCTGTTCGCGGCGCGCGATGCAGAAGGCTCCGGCATAGATCCTGAGCGCAGGCTGACTGACCTCGTCTATTCCGTATTCGACACCGAAACTACCGGGCTGGAGCCCTCCAAGGGCGATGAAATCATCCAGATGGGCGCCGTGCGGATCGTGAACAATCGCTTGCTGCGGCAGGAAATATTCGATCAGCTGGTCGACCCGGTGATCCCGCTGAAGCCGGAAGGCATGCTGATTCACGGCATTACCGAGGCCATGGTGAATGGTCAGCCCCGGCTGGATGTGGTGCTTCCTGCATTCCATGAATTCTGTGCCGACACCGTTCTGGTTGCGCACAACGCTGCGTTTGACATGCGATTCCTGCAAATGAAGGAGGCCAGCCTCGGCGTGCGCTTCACCCAACCGGTACTCGACACGCTGCTGCTGTCGGCGGTGATTCATCCCAACCAGGAATCGCATCGGCTGGAGAGCATCGCGGAGCGGCTCGGCATCAACGTCATCGGTCGTCACACCGCGCTGGGCGACGCCTATGTCACCGGCGAAGTGTTCCTCAAGATGATTCCGCTGCTGGCAGACATGGGAATCGTGACGCTGCGTCAGGCGCTCGACGCCACGCAGGAGACCTATTTCGCCAGGGTCAAGTATTGACATGACTGCCAGCGATATCCTGCCGCAGGCCCGTGCCATTGCCAGATGCAATGCCAGCATCGCTGGCGCACCGGACATCGCTGCTTTGGTGGGGTGCGCTGCCGAGGCGCGCCGACTGGCTGTGGCCCTGCACCTTGAGGAAGCCGGCGCCGCCCTGGTGACACGTGTCTTGTCCCGGCTCAACGACGCCATTGCGACGCGGGTGCTGGCATTGCTTGCCCTCCGTTTTCGATTGCCACCCACGCGCTGGTGCTGGCTTGGCCTCGGTTCGGATGGGCGTCTGGAGCAGACATTGACGACCGATCAGGACAACGGCTTGGTGTTCTCCGCCAGTGACGACGGTGAAGCGCGCCAGTTGCGCGAGTTGTTTCTGCCCTATGCCGGTGCGGCGAATCAGGCGCTGGCCGAATGCGGTTTTCCCCTTTGCGACGGCGAAGTGATGGCCGGCAATCCGCGCTGGTGCCTGTCGCTGTCCGAGTGGCTGGAGAGTTTCACCACCTGGGTGCGCACGCCGGAGCCCGAGGCTTTGCTCAACGCCGCGATCTTCTTCGATTTCCGGCCGCTGGCCGGCGATGCAGAATTGGTGACACAGTTGCGCCGGGCTTTGGCGGAACTCACGCGCGGCAACGAAATCTTCCTGCGCATGATGACCGTCAATGCGCTGGCGGCGGCGCCGCCGCTGGGCCGCCTGCGCGATTTTGTCAGCGAGACCGAATCCGGCGGTGCAATTGACCTGAAGAAGTTCGGCTCGCGTATTTTTGTCGATGCGGCACGCATCCTGGCGCTCGGTGCCGGCATCGCCGAAACGGGCACCGCGCCTCGTCTGCGCCGGGTCGCGGCAGACGGCGTCATGACGTCCGCCGACGCCGAAGCGGCAGCGCACGCCTTCCATGCCCTGCAAGGCATTCGTCTCGCGGTGCAGGCCGGCGCCAGCATCAATGGCGAGGCGCCGGGCAACCAGCTGGATCCCGACCGCCTCAACGAGTTCGACCGCCGCGTCCTGCTCGAATCCCTGCGCCAGGCGCGCAAGCTGCAACAAATATTGCGAAGTCGATTCCATATCGAAACATGATTGCAAGGGCATTTATTCATGAGTTCTGAATCCCGCGAGGAACTGCTCGCCTTTCTGCGCCAACATCCACCCTTCCGGGACATGGGGGCGTTTGCCCTTGAGGCGCTGGCCGCGAGCCTGGTTCCCGTCACGGTGGCCGGCGGCGAATTCATCCTTACGCCGAACGACATGGCGCCGGACCTGTTCATCATCCAGTCCGGCAAGGTTCAGGCCCGGCTGGTGGGTGACGTCAATCTGACGGACAAGCCCTTGTATGAACTGGAGCCGGGGCAGAGCTTTCCGCTGGCGGCCGTGGCGGCAAAGCGGCCGGCAATCAACATCTATACCGCGGTGGAGGATGTGCAGGTCTGGCGTCTCGCCAGCGCCGACTTTTTCAAACTGCTGCCTAACAGTTCCGAGTTCAATCGCTTCGTGCTTGACCATGTGGCCCGTCTGCTCGATGAATCACGGCGCCAGATTGAACTTCAGTTCGGTCAGAGCAACGCAGAGCAGCAGTCGTTCAATGCGCAGCTTTCAGGCTTCATGCGGCCGACGGTGGTCCGGGTGACGCCGCAGACAACGATTCGCGACACGATGCAGATCATGATGCACGCCAAAGTCGGCTCGGTGGTCGTGGCAGATGCTGACAACAGGCCGATCGGCATCTTCACCCCGTCCGATGCCATGCGCCGCGTGGTGATTCCGGGCTACCCGACGACATCGCCGATCGAGGAGGTCATGACAACGCCGCCGGCGACCATCTCGGCGCAAGCGACGGCCTATGACGCGATGCTGGCAATGGCAACGCACGGCGTTCGCCATCTGGTCATCGTCGATGCCGAAGATCGCGTGGCGGGCGTAGTTTCCGAGCGAGACCTGTTCGCCTTGCAGCGAGTGGGTCTGCGCAACGTGCGCAAGGTGATAGAGGCGGCGGCCGACATCGATGCCCTGAGTCACGCCGCAGGCGATGTGCGCCGGCTGTGCCTCAATATGCTCAACCAGGGCGTCAGCGCAGAAAAGCTGACGCAGTTCGTGTCCGGCCTCAATGACAGGCTCACGCGCCGCGTGATCGAGATCAATCTGGCGCAGCACGATCTGTTCGGCCTCGACTGGGCCTGGCTGGCGTTTGGCTCGGAGGGACGCGACGAGCAGACCTTCAGCACCGATCAGGACAACGGAATCATTTTCGTTTGTCCCGATTTCGCCGATCGCGACGTACTCCAGCTGCGTTTTCTCGACTTTGCCCGCGATGTCAATCAAGGTCTGGCGCGCTGCGGTTTCCCGTTATGCAAAGGCAACATCATGGCCGGCAACCCGCTGTGGTGCCTGACGCAGGACGAGTGGCGGGAGCGGTTTACCCAGTGGATACGGCTACCTGAACCCGAGGCGTTGCTCAACGCCACGATCTTCTTCGATTTCCGTCCGCTGTATGGCAACGAGGCCCTGGCCAAGGCCTTGCGCAAGTGGCTGCTGCAACTTACCGGCGGCGCCAAGATCTTCCTCCGTTTCATGGCCGAAAACGCGGTGAAAGCGGCGCCGCCGCTGGGCATGATCCGCGATTTTACTTATGACAATAGTACGGAGTTCCCTCACACGCTCGATCTCAAGGCCTTCGGCGCGCGGCCCTTTGTCGACGCGGCGCGCATCATCGCGCTGGCCAACGGCATTCCCCATAGCAGCACCACGGCCCGCTTGCGCGCCGCCGCTGAACAGATGAAGCTGGGCACCGACGACGTCAATGCGGTGATCGACGGCTTCTTCTTCATCCAGCAGTTGCGTTTGCGCAACCAGCGCGCCGACACCCGGCCGGGTGCGGAGAATCGCGTCGACCCGGACAAACTCAATGAACTGGATCGCCAGGTGCTGAAGGAGGCCTTCAAGCAGGCGAAGCGGCTACAGTCGAGGCTGCAGCTTGAATATCGGCTGTGAGAGGCCGCAAGAAGTGCAACGAAATGCCTGAAATGCAGTCAGACTACCTTCTGTTTCGCATTCGATGATCGATGAAATCCACGACCGGAATCACAGTAACCACCTTTCCCTTGCGCACTCCGCTGTTCCGCGGCGAGCGGCGTCTGCGGATTGCCCTCGCCGGCCTGCCGGGCGGCGGCAAGACGACCCTGTTCGACGCAGTGTCGAGCACCGCGCCGCTCACCGGGAATTTGACCGGTACGCATCGCGTCTATCGGGAGTGCACGGTTCAGATCGGGCTCGATGAAGCCAGCGTGGTGGATCTGCCGAGCATCCACTCGCTGCATCATTTGCAGGGTGATGATCTTTCCGCCCTGAAATATCTGTTGTGGGGTGACGAGCGTCCGCCGGTTTCGGTACACGAGCAGTCCGGCCCTCCGGCACCCTTCGCGCCGCCCGACTTGATCATCCAGGTGGTCGATGCCACCAGCCTGCAAAGTCACCTTGAACTGACACTCGAGCTAAGCCAGTTCGGGCGACCGATTGTGCTGGCGCTCAATCACATGGACGAGGCGGCGAAGAAGGGGCTGTACATCAACATCAAGTCCCTCGAACAGCTTCTGGGGATGCCCGTCGTACCGACGGTGGCACTGATGGGGCAGGGCATCGCGCAGCTTTTCAGCGCTGCCGTGAATGCGGCGCGTGAAGCCACCTGTCCGTTGCCGCAACCCCCCAGCCGGCACATCGCCGAGAGCCTGCAGTCGCTTACGGTGGCGATGAACCGTCCCGAAATCCATGCGGCGTTTCGCGTGCCGCACCCTTTGCTGCTGATGCAGTTCGCCGCCGATGACCGCTTTGTCGAGGATGAACTGGGCGAGCATTTCCCGCTGCTGCTGCCCGAGTTCCGGGCTCTGCGTGAAGCCGCCGGGCTGAAGCTGCCGCGACCGCTGGCGGAGGAGTTGCATGCCGACCGCCACCATCGTGCCGCGACGCTGGTCGAAGCGGCAATGCGCATGGGATCGCCGCCTGTCACGCACGGCTGGCGCTACTGGCTCGACGAGTTGTTCCTGCATCCGCAGTGGGGTTTGATCGGCAGCCTCGCGGTGTTCGCTGCGGTACTGTTCGTCGTCTTCGAATTCAGCGGCTGGATCGATTCGGAGACGACGGCGCGTTTGACCGAGGCATTCGCCGGATGGCAGCCGCAGTCAACCGGCGGCGTGGTGGCGCGTGCCGTGCTGGATGGCCTCATCGGTCTGGTCGGTATCGTCGTGCCCTACATGATTCCCCTGGTGATGCTGCTGGTGACGCTGGAAGAGGCGGGTGTGATGCACCGCATCGCCTTCGTCGTCGATCGCGGCTTTCACCAGATCGGTCTGCATGGCGGCGTTGCGGTGCCTTTCCTGCTCGGGCTGGGCTGCAACGTGCCGGCCATCTCCGGCGCGGCCAAGGCCACCAGCGGCCGCGAGCGGGTGATCGCCTCGGTACTGATCACTTTCGTACCCTGTTCGGCGCGCTCCGCCATCATCCTCGCCATCGCCGGCAAGTACCTCGGCGCCGCAGGCGTGTTCGGCGTATTTGCGCTGACCCTGATCATCATTGCCATCATGGGGCGCCTGCTCTCGCGCCGAAATCGCGAACTCGGCCCCGGTCAGGTGCAGGAAATCCCGGCGTACGCGTTGCCGACGTGGCGAGTACTGCTGACCGAGACCTGGGACCGCACCAGTGACATTCTTACTATCGTTACGCCCTTGCTGGTGGGCGGCAGCGTGGTGCTGGCGCTGCTCAATCATGTCGGCGCCGACGGCCTCATCAACACCTTGCTGATGCCGGTGACCGTCTGGTGGCTGGGCCTGCCGTTGGCGCTGGGCGTGCCGCTGCTGTTCGGCGTGCTGCGCAAGGAACTCTCGCTGCTGATGATTTACCAGGCCCTGGGTACCCAGGAAATCGGCAGCCTGCTCGATTCGGTACAGATCGTGACCCTGTTGTTGTTCCTCACCTTCTACATTCCCTGCATCTCCACCTTTGCCGTGATGCTCAAGACCATCGGCCGCCGGGACGCATTGTTCTCGGTGTCGATATCGGTTGGCGTGGCTCTGCTGGTCAGCGGCGTCGTGCGAATGGTTTTGAGCGGGGCGCAAATGATGGTGACCTGATATCCGCCAGTCGCAATCAATCACGGACGCTATCAGGAACGGTAAGATGCTGCGCATGAGCGACAACTTCAGCCTTGAATTAGGCGCTCTTTAGTGGAAAATCAGGATTTTGCGGTTGCAACTCAAGACAGAAACCTCGCCGGCCGGGTAAGCAGACGTCAAGCCTTCGCATGCCCGGCCCGTCAACTCGTCGACCATCATCGAATCTGGGAATCCAGACACCATGACTAGAGCCACCATCTTTACCAGGACTGACAAAGGTGCACGCATGGCGGACTCGGGGTCTCGCGAACTGGCGAACGATCTGCGCAAGGTATTGGAAGCAATCGATGGAACTTCCTCCGTCGATGCGCTGCAAAGCAGGCTCGGCTTTCGAGACGCCGCGTGGCTCGACAGGGCGTTGGCGGCTCTCGTCGCGAAGGACCTGATTCGCGAAGCCGAGCACTCGGAGGGAGCGCTCGACTTCACTTCGCCTTTGCCGACCGATGACTCTCAGCGCAAGGCCGAAGAAAGGGCCCGGCGCGAAGCGGAAGCAAAGGCACGACACGAGGCCGAAGCAAAAGCACGACATGAGGCCGAGGAAAAGGTCCGGCGCGAAGCGGAAGCAAAGGCACGACACGAGGCCGAGGAAAAGGCCCGGCGTGAAGCCGAAGCAAAAGCACGACACGAGGCCGAAGCAAAAGCACGGCATGAGGCCGAGGAAAAGGCCCAGCGTGAAGCCGAAGCAAAAGCACGACACGAGGCCGAGGTAAAAGCGCGACATGAGGCCGAAGCAAAAGCGCGACATGAGGCCGAAGCAAAAGCGCGACATGAGGCCGAGGAAAAGGCCCGGCGCGAAGCGGAAGCAAAAGCAAAAGCACGACACGAGGCTGATGGAAAGGCCCGCCGGGAGGCGGAAGAAAAGCTAAGGCGGGAAGCCGAGGAAAAGGCGCGCCGTGAGGCGGAGGCCAAAGCCCGACAGGAGGCCGAAGACAAGGTCCGGCGCGATGCCGAGGAACAAAAGCAAAAGCTGGCCGAAGAGCAGGAGCTGAAGCTGGCCGCTGAACGGGTGCGGAGTAGAGCCGCTGAAGCCGCCAGGCAGGAAGCCGAGAAACAGGCAAAGCTGGCCGAAGAGCAGGAGCTAAAGCGGGCCGCAGAACGGGTGCGGAGTAGAGCCGTTGAACACGCCCGGAAGGAAGCCGAGGAACAGGCGCGAAAGTCGGCCGAGGAGCAGGAGCTAAAGGCGGCCGAGGAGCAGGAGCGGCATAAAGCGGCTGAACTCGCCCGGCAGGAAGCGGAGGAACAGGCGCGAAAGCTGGCCGAGGAGAAGGAGCGCCGTAAAGCCGCTGAACGTGCCCGGGAGGAAGCAGAAGCACAAGCGCGAAAGCTGGCCGAGGATCTGGCGCGGCGCGACACCGAGGATAAGGTGCGGCGCGACACCGAGGATAAGGTCCGGCGGGAGACCGAGGATAAGGTCCGGCGGGAGACCGAGGATAAGGTCCGGCGGGAGGCCGAGGACAAGGTCCGGCGTGACGCCGAGGAAAAGGTCAGGCGGGAGGCCGAGGAAAAGGTCAGGCGGGAGGCCGAGGACAAGGTCCGGCGGGATGCCGAGGAAGCCGCCCGTCGCGAGGACGAAGCGCAGGCACGGCGGGAGACCGAAGAAAAGGTGCCGCGGGAGGCCGAGGAGGCAGCCCGGCGCGACGCCGAACGTGCCGGCCTGGAAGCCGAAACAAAGGCGCGCGTAACGGCGGAAGAAAAGGCACGCCGCGAGGCTGAAGAGAAATTGCGACGCGAGCAGGAGGCAGCGGCGAACAAGCCGGCGAATGTCAAGGCGGCAGCGAAGGAAGGCCAAACCGGTTTGACCAGGTCGCGTAAATGGGGCAAGCCGCTCGCGCTGGGAATCGCCGCATTGATTGTGGCGGGCCTGGTGACCATTCACCTGATCTCCTTCGATGGGCAGATTCCACAGTTCGAGAAACTGCTGGCCGGTCAGTTTCAGCAGCCGGTGAAGATCCAGGCGCTGCGCTTGTCGCTGGTGCCGCAACCGCACTTGCGGCTGGAGGGGATTTCAATCGGCAACGAAGGGCAGATCAGGGTTCCCGAACTCAAGGCAACCGGCGCGATCGGCAACCTGTCGAGTGACAAGAAAGTGTTCAAGTCGGTTGAGCTGGATTCGCCCGTTGTAACGGAAGCGGGCCTGGGCTGGATCCTGTTCGGCAAGCCGCTCGCGCGTGACGTGTTGTTCGGCGAGGTTCGCGCCTTGAACGTCCGTCTTGAATCTAAGAACCTCAGCCTACCCGCGTTCGACGCCAAGCTGCAGTCGGATGGCGACGGCATTCTAAAGACCATTGTCATTGAATCGGTGGACAAGAACCTCAACCTGGAATTAACGTCGAAAGGTGAGTCGGTACAGATCGAATTCAAGGCGAGGTCGTTCCGGATTCCTTTCGGTTCAGACCTTACGCTCGACGATCTGGTGGCCAGCGGCACGGCAAACAGAAATGAACTTGCCGTGACGGAGTTCAAGGGCTTTGCCTACGGCGGGATTCTCAGCGGCAAGGCCAAGCTGAAATGGGGCACAAACTGGAGCCTTGCCGGTGAGTTGAATGCCAAGCAGATCGACACGTCCCGACTTCTACCCAGTCTGATGGGCGACGGAAGGCTGGTGGCGACGGCCGGGTATGCCATGCAGGCGCCGGATGCAGCCAGGCTCTTCGCCGCGAATCGACTGGAGGGCGACTTCACTGTCTCGAGAGGGCTTCTGCTGGGGGTGGATCTGGGGCGGATGCTGCAGGGCGGAGCAATCCGCGGCGAGACCCGGTTCGCCGAACTCACCGGAAGCCTTGTGCGCGATCGCGGCGCGACACAACTCAGGCAGGTGCGCCTGACCGAGGGCGCCATGACTGCCAACGGCACCGCCGAGGTCGATGCAAACGACAATGTCCAGGGGCGGTTTGCCGTAGAACTCAAGAGGGCCAACGAACGCCAGCGGGCCAATCTTGCGCTATCCGGCACACTCAAGAAAGTCGAATGGCACAGGCCGTAGGCCCTGGCTGCCCGGGCCTGCGGCGGCGTTAAACTTCTATCCACCCGAGCTGATGGCTCGGACCACGACAAAGGACCTTCATGAATCCCCAGAACGGCTACGACATCGAAGACATGGCGGTCGGCATGAGTGCAGAAGTTGCCAAGACCATCACCGATGCAGACATTGTCCTCTTTGCCGGCATATCCATGGATTCGAATGCGGTGCACATGGATGAAGAGTTCGGGCGCAGTACGGCGTTTGGCGGTCGCATCGCTCATGGCATGTTGACCGCCAGCCTGATTTCGTCGGTACTGGGCAATCGCCTGCCGGGTGCCGGCGTGATTTACATGAGCCAGTCCTTGCGCTTCCGAGCACCGGTGCGTCCGGGCGACACCGTGCATGCCAAGGTGACCGTCAAGGAAGTCATCACCGAGAAGTGCCGGGTAGTGCTGGACACAATGTGCACCGTGGGCGACAAGGTGGTCATCGAAGGTGAAGCAATGGTGATGGCGACCTCGCGCCGCAAGCGTGAAGAGGCCGCCAAATAGTCGTCGGCACCGGCAGCGCGGCTGACGGGTCGCGGTCCGCCCGCGATTGCCAGGTTGACTGACGAGGCCGACCAGAAGTGCCAGCGCATCGACAAGTGGCTCTGGGCAGCGCGCTTTTTCAAGACGCGCAGCCTGGCCGCCGCCGCGGTCGATGGTGGCCGGGTCAAGTGGAACGGCCAGCACGTCAAGCCGGCGAGGGAACTGAAGCCGGGCGACGAACTCGAGATTGTCGCGGGCGAGGTGGGCTGGACAGTCATCGTCCGTGGCGTGAATGCGCAGCGCCGTCCGGCGCCGGAAGCCCGTCTGCTCTACGAGGAGACTGCGGCAAGTGCCGCCCGACGTCTGCAACAGCAGGAGATCCGCCGGCTCGCCCCGATGCCGGGAGCGGACCTCAAGGGCCGGCCAACGAAGAAGGCCGGCAGGCTGATTCGAGGTTTCAATGAATGAGGTCTTGCGATGCGGGTGATACTCTTGGTTCCAATACTGGATTAAGGCGAAGCGGCGCATGGAAATGAGCATTGCACTGGTGGCGGGCCTGCTGCTCGGCGGCGGGCTGGTGGCATGGGTTCTCGGCGCGCGCGTGCGCGAAGCGCAGGCCCGGCTGGCTCAGCAGGACCGCGACATGGCAGCCCTGCGGCTGCAGGAGTCGGCGCTGGCGATACGGTGCGCGACGCTCGCAACCGAGCTGGAAAAGGATCAGGCCCTGTTCGCCGAGCGGCAGGCCACGCTCGAAGCCGCCCGCGACAGCTTCGCCGATGCCTTCAAGGTCATTTCGGCCGATGCGCTGACGAAGAACAACCAGTCCTTCCTCGAACTCGCCCGCGCCACGCTGGAGGCGCAACAGGCGGCGGCGCTGGCGTCCGCGCGCACCGACCTCGACAAGCGCCAGTTGGCGATAGGCGAACTGGTGGCGCCGGTCAAGGTGTCGCTGGAAAAATTCGATCTGCAAATCCAGGGCATCGAAAAGTCGCGCATCGACGCCTATGCCACGCTGACCGAGCAGGTGCGCGCCATGGCAGAGGCGCAGGGGGCATTGCGCCTGGAGACTGGCAACCTGGTCAAGGCCCTGCGCGCGCCGCAGACGCGCGGCCGCTGGGGCGAACTGCAGCTCAA
>JANXRC010000126.1 GCA_025353195.1 Rhodocyclaceae bacterium
CATGAACGAGGTCTGCATGTTCACTCCCAGCAGTACGCCGAACCAGATCAGGTCGATACCCAGCTTGTCCGCGACCGGCCCGAGCAACGGCACGATGATGAATGACAGCTCGAAGAAGTCGAGGAAGAACGCCAGCACGAAGACCAGGATGTTCACCACAATCAGGAAGCCGATCTGGCCGCCCGGCAGGCCGGTGAGCAGATGCTCGACCCACACGTGGCCGTCGACGCCGTAGAAGGTCAGGCTGAAGATGCGTGCGCCGACAAGGATGAAGACGACGAAGGTGGTGAGCTTGGCGGTGCTGTCCATCGCCTGTTTCATTAGCGACCAGGTCAGGCGCCGACGCGCCAACGCCATCAGGATGGACCCGGCGGCACCCATGGCGCCGCCCTCGGTCGGCGTCGCGATACCGAGGAAGATCGTGCCGAGTACAAGGAAGATTAGCCCCAGCGGCGGGATCAGGACGAAGGTGACCTTCTCCGCCATGGCCGAGAACAGCCCGAGCTTCATCTTGCTGCTGATCATCGACAGGGCAAAAGCAACGCCGATGCCGACCAGCATGCCGATGACAATGGTCTCGTCGAGCGGGTTGTCGGCGGGCAGACGGAACTTCACGTAAGCGTAGGCGGCAGCGATGGAAATTGCCGTCAGCACGAGTAGCGAGGTCGAACCGGTCCTGCCGCTGGGTTCGCGAAATACGCGCGCTTCCGGGGGCAGCGCCGGCGCCCATTGCGGCTTGAAGATGCTGCAGCCGAGCACGTAAACGAGGTAGATGCCGGCAAGGATGAAGCCGGGCACGAAGGCGCCCCTGTACATGTCGCCGACGGACTTGCCGAGCTGGTCGGCCATGATGATCAGTACCAGCGACGGCGGAATGATCTGCGCCAGGGTGCCCGAGGCGGCGATCACGCCCGCGGCCAGGCGCCGGTCGTAGCCGTAGCGCAACATGATCGGCAGCGAGATCAGGCCCATCGAGATCACCGAGGCGGCCACCACGCCGGTGGTCGCGGCCAGCATGGCGCCGACCAGAACCACCGCGTAGGCCAGTCCGCCGCGAATCGGGCCGAACAGCTGGCCGATGGTGTCGAGCAGGTCCTCGGCCATGCCCGACCGTTCGAGAATCAGTCCCATGAAGGTGAGAAAGGGAATGGCCATCAGCGTGTCGTTGCTCATGATGCCGCCGAAGATGCGTTCCGGCAGCGCCTGGAAGAAGGTCGGCTGGAACAGGCCCAGCTCGATCCCCAGCAGGCCGAAGATGATGCCATTGGCGCCTAGCGCGAAAGCCACGGGGAAGCCCAAGAGCAGGAAGAACACCAGCGAGGCGAAGATGATCGGCGCCATGTTGGCGATGACGAATTCGGTCATTTCTTGTCTCCCGCGCGCGGCTCGTCTGCGACCATCTCGGCGTTCATATGTACGATGTCGGCAACCTCCGGCGCCACCTGATGCTTGAGGATTTCGGCGGCCAGCTCCTCTTCGGCACTGGGGCCCTTTTCCTTGTGCAGCGGGTTGGGTCCGGCGCCGCTGAGGAAGGCGAAGCGCTTGATGAGTTCGGACAGGCCCTGCAGCACCAGCAGGAAGCAGCCTGCCGGCAACATCAGCCGCACCGGCCAGCGTATCAGGCCCCCGTCGTTGGCCGACATCTCGCCGCTGGCCCAGGCATTAGTGAATGCCGGCCAGGAGAAATACATTGTGATCATCATCATGGGCAGGAGAAAGACGATCAGACCGAAAACGTCGACCCAGTTCTGCGCACGTTGCGAGAAACGCCCGACGATGACGTCGATGCGGATGTGCTCGTTTTTCAACAGCACGTAGCCGGCGCTGAACATGACAATGGCGGAGAACAGGTACCACTGGATTTCCAGCAGCGAGTTGGAACTCCAGTTGAAGGCATAGCGAACCACCGCGTTGCCGGCGCTGACGATCACGACTATCAGCACCAGCCAGGTCATAGCCTTGCCGATGCCGTGGTTCATCCGGTCGATCAGGGCGGACAGTTTGAGCAGACCCTGCATGAACATCCCCTCCGTTGTGGGGTCGGGCAAACCGCTCCGACCCTTGTCTGTCTTGCGTTGCGGAGCGTAGCTTAATCGCTAACGCCGGATTTAACCAGACGCGTGTGGCAGGCAGCACTTGCGGCCGATTGACTGTATCTGGCCGGGTAAGCGATACTCGCCGGATGCAGTTAAATCTCCAACCCATGCCGGTGGTTTGCGCATTGTCGCTCGACGCTTTGGCACACGTTTCCCCCTGATGCAACCCTCGCCTGCACCAAGCGAGCGCCGGAAGTCGCTAGGCGGCCAACTGCAGGCGCGCATCGATTCCCTGCTTGGCGCGGCGATTCGCGTCGTATCGATCCTCGTGCTACCGCTGGCGCTGCTGCTGTTCTTGCAATGGCCTTTGCGCGAACTGGTACAGGCGTATTCCCGCGAGAGCAACGATCTCGCCCAGATCCTTTTCGCGCTTTACGTCAGCATGGCGATCACCGCGGCGACCCGGCAGGATGGGCACCTGGCTGCCGATACTCTGGCACGCCGCTTCAAGAATAAGACACGGCATCGCCTCAAGCGCCTTGCCGCACTGGTTATCCTCTTGCCATGGTCGACCTTCTTGTTCTGGGTTGCCTGGCCGATGGTGTCGCAATCGCTGTGCGGCCTCGAGGCGTTTTCGGATACCTCCAATCCGGGCTACTTCGTGATACGGACGGCTGTGGCGTTGCTGGCTATTGCCGTATTCGCACAGGGGCTGGTCGACGTCTTCCGCCAATCCGCCGGAGATGGCCAATGAGTGGCGCCATCGGCCTCTGGATGCTGGCATCCGCCGCGCTGCTGATGGTCACCACAGGCCTGCCGGCGTGGAACCTGCTGATCGGGGTGGCGAGTTTCTTTGCCGTTGTCGGCGTGGGTTTCGATGTGATCTCGCCGACCCTTTTTACCGCATTGCCCTCGCGTCTGCTCGGGCTGCTCGAAAGCGACCTGTTGCAGGCGCTGCCGCTATACGTACTGATGGGCGTTCTGCTCAACCGGCTGCCGTTGGCGCAGGCCCTGTTCGCCAGTGGCAGCCGCCTCTTCTCGCCAGTGGGCGCGCCGCGCCCACTGGCGGGGCTCGGCCTTGGCGTTCTGCTCTCGCCGATGAACGGCTCGGTCGGTGCCAGCGTCGCCATGCTCTCACGCACCGTGCTGCCGCGTCTCGATGCGGCAGGTGTCGCGCCGCCGCGCGCCGCCGCACTGGTCTGCGTTGCCAGTACGCTGGGGGTCGTCATCCCGCCCTCGCTGGTGTTGATCCTGCTCGGCGACGCCATGCTGCGCGCCCATACCGAAGCCGTCAATGCGACGCATGTTGCGGTCCGGATCATCAACACCCAGGATATATTCCGCGGCGCGCTCGTGCCCGCGGCGATTCTGGTCGCACTATGCCTGATTGCCGCCTGGTTGACGAATCGGCGCGCTGACCATGCATCACCGGAACGGCCGAGTGCCGGCCAGTGGCTGACCGCCCTCGTCGCAGTCACAGTGATTCTAGGCCTGCTGGGCAGTGTCACGCTAGGTTACCTGTATGCGGTAGAGGCCGCGGCGGCGGGCGGCGTGGCGCTGTTCGTCTTCGGCTTGGCGACGCGCAGCCTGAGTCGGTCAGTACTTGCGGAGGTGCTGCGCGAAACCATGGCGATCAGCGGCGCGCTTTTCGCTCTGCTCGTGGCGGCGAATGTATTCACCCTTGTCCTGCGAGCCTTTGAAACGGATCGCTGGATAGCGGTCTGGCTTGCCGGTCTTGGCGGTGGTCCCTACACGACGCTCGCGGTCGTCGTCGCCTTGCTCTTCGTTTGCGCCTTCGTCCTCGATGCCTTCGAGATGATCTTCGTCGTCATTCCGATCCTGTTGCCGCCGCTACTGATGCGCATCCCGGATGCGACCTGGGTGGCGGTGATCACGCTCCTGATCCTGCAAACGAGTTTTATCCTGCCGCCCTTTGGTTATGCAGTGCTGATGATCGGCAATCGTCTGGCGCGGCCGGTCGGCACGCGTGCAATGGCGGCCGCACTGGCACCCTTCGTGGCGATACAGTTCGCGGTGCTGGCGCTGGTGGTGGCTGTTCCATCCTTGCTCTGGCGCGTACCCGATCCGCCGGCTTCAGCCGGCGCGTCGGCCGGGCTTCTGTCCGACGACGAAATTCGCGAGCAGTTTGACAAGTTGATGCGAGATGAGGACAGCAATTCAACATCCGGACACCCGCAGGGCCAGCGACAATGAGTCACCGGCTTTAGTTACTGGAAAGCCGCGGAGACTGGCAGGGAAGATGCTCGACCATGGCGCCGTAGTAGTCAAGATCCGCAAGCAGAGGTGATCCCTTCCTGGAACGGCTAAGGAAGGTAGAATCATGCCTTTCCCCCCACTTCCAGACGGATTCCGCCATGTTTTCCAAGCAGAACACCCTTGCCAAGAGCGACCCCGAACTCTGGGCCGCCATCCAGAACGAAAATCGTCGTCAGGAAGATCACATCGAACTGATCGCCTCCGAGAACTACGTTTCATGGCCGGTTATGGAAGCGCAGGGTTCGCAACTGACCAACAAGTATGCCGAAGGCTACCCGGGCAAGCGTTACTACGGTGGCTGCGAATACGTCGACGTGGCGGAGCAACTGGCCATCGACCGCGCCAAGAAGCTGTTCGGCGCCGACGCCGCCAACGTCCAGCCCAACTCCGGTTCGCAGGCGAATCAGGCCGTGTTCATGGCCTTCCTCAAGCCCGGTGACACGATCCTCGGCATGAACCTGGCGATGGGCGGGCACCTGACGCACGGTTCGCCCGTGAACATGTCCGGCAAGTGGTTCCATGTCGTGCCCTACGGTCTCGACGAGAATGAAGAAATCGACTACGTGGAGATGGAAAGGCTGGCGCATGAGCACAAGCCGAAGCTGATCATCGCGGGCGCCTCGGCCTATGCGCTGCAGATCGATTTTGAACGCTTCGCCAATGTGGCGAAGGCGGTCGGCGCCATCTTCATGGTGGACATGGCCCACTACGCCGGTCTCGTCGCCGCGGGTTTCTACCCCAACCCGGTCCCGCATGCCGACGTGGTGACCTCGACCACGCACAAGACCCTGCGCGGGCCGCGCGGCGGGCTGATCCTGATGCGCGCCGAACATGAAAAGGCCATCAACTCGGCGATCTTTCCGGGCCTGCAAGGCGGCCCGCTGGAACACGTGATCGCAGCCAAGGCCGTTGCCTTCAGGGAGGCGATGACGCCCGAGTTTCGCGACTACCAGGAACAGGTGATCGAGAACGCCCAGGTCATGGCCAAGGTATTGAAGAGTCGCGGTCTGCGCATCGTCTCGGGGCGCACCGAATCGCATGTGTTCCTGGTCGATCTGCAGGCCAAGAACATCACCGGCAAGGACGCCGAGGCCGCTTTGGGTCGCGCCCACATAACGGTGAACAAGAACTCCATCCCGAACGATCCGCAGAAGCCCTTCGTCACCTCCGGCATCCGCCTCGGAACGCCGGCCATGACTACCCGCGGTTTTACCGAGATCGAAGCCGAACAGGTCGCCGAGCTGATCGCCGACGTGCTCGATGCGCCGCATGACGAAGCGGTGCTGGCGCGAGTGCGGGGCGACGTCGCGACCTTGTGCAAGAAGTTTCCCGTCTATGGCTGAACTCCATGAAATGCCCTTACTGCGGCGACGAGAATACCCAGGTCGTTGATACCCGGGAGAACGAGGACGGCGACACGGTGCGTCGTCGTCGTCGCTGCCTGGCATGCGACAAGCGCTTCACCACCTACGAGAGGGTGGAACTGCAACTGCCGCAGGTGGTGAAAAAGAACGGCAGCCGCACCGATTACGACCGCGACAAGCTCAAGGCCAGTATGATGCTGGCGATGAGAAAGCGCCCGGTTACCACCGAAAGCATCGACCTGGCACTCGATCGCATCGAGGAAAAGCTGGTGCAGCTGGCACTGCGCGAAGTGGCGTCCGATCGCATCGGGGAACTGGTGATGCGCGAGCTGAAGAAGCTCGACAAGGTGGCCTATATCCGTTTCGCTTCGGTGTATCGCAACTTCGAAGACGTCGACGAATTTTCAGAGGCCATCCGCGAAATCAAGAAGCCGCGGCAGCCGCGAGCCAAGTCGTGAACGGCGCGTGATCGACCGTGGTCCGTGAGCGCAGCATGAGTTTTTCGGCCGCCGACCACGCCTTCATGGCGCGTGCCCTGCAACTGGCGCAGCGCGGCCTGTACAGCGCCACTCCCAATCCTCGCGTTGGTTGCGTCATCGTCAGCAATGGTGTCGTCATCGGCGAAGGCTGGCACGAGAAGGCCGGCCTGCCGCACGCCGAAGTGGGTGCATTGCAGGCAACAGTCGGCGCTGGCGGTACGGCGCGGGGTGCCACCGCCTATGTCACGCTGGAGCCCTGCAGCCATTTCGGGCGCACTCCGCCTTGCGCCGATGCGCTGATCGATGCAGGGCTGGCCCGCGTGGTGGTGGCGATGCAGGATCCGAATCCAATGGTGGCGGGGCAGGGCATGGCCAAGCTGGCTGCCGCCGGGATCGACGTCGCCAGCGGCCTGCTGGCCGCCGAGGCGAAGGAGCTCAATATCGGTTTTGTGTCGCGCATGACGAGCGGCCGGCCCTGGTTGCGGCTGAAAATGGCCGTCAGTCTCGACGGCAAGACCGCACTCAACAACGGCGTCTCGCAATGGATCACCGGGGCCGAAGCGCGCCGCGACGCCCATGCCTGGCGCGCGCGATCCTGCGCCGTGCTGACCGGCATCGGCACGGTCAGGGACGACAACCCGCGACTCACCGTGCGCGACGTGCAGACCATGCGCCAGCCGCTCAAGGTGGTGATCGACAGCCGGCTCGAAACGCCGCCCGATGCCGCCGTGCTGGAAGGCGGCAATGTGCTGATCGCCGCGGCGCAGGACGATGCAAGTCGCGCAGCGGCACTGCGCGCGCGCGGTGCCGAGATCGTGCTGCTGCCCAATCCGCAGGGCAAGGTGGAGCTTGCAGGCCTGTTGCAGGAGTTGGGACGGCGCGGCATCAACGAAGTGCTGGCCGAAGCCGGCACCCGGCTCAACGGCTCGCTGTTGCGCGAAAGCTGCGTCGACGAGTTGCTGATCTACCAGGCACCGATCCTGGTCGGCGATGCGGCGCGCGGCATGTTTGGCCTGCCAGAGCTCACAGATCTGGCCGGGGCCCGGCATCTGAATATCATCGAGCGCCGTGTCGTCGGCGCCGACTTTCGCATCCGAGCCCGCTTTGCGTGACGAAGATGGACACCGCGATTTTCCGGGGCGCGGGCTGCTGATAAACCTCCTGCGCGTCTTTCACATCGCCGGCCTCGCCGGGATGTCGGCGGTGGTTCTGGCCGGCGCCGGCGATGCCGTGCGCTGGGGCATGTTGATGGCATCGTCCGGTCTGGGCATCGTTGCCCTCGATGCCTGGGCGAATCCCGACTACTTCCGCCAGGCCAAGGGTCTCGGCACGCTGCTGAAGATTGCGCTGGTGGTGCTGCTGGCAACCTGGGAGGCGGGGCGCGTGCCGCTGTTCTGGTTCGTGCTGGCGTTTTCGGTCGCGCTCAGTCACGCGCCGAGCCGGGTGAGGCATCGCAAGCTGTTCTGATTCTCAAGCCTGATAGGTCGACTCAAGGGCTACATGTGCCGATCATGCATGACGCCGCCGCTAAGGTCGACCATGTCCAGGGTCACCTGCTCGAAGCGCAGCACCTTGCCGCCATACGTCTTGCTGAACGTCTGGGCGTCGGCCTCGCTGGCGAAGGAGCCGATGGTCGGCCCCATCGATCCTTCGCGGCGGCTGCCGACCACGTAGAACGCCGTTTTCGCGTCGATCCAGTAGCCCTGCGGGTGCGCCCAGTCGGTCTTGGCCATGTCCTGTGTGTAGATGGCGACGATGCGCTTCTTCTGTTCCGGGCGCAGGACGGTGGAAAACATTTCCTTGGTGTCGCAGAAGAAATCCGCTGCGCCTTGTTCGTGCTGGATCTGCGCCTTGGGGCCGGGGAAATCCATGAGCACCATGCCGTCAAGGGAGCAGGCAGTATCCTTGGTGATTTCCAGCGGCTTAGGCACCGGCGTCGACTGGCCGCACGCAGCGAGCAGCAGCACGCTGGCGACGACTGCCGGCAATACTCGGCCGACGCGAAATGGCAAGCGCACCCGTTCACCGGCGGGAATCGAAGCAATAGCACTCATTTGAATCTCCAGGTTGCCACGCCGAGTGGCGCCAGAATCCAGAACACCATGGCGCTGCCGAGCAGCCATGGGTTCGCCAGGGTCTCGGGGAAGACGGCGGCTAGGCCGTAGATCTGGCGCACGTCTTCGAAGCCGAAAATATTCAGGATGCGAAAGATGTCGGCCGGATTGAGCAGCAGCAACACCGGGAAGAAGTTCATGCTGAAGCGGCCTTCGCTCAGCACCAGGACGCCGAGCAGGATCAGGTCGTAGATCAGCACGTAGAAGAACCACAGGGCGATTGCCACGCCGCTGGCGCGCATGCGATCCTGGGCGAGCACCGAGACCATCACCGCCATGCTCAGGAAGGCGAGCCCGAGCAGCACGGCACTGACGATGAATCCGACATAATGGAAAATTGCCCCGCTGCCGATCTGATAGATCAGCAGCACGCCGGCCAGCCCGAAGCCGGCGACGGTTGCCACGCCGAGCGCCGAGGCGAGGCCGAGGAACTTGCCGAGAAGCAATTCGAAACGCGTGATCGGCATGGACAGCAAGAGCTCCAGCGAGCCGCGCTCGCGCTCGCCAACGATGGAATCGTAGCCGAGAATCAGGGCTATCAGCGGCACCAGGTAGATGACCAGGCTGACCAGGCTGGCGATGGTGACGTCGATGCTGCGAAAGCCCACCGCCCCCTGTTGCGCGGCGCCGAAATAGGCGATCACCAGGGCGAAAATGGTGAATACGACGCCCACCGCCAGCACCCAGCGGTTGCGCAGGCGGTCGTGGAACTCCTTGCCGGCGATGACGCCGACTTCCCTGAATTCGATGCGGCTCATGTCAATTGGTCCGTGTAGCCAAGGAACACGTCTTCCAGCGACGGTTCGTGCACCTCGATGTCCGCGATTTCGGCGCCGAGCCCCGCGAGCGCACCGAGCAGGGCCATCTTGCCGGCGCGGCTGCACTCAATCCGGGCCACTCCAGCGCCCGACTCAAATTCCTTGATGCCCTGCCCAGCCAGCAGTTGTCGCAGTGCTGCTTCGCCGCGGGCGCCGCGATCGCGCAGCACGACGCGCAGGCTGAGGGACAGGTTTTGTTCTTCGCGCAGCGACTGCACGGTGCCTAGGGCCTGGATGCGCCCATTGCGCATCAAGGCCAGGCGGTCGACGCGCTGCTGGATCTCGGCCAGGATGTGGGAGGTCAGCACCACGGTCACGCCGCGGTCGCGCAGTTCGCGCAGGATCTGGTAGAACTCCTGGATGCCGTGCGGATCGAGGCCGTTGGTCGGCTCGTCGAGGAACAGCAGGCGCGGGGCACCAAGCAACGCCTGGGCAAAGCCGAGCCGCTGCCGCATGCCTTTTGAATAACCGCGGACGCGCTGGTCGGCCGCCGCAGCCAGGCCTACTTTGGCGAGCATGACAGGGCATCCGGTCTGGTCGATGCCTTTGAGCCGAGCGAAAAAGCGCAGGGTTTCGAGGCCGCTCAGGTTGTCGTAGAGGGCCAGGCTTTCCGGCAGATAGCCGATGCTGCGCCGCATCTCGCGGAAGGCCGCGCCACGCACGGCCTTGCCGCCGATATGGATATCGCCGCTGGTCGCCGGCAACAGGCCCAGCATCATCTTGAACAGCGTGGTCTTGCCGGCGCCGTTGTGGCCGATCAGGCCGAACACCTCGCCGGTGACCACCTGCAGGTCCACGCCGTCTACCGCGCGCACGTCGCCGTAGCGCTTATGCACGCCGCGGATGTCGATCAGGCTATTTGTCAATCCAGGTCCTCCAGTCTTCCGCCAGCGGTCGCATCCGAGGATGCTTGTCGACTATGCTCGGGCTGCGCAGCAGCGGGAACTGTCTGGCAATCAGGCGCAGGCTGTGCACCGCCGGACTATTGAGCAGCAACTTCATCAGCGGGTGCTGCCAGGTCAGCCGGTCCACTACGTCGTTGGCTTCGTAGGGTATGTCACCGACGCCATTGCCATCGGCATCCCAGCCCGCATAGTTGCTCCAGAAATTGCCCTGCTTGCTGCCCCATGGCTCGTCGTGACTTGCCACGTAGCGTACCTGCTCCTGGTTCTGGATGAAATCGTTGGCGTCGACATCGTTATGGATCGATCCGGCCGAGACATGGGCCCCGACGCGGTTGCCGATCACCCGATTGCCCCGGATCGTGTTCGACTCGGCGTCGTAAATGAAGAATCCGCGATCATTGCCGGCCACCACGTTGTTCTCGATCTGCGAATCGACGATGGTGCGCAACATGATGCCATGGTCCGAGTTGCCCCAGGCGCGGTTGTTGCGCACCACCTGGCGACGCACCTCCATCAACGCCAGTCCGCCGCGGTTGTGGTAACTCTCGTTGTCCTCCCACAGGTTGTCGTTGGAATTCATGTAGTGCGTGCCGTAGCGTAGATCGTGCATCGTGTTGCCGCGAAACACCGCATGGTGGGACACATCGACGTAAATGCCGTCGCGGGCATAGCTGATCCGGTTGCCGATAATCCTGGCACCGGTGGTGTTGTAGAGCTGGATGCCGTTGCCGCGCTGTGCCGAAGCGACGTCGCGCAGTCCGGCGATCAGATTGTGGCTTATCTCCGGGCTCTTGAGTTTTTCCAGCCAGATGCCGAACAGGTTGTAGACCAGCACATTGTCGCGCACCGCGATCCGGTCCGACCCCGGCTCGACGTAGATCCCGGCGTTCTGTGCGGTCAGGTCGCTGCCGCTGTCGCGCACGATCAGGCCCTCGATGCTCACGTCCGGCGCACGCACGCGGATCACGTCATCGCGGTGACTGCCGCTCAGGGTGGGCCGGTCGATGCCCTGCAGGTGCAGGGGCTTGTCGATCAGCAGGTGCGCCTCGTAATAGCCGCGCTCGATGCGCACCGTATCGCCGGGTCGGGCCGCCTTTACCGCCGCTGCCACCGACTCGCCGGGATGGACGGTCCATTGCGCGGCGAGGGCGTTGGCCGCGATCAGGCACAGGCACCCGATACTACGACGCCATCCAGCCACCGAGCCCAAATCGCAGGCGCTCAGGGCCATCCCTGGCCGGTCAGATGTAGAGCCACTTCAGCTCCGGCAAACCCTGCAGGAAGTCGAGCGCGCCGAAGTAACGCATGGCGAGGAAGAGCGCGATGCCGATCAGCAGATTCTTGAAGGCCACGTAACAGATCGTGTCCGCCAGATCGGCGCGGCGGTACTGCGTGCCCCACCACGGGCCCTCCTTGACGTAGGGTTTCGACTGCCGGCGGACCAGCACCTCGAAGACGCTCCAGCCCACCCACCAGGCGATCATGGCGTTGGCTCCGATGCGTCCGGCCGCGGCCAGCAACCAGACGACACTGACCACCGCGCCCACGCCGAGACTCAAGGCGACGATGAATCGCTGGCGCTCGAAACCGTGGCGGCTCCATGGCCACAGGTGATCCCAAACCTCGTAGCCCAGCCTCTGCAGCAAGCGTTTCTCCTGCGCGAACGGCGGCAGGATGGGAGCGGGCTGGTTCATCTCGTGCATGTCGCTGCCCCTCATTCGCGTTGATCGGCGCCGACCGGTTTGATCGGAATGTAGTAGCCATCTGCCGCGATCGGCGTCATCGGCAGCCCTGCCTTGCTGCGCCGCCTGCGCTCCTGGGACAGCGGTGGGCAAGTGTGGTCGTCATAGTAGAGGATCTGGCACTCCATGCACAGCAGGCACTCGCGGCGGTCGATCACCCCGGCGTCGTCGATGGCCAGCGAACCGCAGCCCTTCTGGCAAGCGTGGCAATCGCTACATTCTGCCTTGCGCTTGAGCCCGTAGAAACGGAAGGTGCCCGGCACCGCCAAGCCGGCGCCCAGCGGGCAAAGGTATTTGCAGAAGGGCCGCTCGATGAACAGGCCAACCGTGAACAGCAAGCCCCAGTAGAGGACGAAAGGCCAGGCCCGCTTCCATACGCCGCCGACCAGGAAAGTGGACTTGAAAGGCTCGACCTCGGCCATCTGCTCGGCAATGCCCATTGAGTAGAAAGACACCGCGACGAGCGTTGCGAAGACACCATACTTGAGCCAGCGCAAGCGGTTGTGCCAGGGCATCGGCAGATGGAACTGGAAGCGCTTCAAGCCCAGCGCGCCGGCAATCTTGAAGGACAGTTCGGCAAGGCTGCCGTAGGGGCACAGCCAACCGCAAAACAGGCCGCGGCCCCAGATCAGCACGGTGATGAAGATGAACCACCAGAAGACGAAGATCAGCGGGTCCGAGAGGAACAGTTCCCAGCGCCAGTTGAAGACCAGCGAATGCAGCCAGGTCAGCACCTGGGTGATGCTCGGCTGAGCCAGGCCGTAGAAGCCGACGAACACGATGGAAAGCGTCCAGGTCACGTACTTGGGAATCGATACCCAGTTCTTGTTCTTGCGCGTGGCGCGGCGCACCAGCCTATCGCGCAAGGCGTAGACAGTTGCCGTCGCCGCGAAAAGCAGTAGCAGGAGGGCGATTTCCAGCCACTTCATCTTCCATACATGCAGCGACGTGGGTTCCGGCGTGTGTACGACGGGCCGCCCGCCGTCCAGATAGCGTCCCGGCAGCCAGTATTCGCGCTCGAAACTGGCGAAGGTTTTGGTTCGGGTCTGCGGGTCTATCTTGTTGGCCAGAAAGCGCAGGCGCCAAGGGTAGGACGCGGCAAATGCCTTGCTGCGCAAAATGAATATCCCCGATTCGCGGTACGCCGGCGCACCGGCGGCCGCGATGCTGTATAGGTTCTGGTAATCGGTGTCGCGGAAGGTGTAGGTATCCGGTTCCTGGGTAATCTGAATTCGATCAAAAATCCCGCCGCGGACGAAACCCGAGCCCTTGAAGGAAGCCGTGCCATTGGCGATTATGAAAAATGCATGCTCGCCGGGCTTCAGTTCGGCCATCAAACGCGTCCAGTCGGGGTCGCCGAGGATGCTGCGACCTACCGCCGGGGCGTTCAGGTAACCGAAATGCATGTCGATGTAAGGCTCACCGGTACTGGCCACGCCAAGTTCGCTGGGACGGACGGTAAGATGTTGCACGCTACCCTCGTCGATGAGGGCGTTCCAGTCGCGCAAGTCCGTCTGCGGCGTGAAGCGCGCGGCTGGCCTGGACACTGTCTCGATGATGCCTACCTGCCGGGCGATGGCGTAGGCGCAGCGCATGATGACTTGATTTTCGGTGATTACGGTTACCGTAGCGCCGCTGATCGCATCGAGGCCAATTTGTCCCTCATCGGCCTGGGACTTGCCGATCTCCACCTTGGCACCGGCAAATTTGCCGACGTACTGCTCGATGAATCGTGTCAGTTCGCCCTCGGGAATGCCGATCAGCAGGATCGGTTCGCTGTGCTTGAGAATGCGCACGCCGGTGATCACTCCTTTGGTGTTCATGCCGAGCAGGGTCACCACCGGCTTGCCGGAATAAGCGGGGATATCGACAATATCGGTGGACAGGAAGACGTAACCAAACAGCTGGCGGGTCGCCCCAGCCTGGCGGTAGGCCTCGACGTAGCTGGGATGCCCCTGGCGCGGTGAAAAACTGTCGGCGCCGGGCATTACCTCCCGGCAGGGCGCATAGGCGCAGAGGTCGGGATCGGAAGACAATTGCGGCGGCAGCGGTGCATCGTAGGAACTGGCACGAGCTGGCATTGAGCACACCAGCGCGACCAGGAAAAGACCGATCCGAATCGGGCCAAGGTGGCCAAGGAAGTAATACAAGTTCATCTCGGGGTACTCGGGAAACCGTCAGGAGCACAGGCAACGGTACGGAGCCGTGGCGGCTCCATACCTTTATGGCGAAGCGCTCAGCCCTCGACGATCATGCGACCACGCATTTCCAGGTGCAGGGCATGGCAGAAGTGCGTGCAGTAGTACCAGAAGACGCCTGGCCGATCGACCTTGAAGGTAACCGACTTGGTCTCTTGTGGACCGACAATCATGCAGACGTCGTGGTTCTCGATGCCAAAGCCATGGTGCAGGTCTTCCACCGTGTCGTGGTTGGTGAGGATAACTGTCACCTCGTCGCCCTTCTTGACGACGAACTCGCTGGGCGAGAATACCGGCGCGACGGACATGATGCGTACCGTCACCTTGTTGCCGCTGCGCGTGGCCCCGGTTTTATCCGGCTGCACCGCAATCGGCGAGTCGGTCATCGTGTAGACCTGCTTGGGCTTCAATATGTTGCGGCGAACGATGATGGCGTCGTGCGGCTCGGGATACGCGGTATGGTCGTGCAGCAGGACCATCTTGTCGCCGCTGATGTCGATCAATTGCTCGGTCTCGACGTGCACCGGTCCCACCGGCAGGAAGCGATCCTTGGAGAACTTGTTGCCGGAATTGAAGTACTTGCCGTCGGCTTCCTTCGTCTCACCCATCGATGAGTAACCGTGACCGGGCTGGTAATGTACGTCGATACGGTCGATAACCACCTTCGCGTTCTTGTCACCCTTGAAATGGGCGATGGCGGCGTCGATGTTCCACTTCACGATCTGGCTGTCGAGAAACAAGGTGGTGTAGGCGTTGCCGCGGCCGTCGAAAGCGGTGTGCAATGGTCCCAGACCGATCTCCGGTTCCGCGACCACAGCGTCGCGTTCGGTTTTCAGTTCGCCGCTAAACCATTTCAGTACCAGATCGTGCTGGATCACGGTCGCGGTAGGTGACAGCTTGCCGGAGCAGGCGTAGTACTTTCCGTCGGGCGAGATATTGACGCCGTGCGGGTTCTTCGGTACCGGCACGTAACACGTCAGGGCAGTCTTCGGGTCGGGGTTGGCGGCTTTGGTGCCGTCTACCACCGGCACCTTCGAATCACCGATGAAGGAGACTTTGCCTGCTTTCACGGCCGCCTCGATCCGCTCGATATGGAAGAAGGTACAGGCGTCGCGTTCGGCCGACATCATATCGGTGAACACCAGGCCATTTTCGGTGTTGTAGTTGTTGAGCGCCGCCAGCTTGCCGTCATAGGAAGTAGCGCAGAGATCCATGTTGCCGTCGATCTTTACCTGCCAGCGCACCGCCATGGTTTCGGCATCGACACACGTCAACAGCGTCGCGTAGGCCTTGGGGTTCTTCCAGTCGTTCGGCTTGTTCGGCTGCGGTACGTGAAACTCGGAACCGCAAAATACGCGCGTGGTGCGGTTGACGGCCGCGTCCACGGGGTCGCGCTTGTCCGGAAAGATGCCATGGAAGCCTTGCACATTTGGGATGTCGGTAATCTTGTCGCATTCCAGGTAGTCGCCGCGGATACGCGCCAGCCGGTTGTTGAGCTTGTCGTTGGTCCAGAAGTACTTGCCGTCATAGGTGCCGTCGATGTACGAGCCGTGCACGTGATGGGTGTCCCCGGTGTGGTACTTAAGGCTTCCATCCGGGCGTCTGCCAAGGATGGCTTTCGATTCGTTGGTCATGCCCCAGCCGGACATGGGGTCTGGATTGAACACGGGAATGCGTTTGAGGAGCCGGCCCGAGGGTACGCCGTAGATGCGCGCTTCGCCGGAATGACCCCCGCTGGAGATTGAGTAGTATTCGTCCAGCTGTCCGGGAGCCACTTCGCCTTTGGCGTGGCTGCCCGACGCGGCTGCCGGCGCCGCCGCTGCAGGTTTCTGGGCTGCGGCCGGAGCCGGAGCCTCCGCCGTCTTGTTGCATCCAGCCAAGCCCAAGCCCATGCTCGCACCGGCCAGGCCGGCGGCCGTGGCAGTGTTGAGGAACTTGCGCCGCCCCGTGTCGGCAACAGGTGCTTCGACTTCTGTCTTATCTGATTTCTTCATGATGGAATTACCCCTCTTTGATGTGGAATCGCTAAAACCTGAGCGGATGCTCGGCAATGGAAAGAGTAACTGCCAGCGAATCCCGCGCTTCACCCATTATGTTGAGCGATTTATTGTGGATTCACCTTGATCTCGCGCAAACTCGGGCCACGTTTGGGTAGATGCAATGGGAGCGGGCGGAGACGGCCCAGGAAATCAGCTCGGCCCGGTAAGGCTCGTCGCTGCATCGCACCCCAAGGATCCGATCACAGCTTGCGGATACCCGATCTTCCTTTGCTTCTATGCGCCGAAGGAAGCTAGGTCTTCCCGCACACCAGACATCCCGGATCGCGCGGCACCCGGATCTCGCGCCATTCCATGCCGAGGCCATCGAGCAGCAGCAGGCGTCCGGCGAGGCTGGTGCCGCAGCCGATGACCAGCTTCAGGGCTTCCGCCGCCTGCACCGTGCCGATGATGCCGGTG
>JANXRC010000135.1 GCA_025353195.1 Rhodocyclaceae bacterium
CGTTCCGACACGCGCAAGAAGCTGCGCCAGTTCTTCGAGGTGGATCGCTACTACATCGCGGTTACTGCACTGAAGGCGTTGGCCGATGAAGGCATGATCAAGGCCAGCGATGTCAGCAAGGCGATCAAGCTTTACAACATCAATCCGGACAAACCCAACCCAACGACTGTTTAACATGATGTTGAAAAACTACTGCGCTCGGCACAACTGTGTTGCTCAAGGACTCAAAATGCTCATTTACTCAAATGTAAATTCCGCTTTTTGCGAGTTGGTCGGCAAGCCGCCCATTCCTGCGAAACCCGCTTCGTCCTTTCGCGCCTTGTTCTGCCTTCGCTCGCAACGTTTTTCAACACCTTGTTTCAGGTTTTAGGAGAGACGTACAGTGACAGAAATAAAGCAAGTTTTGGTGCCGGACATCGGCGATTACAAGGATGTGAGCATCATCGAAGTGATGGTCAAAGTCGGTGATACGATCAAGGCCGAAGACAATCTAGTGACGCTGGAAACCGACAAGGCGGCGATGGAAGTACCGTCGCCTTACGCCGGCGTGATCAAGGAGATGAAGGTCAAGGTCGGTGACAAGGTGTCGCAAGGCTCGCTGATTTTGCTGCTGGAATGCAGTGGGGCGGCGAGTGGGCCTAAGGCTGGCAAGCCAGCAGCGCAAGCGGCAGCCGCTCCAGCTATATCCGCTCCGGCGGCACCGGCAGTTGCCGCCAAACCGGTAGCGGCACCTATAGTTGCAAATACAGTTCAACCGTCTGTACCGGGCGGCAAAGCTCACGCCAGCCCTGCGATACGCCGCTTCGCGCGCGAACTCGGTGTGCAGGTTGCACAAGTCAAAGGCAGCGGCGAGAAAGGCCGCGTCACCAAAGACGACGTGCAGAATTACGTCAAAGCTGCGCTCGTGCAGCCGCGCGGCGGCGCAGGCAGCAATGGCTTGCAGGTGCTGGCGATGCCGGTGGTGGACTTCGCCAAATTTGGCACGATAGAGACAAAACCGCTGTCGCGCATCAAGAAGATTTCCGGTGCCAACCTGTTGCGCAACTGGGCCATGATTCCGGCTGTTACCTATCACGAAGATGCCGACATCACGGAGCTCGAAGCCTTCCGGCTGCAGATCAACAAGGAGAACGAAAAGTCCGCCGACAAGTCGGCCGCCAAGCTGACCATGCTTGCCTTCCTGATCAAGGCCTGTGTCAAGGCGATGCAGAAATACCCCGAGTTCAACGCGTCCATCGACGGCGACAATCTGGTGCTGAAGAAGTATTTCAACATCGGCTTTGCCGCCGATACGCCCAATGGCTTGATGGTGCCGGTGATCAAGAATGCCGACACCAAGGGCGTCTTCGAACTGGCCCGGGAATCCGGCGAGCTGGCCCGGCAGGCGCGCGAAGGCAAGCTCAAGCCCGGTGACATGCAGGGCGCCTGCTTCACCATTTCCAGCGTCGGCGGTATCGGCGGCACCTGCTTTTCGCCCATCGTGAATGCGCCGGAAGTGGCTATTCTCGGCGTCAGCAAGTCGGCCATGAAACCGGTGTGGGACGGCAAGGCGTTTGCGCCGCGCCTGATCCTGCCGTTGTCGCTTACCGCGGACCACCGGGTGATCGACGGCGCCCTCGCCACCCGCTTCAATGCGTATCTGGCGCAGTTGCTCGCCGATCTGCGGAGAAGCATGTTGTGACCACGCTTACGGTAGTCAAGAAGGGGGACGAGGTGGCAATCGCCGCCGACGGTCTCACCACCTTCGGCGACACCCGCCTGGCGCGCAGCTACAAGGGCGAGCACGACAAGATCCTCAGCATCGCCGGTTCATGGATCGGCATCTGCGGCTCGTCGGCGCATCATCTGGTGCTGCTCAGCGCGTTCTCCAAGCTGGAGAATATCCAGCTGGGTTCGCGTATGGAAGTTTACGAGACCTTTCGCCGGCTGCACCCGATACTCAAGGAACATGCCTTCCTCAACACCAAGGAAGACGACGACGACCCCTACGAGAGTTCGCAGATCACCGCGCTGATCGCCAACACGTCGGGCATCTATGGCGTTTATTCGTATCGCGAGGTGTTCGAGTTCGATCGCGTCTGGGCCGCCGGCTCCGGGCGCAACTTCGCCCTGGGCGCCATGCATGCGCTCTACGACACTCCAATGTCTGCGGCGCGCATTGCGGAAGCGGGCGTAGCGGCAGGGATCGAATTCGATACCTCATCGGGGCCGCCGATCGTGGTCCATGAGATCAAACTGGAAGGAAAGCCAAATGAGTGACATCGTTGAAGTGAAAGTACCCGATATCGGCGACTTCAAGGATGTGCCGATCATCGAAGTGCTGGTCAAGGTCGGCGACACCGTCAAGGCGGAGGATTCGCTGATCACCCTGGAATCCGACAAGGCGACCATGGATGTGCCCTCGCCGGTCTCGGGCGTGATCACCGAGGTCAAGGTCAAGGTGGGCGACAAGGTTGCCGAGGGCACGCTGGTGGCGCTGATCGCCGGGGCGGCCGCAAAGCCTGGCGCAGGAGTCGGTGCTGGCGCTGCGGCGAGTGCGCCTGCCGCGCCTGCGCCGCAGGCAGCGGAGTCCGCCGCGCCTCCCGTCGCGGCTCCCAGCGCCGGCAGCGCAGTTGCCAAATTCGCCGGCAAGGTCGATCTCGAATGCGAAATGCTGGTGCTCGGCGCGGGGCCCGGCGGCTATTCCGCCGCCTTCCGCGCAGCCGACCTGGGCATGAAGTCGGTCATCGTCGAACGTTATGCGACGCTGGGCGGCGTCTGCCTCAATGTCGGCTGCATTCCGTCCAAGGCCCTGCTGCATGTGGCGGCCGTGATCGAGGAGGCGGCTCACGTGGCCGAAACCGGCATCGGCTTCGCTCAGCCGGCGATCGATCTCGACAAGCTGCGCGCGCACAAATCCAAAGTCGTGGGCAAGCTCACCGGCGGCCTGACCGGGATGGCCAAGGCGCGCAAGGTTAATGTTGTGCGCGGCTACGGCCACTTCCTCGATGCCTTCCACCTCGAAGTCGAGGCGATGACCGGCGACGCGCAGGAGAAGACCAGCGAGAAGAAGGTGATCCGCTTCCAGAAATGCATCATCGCCGCCGGCAGCGCGGCGTTTCATCTGCCCTTCATTCCCCGCGACCCGCGCATCGTCGATTCGACCGGCGCGCTGGAACTGCGCTTCATGCCGAAGAAAATGCTGGTGATCGGCGGCGGCATCATCGGCCTCGAAATGGCGACGGTATATTCGACGCTGGGTGCCCGCGTCGACGTGGTCGAGATGCTCGACGGCCTGATGCAGGGGCCGGATCGCGACCTGGTCAAGGTCTGGGAAAAGCAGAATGCCAAGCGCTTCGACAAGATGATGCTGAAGACCAAGACCGTCGCTGTCGACGCCAAGCCCGATGGCCTCTGGGTCAAGTTCGAAGGCGAGCAGGCACCGGTCGAGGCCCAGCGCTACGACATGATCCTGCAATCCGCGGGTCGCGCGCCGAACGGCAAGAAGATCGGCGCCGACCAGGCCGGCGTGACGGTGAGCGAGCGTGGCTTCATCCCGGTCGATAGCCAGATGCGGACCAACGTGCCGCATATTTATGCCATTGGCGACATCGTCGGCCAGCCGATGCTGGCGCACAAGGCGGTGCACGAGGCGCATGTCGCGGCCGAGGCGGCGGCGGGGCAGAAGAGCCACTTCGACGCGACGGTAATTCCCGGGGTGGCGTACACGCATCCGGAAATCGCCTGGGTCGGCGTCGGTGAAGACGAGGCGAAGAAGACCGGGCGCAAGGTCAGCAGCGCGAAGTTCCCCTGGGCGGCTTCGGGTCGGGCGATCGCCAACGGCGCCGAGTACGGCTTCACCAAACTGGTGTTCGATGAAGAAACCCATCGTGTCATCGGCGGCAGCATCGTCGGTCCCAACGCCGGCGACATGATCGGCGAAGTGGCGCTGGCCATCGAAATGGGCGCCGATGCGGTGGATATCGGCAAGACCATTCATCCGCATCCGACCCTTGGCGAAACCATCGGCATGGCGGCCGAGGTGGCGCATGGATCGTGCACCGACCTGCCGCCGATGAAGAAACGCTGAGGCTTAGGCGGTAAAATTCGCCCCACTTACATTGGGGCGAAACGATGACACAGGACGAACTGAAGCAGGCCGTCGCCCGTGCGGCGCGCGACTACGTCGCTGACCGGCTGCCGGTCGGCGCGATTCTCGGAGTCGGCACCGGATCCACGGCGAACTTCTTCATCGACGAAATCGCCGCCATCAAGGACCGCCTCGGCGGCACCGTGGCGAGCTCGGAAGCGACGGCGAAACGGCTGGCCGGCCATGGCATCCGCGTGCTCGATCTCAACGATGTCGATGCCATCGGCATTTATGTCGACGGTGCGGACGAGATCGACGGCAGCATGGCCATGGTCAAAGGCGGCGGCGGCGCGCTGACCCGCGAGAAGATCGTGGCGGCGGTGGCGGGGACGTTTGTCTGCATCTGCGACGCTTCCAAACGGGTGCAGACCATGGGCCGCTTTCCGCTACCGGTGGAAGTAATTCCGATGGCGCGCGCCTATGTCGGCCGGGAACTGGCCAAACTCGGCGGTACGCCGAAGCTGCGCAAGGACATGGTGACCGACAACGGCAACCTGATCCTCGATGTGCATGGCCTGTCGATCACCGACCCGGTCGGCCTCGAGGTGCAGATCAACCAGATCGTCGGTGTCGTGACCAATGGCCTGTTCGCGCGGCGCGGCGCTGATGTACTGCTGCTGGCGACAGCGGATGGCGTGCAGACCTACATGCGCTGACCGCGCGCAGCAGAGTCACGCTCAGCAAGTTTCCTGGTGGGATCTATAGGTTCTCAGGTCGGAGGAACGTAGCCGCCTACCTGATCGGCACCGTCTCCAAAAAAGTGCTTCTGCACCTGCTCGGCGAGATACTTTCGGTGTTGGGCATCGGCGAGACTCAGGCGGTTCTCGTTGATGATCATCGTCTGCAGCTTGATCCATTGCTGCCACGCCTCCTTGGAGACGTTTTCGTACAATTTCCTGCCCATTTCGCCTGGCATGGGAGGCAGATCGAGACCTTCGGCCTCGCGCCCGAGCTTGATGCAGTTGACCATGCGTGCCACGGTGTTTCCTTTCGTCAAGAATGCAGTAATGCCTTCAGTTTACCTAGTTCTAGAGGGACTTCACCAGTACTTTCGAGCGGCGCTGCAAATTGTAGAGTTCGCGCCTCGCTTCCGGCAGTTCATCAACGCCGGCTTCGACGAAGCCGCGTTCAATGAACCAGTGCGCGGTGCGGGTGGTCAGCACGAACAGCCGCTTGAGTTTCATCTTCTTGGCCCGGGCCTCGATGTGGCTGCGCAACTGATCACCGTAACCGCTGCGGCGAAAATCCGCCATAACGGCCAGGCAGGCCAGTTCCGCCGACTTCTCGGTCGAGAACGGATAGAGCGCTGCGCAGCCGACGATCACGCCATCGTGCTCCACCACCGAGAAACGGGTGATTTCGATTTCGAGCCGCTCGCGACCGCGCTTGACCAGGGTACCGTCGGCTTCCAGCGGTTCGATCAAACCGAGGATGGCGCCGACATCGTCGATGGTTGCGTCGCGCAGCAGCGCCAGCGGTGCGCTGGTCATCACCGTACCGACCCCGTCACGGGTAAAGAACTCCATCAGCATGGCGCCGTCGGCTTGCCGATCGAGGAAATGCACGCGACCGATTCCGGCGCGGCAGGCACGTATCGCGCTGGGCAGGACGCGGGCAATTTCAGCGGCTTGCGCCGACAAATGCCGGGTGGCGAGTTTCTGCGCCTCGTCAGCGGTGACGGCGTCGATCAGGGCTCCCTTGGCATTGACCAGTCCCGGTGCGTCGCACAGATAGATCAGCTTGTCGGCCTTGACCGCCACCGCGACCGCCTCGGCCACCTCTTCCCAGGCCAGGTTGAAAATTTCGCCAGTCGGTGATGCGCCGATCGGGGTGATCAGCACCACGTTTTCCTGGGCGAGGTCGGCCTGGATTTCTTCGGCGATGACCTTGCGTATCGCACCGGTGTACTGGAAGTCGATGCCGTCGACCACGCCGACCGGGCGCGCGGTGATGAAATTGCCGCCGGTGACGCGCAGGAAGGCGCCCGCCATCGGCGTGTTGGGCAGCCCTTGGGAGAGCAGCGCCTCGATTTCGATGCGGGTCACACCCATGGCCCGTTTCACGCATTCCAGAGCCGCGGCGTCGGTGATCCGCAAACCTTTGTGGAACTTCGGCGTAAGGCCGCGCGAATGCATCTCGGCATCGATCTGCGGTCGCGCTCCATGCACCAGCACTAGGCGAATGCCCATGCTGTCGAGCAGCGCAATGTCATGAATCAGCGCCTGCGCGGCTCCGGCCTCGAGTACTTCGCCACCGAAAGCGATGACGAAGGTACGGCCGCGAAAGGCATGGATGTAGGGCGCCGCCTGGCGCACCCAGGCGACTAGGCGGGCGTCGGTATCCGGTTGGCTGCTGCGGGTTTCCAGGGTCATGTAGCGGGTTTGCCTTTCTTCGGCTTCACTGACCGTGCGGCGGGCGGTGCCTTGGGCCGTGGCGGTTTTGGCGTGGGTAGCGCGACCTTGGCCGGCGCCGGCGGCGGCGCTGGCGGCGGATTCTTGTCGGTCTTCTTGTCTTTGCCGGCCTTCTTGTCCTTGCCGCCCTTCTTCTCCTTGCCGGCCTTGGCCGGCTTTTCGGTCGGCACCGGCTTGCCTTCCAGTTCGGCCTCCAGCCTTTCGCACAGGGTGCGCAGAATCTTGACCCGGGCGTAGCCCTTGTCGTTGGCCTCGACCAGCGTCCACGGCGCGGTACCCGTACTGGTGCGGTCCACCATGTCGCAGATGGCCTGCTGGTAGGCATCCCATTTCTCGCGATTGCGCCAGTCTTCTTCGGTGATCTTGAAGCGCTTGAACTGGATTTTCTCGCGTTCCTTGAAGCGCTTCAATTGCTCTTCCTGGCTGACCTGCAGCCAGAACTTGCATACGATGGCGCCGGATTCGGACAGTTCGTGCTCGAAGTCGTTGATCTCGGAATAGGCCCGCAGCCAGTCGGCCTCGGCACAGAAGCCTTCGACGCGCTCGACCAGCACGCGGCCGTACCAGGTGCGGTCGAAGATCGTCACCCGGCCGTTACGCGGGATGTGCCGCCAGAAGCGCCACATGTAGGGCTGGGCGCGCTCTTCCTCGGTCGGCGCGGCTACCGGCACGATCTGGTAGTCGCGTGCGTCCATCGACGCGGCGATGCGGCGGATGGCGCCGCCCTTGCCGGCCGCATCCGCGCCCTCGAAGGCACAGACCACCGAGCGTCCCTTGAACCGCGGGTCGCGCACCAGTTCCGACAGCTTGCCCTGCCATTTCGCCAGTTGGTCGTCGTATTCCTTGTCGGTCAGCGTCTTGTTCAGGTCGAGTTCGGAGAGCACGTTGCGGCCGTCGATGCTCACCCGGATCGGAGGCGCCACCGGCGTGGTCTGCATGCCGGCGTTGTCCAGGCGGTGGCGGATCGCCTCGAGCAGGATCTTGCCGGTCATCAGCGAGCGATAGCGGTCGTCCTCGCCTTCGATGATGATCCACGGCGCCCAGGGCGTGTTGGTCAGGCGCAACACGTGGCCGACCACGTCCTGCAGCTTGTCGTAGGTCTTCAGGCGTTCCCAGTTCCACTTGGTGACTCGCCAGGCGGTCTGCGGGTTCTTTTCCAGCAGCTTCAGGCGGCGTTTCTGGCCGTCCTTGGTCAGGTGGAACCAGAACTTCAGCACCAGCGCGCCTTCATTGACCAGCATGGCTTCGAAGCGGTTGATCTGGTCGATGCGCGCGTCCATCGCCGCCTTGCTCATGCCGCCGTCGAGGCGGTCGTGGATCGGGCTCGAATACCAGGAGCCGGCGAAGATGCCGACCCGTCCCTTGGGCGGCAGCGCACGCCAGTAGCGCCACATGAAGGGCCGCGAGCGCTCTTCGTCGCTTGGCGACGAGAATGCCAGCGTCGAGATAAAACGTGGGTCCATCCACTCGTAGAGGATGTTGATGGTCTCGCCCTTGCCGGCGCCATCCTGGCCGCTGACCAGCACGATGACCGGGATCTTGCCGTTTTCCTTGAGATCGAACTGGGCGTCGAGCAGGGCGGCGCGCAATTCCGGCACGGCCTTCTTGTAGATGTCTTTTTCGATTTTGTGACCGATTTCTGCAGATTCGAACATTACCAGTCTCCCCAAAGTGCCATCATTGCCGCCAAGGCGCTGAGCCCGGCGGTTTCAGTGCGCAACACGCGCGGCCCCAGCCCGATGGCATGGAAGCCGGCGGCCCGCGCCGCCAACAATTCACCTTCCTCAAAACCGCCTTCCGGGCCCACCAGCAAACTGACCGGCACGGCAGGCGCCTTCATGTCACGCAGGGACGCAGTAGCACCCGGCGCGCAGACGAAGCGTAGCCCATTCTCCTGCGCTGCGACGCCAAGATATTGCGGCAGATCAAGAATTGGCGATACCGCCGGGACGCGATTGCGCCCGGATTGCTCGCAGGCGGCGATCGCGATGTTGCGCCAATGCTCCACGCGGCGCGTTGCGCGTTCGCCGGAAAGCCTGACCAGGCTGCGCTTCGCCGTCACCGGCTGGATGTGGCGGACTCCCAGTTCGACCGCCTTCTGCACCACCAGATCCATCTTGTCGCTGGCTGGCAGGGCCTGCACCAGCGTCAGGGCCAGCGGCGGCTCGCAGTCGAT